>NZ_CP026118.1:2178342-2506123 GCF_004101865.1 Halobacillus litoralis
TGCTTTGTTTTTATATTGTAACCGAAGCCATGGACCTGAAGACAGGTCGATAAGAACCCCGCCTTTTTTTAAACCGACCACCCATAAGATTTCTCCTGTTTGATCTGTCACAATCGGCCATGTATCACGCAATCTTGCAGGGACTTTTTGATCGATAAAAATATCTTTCACTTTTTTCGATCCTCTCATCCCTTTTAAGCGCATTCGATCGCCATCTTTTCGTGTGCGAACCACTAGAGGCAGCTTTACGTGATGGGAATCACATAGGTGTACATACCGACCTGCAGATTCGCACTCTTCTGTCCACTCTGCAATTACTAACGAACCATCAGGCAGATTTGCCTCCTCCCCTGGTTGGAAGGTGTATGAGAACGCTTCTGGTTCCTGCGCAGCGTGAAAAGATAATGTGATTTCATCATAGGCTCGTGTCACTTTTAAACCTTGCGGAAAATCCAAGGTTGCGTTCGGTTTTTCATCACTTAAAAGGTTCATGAACATTTCTTCATGCAAATAAGAAATGTCTTCGTTTTGCTTCATATACAGATAGTTCAATATTAGATGAAAGGCTGTCCTTTGTAAAGCAAGCGGGAATGTTTTAAAAGATCGATTTGAAAATTGTACGAATTTCTCAACATTTGAAGAAAAATGAACGGTTTTCAGGACTTCTTGCGCCTGCTCTCTTATGTATACCCTTTCGTCTCTGACCCTTTCACTCCACGCCTGCATATGTTGATGGAATTTAGGATTTTGTTCTTTCATAAAAGGCAAGACATGCCGGCGGAAAGCATTGCGAGTATAATCTGTCTCTTCATTCGTTGGATCAATTCTTGCTTCGATATGGTGAGTTGCAAGGTAGGAGGCGATCTGAGCTTTGGAAACTCCCAACAACGGACGAATGATTTCACCGTTAGCAAACGGTCGCTTTACAGGGATTCCGTGGACCGCTTCCGGGCGGGCACTTCTCACAAGCTGCATCATGATTGTTTCAGCCTGATCATCCCCATGGTGACCCATTGCGAGCTTATCAGCCTGATACGTATTCATCATCTTTTCGAAAAAAAAGTAGCGGAGGGTACGTGCAGCTTCTTGTGTCCCTTTCCCTGATTCTTCTTTATACGAATTCACATCCACTGAAGTTCCGACAAATTCTACATCCCATTTATTACAAATGTTTTCGACAAAATCAAGGTCTTCCATGGATTCCTGCCCCCGTAATCCATGGTCAACGGAAAGCGCGATAATTTTCAGAGGCATTGTCTTTCTTAAAGAACACAAAAAATGAAGAAGGGCGATTGAGTCCGGCCCTCCAGATACAGCAACGAGTACTTTATCATTCGGTTCTAGTAGTTGGTGTTTTGAGATGAACGTATGGATAATCCGATCCATTTGACGTTCCTCCTGTCTGAATCAGTCTATCTCTACTTATCGTATCACTCTTCTAACGTTCTGCAAAAGAATACCTATCAAAACCAAAAACTAAAAATCGAAAAACTGAAAGCTAACCCAGCCACTATCGATAAAGCTGTCAATTCCGCACCTTCTGCTTCCCCGCTGCCGCTCCTTTTCCTAATACGAGATGAGGGAAGCGGTTTCTGCCGCTTCATTAGAATATCAGACAATCCGGTTTTCATCTCTGATGCATTCTTGAACTTTCCTTTCCAGCACTGCTGGATAAAGCGCCGATAAGGTTTGAGCAGGGATGAAGCAGCCAGTTTCGTTTCTAATTTTTTCAAAGGATGGGAACTTTTTTCGAACCTTTGCGGATAAGCCATTTCCAACATGATCATAGTTACAGCGAATAAGTCGTACGAAGGTTCCGCTTTTCTCGAACCCATCCCCCAATATCCTCGATCATAGAACTCTGTATATTCTTTAATGGCTCTTCCGACAGACGTCACCCCTCCTACATCAATCCAACGGACACGGGAGGAGGACATCAACAAATTATCTGTCTTCAAATCCCCGAATACATACCCTTCTTTATGGAGGTTTTCTAGATCCGATAACAGCTGAACTGTACAAATTCCCACCCATTCTTGTGTTTTCCCCTTTAAAAATTGAGGGAGCGGTTTACCGTCGACATATTCCATGATATAGAATGGATAAGTCTTTCCTGTGCCATCCACCCAATCATCTACATCAACAAAATAAGGTCCAAGCTTCACCCCTTGGACCTTGCTGAATTTCTTGAGCATATTTACTTCTAACATCATTCGAGAGCTATCTTCGCCAACCTTAAGGGCATACGTATCCCCTTGATGGGAACGGCACTTAAAAACGGTGCCGCACGCCCCTGAGCCCAGCTTTTTGATTATGGTATATACATGCCCATTCCACTTACCCCTCACAGACATACCAGGTGAAAGGTTAAAAGCCTGTTTCTTCATAAGGATCTTCCTCATCTCGTATGCGCTCAAGCAAAGGCATTCCTGCAAAACTGTATAAAGCTTCTTTCAACGCAGGACCGGTCGGGGTGTACCCGCCACTGTTCAATTTTGAGAATATACCGTGGATTTCACCAAGCTCCGGAGTCCAATCCACCATTTGGCGTATCGTTTTCTTAGGATCAGGAAAAGCATACACACTAAATTGATTTGAACCTGACCTTGCATTCAAACTCAGGGAAAGATCGAATAATGCTTCCTTCACGGTCGGGAGTTTATGATGCATACTGGCGCTCGTATCGACTAGGACAAGCACTTCAAGGTCACACTGCTCCCCTAACTCATCCACAACTTCAACTACTTCCCCTCTTTGTTCAGGTGGAAGTTCTTCGATTGTTTGATTTTTCCCTAAGATCTCTTGTAATTCTTTATTAACGACACCTTGAATCGTTTGGGTCATGGCTTGTCTCGTCACCATTTGTACGGTTTGGGACAAACTTTTCTGATATACAATTTGGCTGACGCCTCCACCTGCCTCGGCAATCGCTTCAACTTCTTCAAGCCCTTGTGGCCTGCCATTTTGCCGATCGTCAAGAACGCCAATCACATTGACCGTTATTCCCTGGTTACGAGCAAGGGCTGCTACCACAACCGGGTCTTCTCCATGGTTCGAGCATCCATCCGTTAACAAAAGAATCTGCTTCAATCGGCCTGGTTTCATATTATTCATCCCTCCTGTTTCGTTGCTTCCATCTTCGCCGAAAAGGAGGAAATCTATACTTTATTCTAGGCCTCTTTTTTCTCTGCAGGAATCGATGTCCACTCCGGCATATACCGATCGATCCGTGCGACAATAATTGTCATATCGTCATCTATTGATCCAGACTGAGTCCTTATTACCTCTTCTAATAAAAGATCAGCCATCATTTGTGGGTCTTTTGTGGAAATTTCCCTGATTTTCCGTTTTAACCACATTTCCACATTTTCAATTTGTTTGGGTCCTTCCAAAATGCCATCACTCATCATAAGAAGGAAGTCTCCTGCCTTGAGTTGCTCACTCGTCATATCAACGTCGACTTCCGGAATGATCCCCATCGGTAAATTACCAGCTTCAACTGTGAATATCTGCTCCCCTCTTTTGATAAAGCTTGGTGTGCTTCCAACCTTAACGAACTTAGATGTAGCTTGATGGAGGTCAATTACGGCTAAATCCAGTGTAGAAAAGATTTCATCATTCGTTCTTAATGAAAGAATCGAATTAATAGACTGAATCGCTACAGACTCCTGAATACCCGATTGCAGGATTTGCTTCAACAGCCGTAATGTTTCCATACTCTCTTCATGTGCGCGTTCACCATTACCCATCCCATCACTGATGGCCAGGGCATATTTGCCCCTTCCTAATTCCATCATTGTAAAGCTGTCCCCTGAAATGAACCCGCCTCCTTTAGCCGCATGGGCGACTCCAGGCTCAATAGAATAATGTTTTGCAGAACCAAACGTCAAATAACACCTACCATGTGGATATGGAGAGATTTCTTCCATTGTAACGACGATCGTCTCTCCTAATATATCCGACAAGACTGGTGCGATGACTTTCGCTCCTTCCCCACGATAGTTGTCAATCTCCACGACCAATTCCAAGTCCATATTTCCTGCATCCAAAGAATAGATTTCCAGTTTTTCTATCACCATCCCCATCCGCTCTAAAGCGTGGTAGATCACTTGCTCTTTATGCTCATGGTGCTCTCGTTCCTTAACAATCTCTTCTGCAAATTTATTCATGACATCTGAAACGCCTTGAAGCTGCTCCGCTACAAATTTACGACTTTCTAAAACCTGGCGCTTCAGTTCTTTATTTGCATGATAAAAAGATAGTTCATGATTCATCGTATCAATCAACTTTTGTGATTTCACACAGTGTTGATCGACGTTCTTTCTGAGCATCCTGCTCGGCTCTCCTTTCTCATCCAGTTCAGACATCAAATCTGTCATCAGATCGTGAGTGTCATCGAATTGCTTGACCCAGCACTTTTCTTTTTTGAAGCAGGACTGGCATGTTTTTTCAGTCACATGGCTTAGAAAATAATCTATTTCTTCTGCTTCTCCACTCTCCTCCTTAGGGGATTCTAAATGGGTGAAACTTTTGGATAATGCATGAAAAACATCAGAAAATTTACCAACTCTGACTGCCGTGACATCACGTACCTTTTGTAAGTATTTTTGTTGTTCCGAATGATGTTCATCTGTACCCGGAATATACCTGGACAACTGTTTGACCCAAGAATTAGGTGTCAGCATAAACAATGCAACCGCCCAGGCGGTAGCCCATAAAGAAGCAGGCAAGTCAGCGCCATTGCTTACATAAAAGCCGATCAGCAGTGTACCGACGATAAGCCCTGCACTGACTCCGGCTTTTTTTCCTTCTTTTAATAACCCTCCTAACAAGCCTGAAAATGCAAGCAGGCTCATTTGATAGATATGATCCATGTTTGATAAGCTCAGCACGAGTCCTGTCACCACCCCTACCGTTGAACCGATAGCTGCTCCCGCTGTAAAGGCAAGCAAAATAACTAAATATCTAGCAAAAACGTCGACCACGGCCACACCCTGGATCTGCCAGCCGATCATGCCTGTTAATACAGAAGCCAATAATATAATCAAACAAACAATTTCTTCATTTTTCAATGAAGGCTGAAATCGTTGTGGTGTTAAAAGAGGAATACTCTGCATAAAGATAAGTACAAGGATAAAACTGAGCACTCCTTCTGCAAACATCAAAGTAAGTTCGTACAGCTGCCAACGATCCAGTAAAGCCAAACTGGCCGTTCTCGGAATTAAACTGGCCAGTAGCGCTAGCGTCGGCAGCCATCTCTGGGGGTGACTTGTTTTGTGCAGCGCCAGGCTTAAGAGCAAAAAAGTCGTGGAAGCCCCCACAACGAAACCCGCATGGCCGTAGCTGTATGTAGAAGCCCCGGCTGCCATTACAATCGTTACGGGTATGACGAGAGGACGCTTCAACCACCAGATCACCGCGAGGAATGCGACTCCAAAAGGGGCCATGGATGATAAAATAATGGCTCGCCCCAACAATAAGGCCAACACCATATGGAACACCCCTTTGTTCGCCATAAAAGAAAATGCACCGAACGAAACCTTTTGTAACCCTTGAACGATTCCTGACCCTCGTACAGCTGCTTGACGACTTCCTCGTTTTGAAACTGTTCCTAACATCATCATCACTCCTTCTTTGTGAACCCTATTAAACCACATGCTGGACAAGCATTTTGTCAAAACAACAGGAGAGCAGAAACAAAAACTTCGATAGTTTTCACAGAAACAAAGGCTCTTTCTACAAATTAAACCCCGGCCACACCCTTATGTCTCCAAAAAACTCCCTCATTCCCTAGCGAAATAGACAGACTAATCTGATATTTTTATTTTTTGTTGACAGTTTTTTTTTCATGGTGTACTATATTCCTTGTGACTTTGAGAAAACATTTTCCAACATGGCGGTGTAGCTCAGCTGGCTAGAGCGTACGGTTCATACCCGTGAGGTCGGGGGTTCGATCCCCTCCGCCGCTACCATTTATTTTTTTCATACATATAGGCCCGTTGGTCAAGTGGTTAAGACACCGCCCTTTCACGGCGGTAACACGGGTTCGAATCCCGTACGGGTCATCGGAAACATTCTTGTCCTAAAAAGTGCCGCATTCTCATAATAGAGAATGCGGCACTTTCTTTATATCCATAAGCATACGAAAAAAACAGCTGCTGTACTTTTTATATAATGGGAATAGCTCCTCCTACTATGAACTATTCAATTAAAGCCCCCCACATCCGGAAGACTCAGTTTCGAGGCTTTTGTATGTGGAGATGGTAGCTGGGAAAACGGATATCGCAAGGGACCGATGGGGTGGAAACATCTCCGGATGCTCTGCTTCAATGACCGAGGGGGCTTGCCAGTTCCCCCGCAGGAAAGCGAGTTATTTCAGAACCATCCCTATACCTTATTAGGTAACGAACCCCCTCACCTCGGAATCGAGTCTTCAACAATCTTGCACCTTTAAGTAATAACAATAGAATTAAAAAAGAACAGATCCAAAATGGATCTGTTCTTTTATATGAAAGACGCGCACCTTTTACTCATTGTCCTAGACAGCAAGCTATCCTCTTTTAGAACCTCGACCTCCACGTTTGGATTCCGTGTGCTTTTTCAATGATGCCAGACGTTCGTCGCTATCCTTAATAAAATTGTTCATCTTTTGTTCGAATGATTCAGCCGGTTTACGAGGTTTAGACGGACGACGGCTTCGGTTGTTTTCTTTTGCTTTTTTTATGGAGAGTCCGATCTTTCCATCATCTCCGACATTGATGACTTTCACTTCCACCTGGTCTCCCTGGCTTAAGTGTTCATTAATGTCTTTAACATAGTTGTCGGCAACTTCACTAATGTGAACCAGCCCCGTCTTACCATCTGGAAGCTCGACGAACGCTCCGAAATTAGTGATTCCCGTTACCTTACCCTGCAGCTTGCTGCCTACTTCAATTGACATAAAAAAATTGCTCCTCCTTAAAATTTCGATAAAAAAAGTATCGTTCCTATATATTATATATAAGCTTTGAAAAGAGTGTCAATATGACGGGTCCTCATTAGGCATTTTAAAGATGATTTCTCCCTCTTTGGAAAAGAAATAATTCGTCCTCGCAATTTGCAATACGTATTCCTCGTCATTCAGAAGTTCAATCTCCTGCTCTAAACCTTTTTCCTCTTCCTTCAAAGCACTCATTTGTTGTTGTAGTTGTTCGTATTGCTCATGTTTTTCAGAGTACAAAGCTTGTTGTTTCATGTGATACATCACCATGGAGCCACTAACAACCGCCACTAACAGGGCAAACATAACAAGACGGCGAATTAAGCGCTTCTTTTTTCTTTGATGTCTGTCCAGATAGGCATCGTAGTGCTTCATGTATGTAGAATCCAGACGTGCTACCGACTCCGACTGTCCCTTTGCCATGTGCGTTTGGCCTCCTTTACTTTTGGATTCGTTTCATCCAGTTCTTCATTGTATTCTTTATTTTATCCAAAAAACCTGCTAAATGCCTTAAGTAAATTTTCATGTTTTTCGGCAAGAACCGCCAAATGACCTGAAAAAACACCCGGATTGGATAAAATATGACAAGAAACAATATAATGATACCCTTTAAAAGTATCTTATAAACGCCAAGAAGTAAAGAAATAATAAGTAAAATGATGGTTTTCGAGGGGAGAAAAAATAAATAATAAATCATCTTTCTTAAAAACCTCAAAATAGTCATACAAAGACGTACCCAAACTTCAAGCGTTCGTAAGTAAAGGTTCTGAAACAACGCACGGTAGGCAGCAAAACCACAGACAATCGCCACAAATACATACACTCTCAATTCCCCATAGTTAGCCAAATACAACAAATAAAAAAGAAAAGCGGCCTGAAAAAGCCAGAATCCCAATTGAAAAACTATTTCAAACCAGCTTCTCTTGTTCCTTTTGCGGAATAGCCTTTCGAACGTATCCAACGCAGCACCGACGAACAAACCTCCACCGAGCATGGATAGAATGGTGATGAACTGAGTGGTCAAAGTCATTTGAAGAGCTTGCTAAATAGTCCTTTAGCTTTCTCCCCTTGATGCTCGTCCAAGTAGGTCATTTCATATATTTTCCCCTTGATTGACACGACACCTGAATCCAAATCCAGATTTTTCATCTGCAAATTATTACCCCGTATCACAAGATAACCCATCGATGTTTGCAGCAAGAACTCCTCACTATCAAAGCTGTCCACTTCTTTCACACCTGAAATTTCTATATTTCTTCTATTCCATATCTTAACATTATGCTCAACCGGTTGCTCACTCCGATTCCCTTGAACCTTCTCGAATCCTTCCATCACATACCAGCCTCCTTCTCTTGTACAAACTATGAAAAAAACAAGAGAATTAGAACACCGAATGCGGAAACGCCTTGGTCACCCCCGACAAGCTTAAGCAAACCTTTGAAGTGACGGTTCTTTGTCACAGCAAAGGGCTTGCTTAAGACCTCGAGGGGGTAGGCGTTGTAGCTGGATGAAACAAATGCGAAAGCGCCTTGAGCAGCCTCGACAAGTTTAAGAACATCCATGTAGTGAAGCGGTCTTCCTTCACAGAATGGATGGACTTAAAACCTCGAGAGGCTAGGCGCTGTAGCTGGATGAGCCAAAAGCGGAAGCGCCATGTCAGCCTCGGCAAGATAAGAACATCCAGGTAGTGAAGCCCGCTTATACAGTCCAATATTTTCACCGTGTGATATGATTTCTTACTTCACAAAAAACCACAGCCCTTTTCAAGCTGTGGTTTCCGTACTATTCAATTCTGGTTGACCGGTTCTTCTTTTTTTATTTCATAAAGCGTTGCCGCTTCATTCTTATTCACGTTTTCTTTCAAGGATTTCACTTCAATCGTCAAAACCTTTTGTCCGAATTGAATTGTCAATTCATCACCGATAGCTACATTACTTGCTGCTTTGCTTTGTGCTCCATTTATACGAATACGACCTTGATCAGCCACTTCTTTTGCCAGGGTGCGTCTCTTGATCAATCTTGAAATTTTCAGAAATTTATCCAAACGCATCATTTATTCCGCTCCTTTATTTTTTGCTTTCGCTTGAACCCACAACTCTTCTAAAGAATCCAACTCGTAATCTTCCAAAGACCGTTCATCTTTAGCTGCTTCCTTTTCCATCGAAGATAGCCGAGTCCTGAATTTTCTATTCGTACGTTGAAGGGCATTTTCACTACTGATCTTATAGTGCCGTGCTAAATTAGCAATGGCAAATAACCAATCACCGAACTCTTTCTCCATTTCTTCCCGGTTTTCAGAATCACGTGCTTCTTGGAATTCCCGCCATTCTTCTTCTACTTTTTCAAGGACGGGGTCGACAGTGTTCCAATCAAATCCGACTTTTGCTGCCTTCTTCTGCAGCTCCTCCGCTTGCAGGAGTGCCGGAAAACTTTCAGGCACTGAACTTAGGATAGAGAGAGGCTGTCCACCTTTTTCTTGTTGTTTGATAGCATCCCAGTTGGTAATGACTTCATCGGCATTTTCCACATTGGTTTCTCCGAATACGTGCGGGTGACGACGGATCATTTTCTCCGTTATCGATATAATTACGTCATCGACTGTAAAATATCCTTCATCTTCCCCAATTTGACTATGCAACATTACCTGAAGCAGAACATCTCCCAATTCCTCAACCATATGATCATCGTCTCTGCGATTAACCGCATCAATGAACTCATACGCTTCTTCAATCATATATTTCCTCAGGGATTCATTGGTTTGTTTCCGATCCCATGGACAGCCTTCGGGGCTTCTTAATATCCGAATGACTTCCCTTAATCGGAAGAATTGGTGGTTGAGTTGATCTTTCTCTACTGGAGGGATATAAACACTTGTCAGGTTGTCTATTTCAACATTCCGATCCAGTTCTTCCAAAGGGATGGTCATGATTTTTTCCTGATCACTGCCTGCTGCTGTGACGATGGTCACAGGATAATCAGGAGTAAGGTCTTCAAGAAGTGTCAATTTCACTTCAGAAGCAATCATCGAATCGTAGACCTGGCATAGTATCGTATGATTTAAATATTGTAACTGCTCACGGCGCATATCTGTCGCATCGATAAACTGAAACCCTTCGACAGGATCAATTTCCAGAGCTGTGAAGGTAGCATCCAAAAAGCTTTGACCACCTTGGATATCGAGCTTTATCATACCGGCCTCTCTTTGTTCGATCAACAATTGGACCGTCCGCTCTGCTAACATCGGGTGGCCAGGGACGGCATAAAGGATATCCGCTTCTTGAGAGGCACGGACCAGCTGATTGACAATTTCCATATATACATCACCAAATTGATGGTGGGCTTCATAAATTTCATCAAAGCTCTCCCATGCCACTCCTTCATTTTGTAACTCTTGAATGACAGGGTGTTTACTTGTCCGAACATAAAGAGGAGCTTCTGTCCTGATCAGCTCTCGATATACACCGAGCGGTAGCTGATCCATGTCGGCCGCTCCAAGACCGAGTACTTTAATGGTATTCATTACTTCATTCCTTTCGGCAATAGTTTTATGAATTGTTCATGAAAAGGTAACATTTCGACTTCATTATTGGAAAAACCCCCGAGACGAAGCAAAAGGATCAAATAAATCATTGCTCCCACACCGGTAAGGATTAAAAGATAAATCAATAAAGTAAAGCGATGGTCAGGGAACCAAAATAATTGCACAAAGGTGCTTAGAATTTGTAACCCGATAACCATCCCCATGGTTGAAAAGACAATCGGCACCAAAGGTAAGGATAACCATTTTCGTATAGAGATTTCTTGTCTTAAGATTACGACATTTCCAACCAAAACAAAAGTAACAGCCATTATAGAAGCTAGCGCAGATCCATATAACCCTAATGAAGGGATCAATATCAGGTTCCCTGCTGTTTTCACTACGAGTCCACCTAATACTACCAGAGCTGTTTGTTTTACATAATCGAGCCCTTGCAGAACAGATGACATCGTAATCGAAATTGAACTGCCTACAATGACAAGCATCAACATTCGCAAAGGACCTGTCCCCTGTGAATCCTGAAAAAAGGCCTCATTTATCAACGGAAATAGAAAAACCAAACCAGCTGTAGCCCCAAACGCAATCATGACTGTGACCTTCACAGCACTTAAAATGGCACTTTCCACTCTCTCAAAGTCGTTGTTCAATCGTTTTCTTGTGACAGAAGGGATCAAAGCTAATGCGATGGAAGAAGCAAGTACCGTACCTAACTGGATCAAAGGCTGTCCGCGATCGAATATTCCTTTCAATAAACGAGCTGAATCGATTCCCACTTCTGTTTTCACAAGACTTGGAACCAATGTGAAAGCGTCCACGAGCTGCAAAGAAAGCAATAACATATAGTTCAGGCAAATAAACACCCCATAGAAGAAGATTGTTTTCATATAGGATGTAGTACCTTTCCAACGGTCCCATGTCCATACCCGTCGACTTTTCCTTAGCCAGCTTCCTAATAATAAAGCCGCTCCGACAGCACCTGATATAGATCCCCAAGCAGCACCGATGCCTATCGAATAAGCATCCTGTCCTCTTGCAACGAGAACGGATGTGGTAATGATGATGGTAACACGAAAGATTTGTTCAACAATTTGGGATACAGCCGTAGGGGCCATATGATTCTTCCCTTGAAACACACCACGAAAAAGAGAGACGAAAGGCACCATTAAAAAAGCAAAAAAGGAAGCTTTGATAGAAGGAACCAGTTTTTCATCTCCCATGATTTCAGCGATTCCCGGCGCTTGTGTATATCCTAAAAGGAAAATCAGCCCGGATGCTCCCATCAACCAGAAGAAAACCGGAAAATAAAAAGAAGGGATAGACAGAGGATTTCTGTTTTCCTCTAGTTCAGAAACCAGTTTTGAAATAGCAGCAGGAAATCCATACAAAGATAAAATTAAAGCCATGCCTAAAATCGGGTAAACTTGCTGGTAAATATAAAATCCCAGATCCCCTGTTAAATTCTGCAACGGGACGCGATACCCTGCGCTTATGATTTTGCTGAGCAAACCAGCAAACGATAATATAAGTGCTCCCTGGAGTACGGAACGATTACGAGATTTGGTCATTTTGGACCCTTTCTAATTATATGTATTCAGAGCATTCATTATATCATATATAAAGGCCAGATCCCTTACCCGCACGGACCTGACCTACGTTATTACTCCATTTGTTTAGCTAAAAAGCTTGCTGCTGTCTGCACAGCTTTTGTTGTACTTTCATCAAGCGGGGGACCTTCTTTATTGAACGCGACGACACATCCTATAGGATCTCCCTGGGCGATAATAGGATAGATAAGGTATGATATGACATCTTCTTCTTGCCCTCGGATAAACTCTACTGGATCCGGGTGCTTTTCGAAGGACATGCTTCTAGCATCCATGACCTCTTCAGCCTTTGCGCCAATGGATCGATTCATATAATCCTTCTTAGCACTGCCGGCCACTGCTATATACTCATCTCTATCGCAAATCAACACAGGAACTTCTAAAGATTCACTAAGGGCTTCTGCATATTCTTTCGCAAAATCACCCAATTCACTTATTGGTGAGTACTTTTTCAAAATCACTTCACCTTCACGGTCTACGAAAATTTCCAGCGGATCTCCTTCTCGTATCCTCAACGTACGGCGAATTTCTTTCGGGATAACCACACGACCTAAATCATCAATACGACGAACAATACCAGTTGCTTTCATTCTCTATGCTGCCTCCTTTTACTGTGATGACTTCCTTCCATTCTCCTGATGAAGCGCAAGCAGAATAAGCGGGTGATTAAGGATAGTATGATTCAGCAGAAAAAACCTATACGTCCTTTGTATGGATTTTTTCATAAAAAATGTAAGATTTTCACGCGAGGTAGCATGATCCTGAAAAAAAACTCGGGATAAAGCACGTAATGGAGGTCTATTTGCATATTTAATAAGGTCATCACCCTCATAAAGATGATGACCTTAGGGTCTGGCTGAAAATAAAGTGGTGCTGGCCACGCCGAAAATCAACATCCGCCGGTAACCTCTTTTCAAAGCAAAACCCCATCCTTATCGGATGGGGTGTTCATTAAGCTGTAGTAGTTTCTCTCATCATTTCAGGGAGCTTACTGATAAATTCCTCCACGATTTCGTAGCGTTTCCATTCACTTTTGCGGTCCCAGGTGATCGTTGCTTTCAACTGGCTGTCTTCTGTCCCGAGTTGAACCATCCTTCCGTATTGATTGGCGAATTCAAACAGTTTGGATCCATCGATTTGCTGACTTTGTTCGGATTCCATCAACATTTCGATTTTCTTTTTCTTCTCTGTGACAGATTCGATACGGGACCTCTTTGCATGTAAACGTATAGATGAAACACGGAACAAATTTTCTACTTCTTCTGGATATTCCCCGAAACGATCGATTAATTCATCTCTAAGGTCGTGGATATCCTCCAGAGATTCAATCGCTTGAAACTGCTTATACATATCTATTTTCTGTTTTTCATCAGCAATATAGTCATCTGGAATATAAGCATCCACCATCATGTCCAGTTCAGGCTGGAAAGGCTGGATCGCTTCAGGTTCCTTGCCTTGACGTTTCGCTTCTATAGCATCTTTCAACATTTGCGAGTACATGTCGAACCCTACAGAATCGATATACCCGTGTTGCTGGGCCCCTAGTAGATTTCCGGCTCCACGAATAGATAAGTCACGCATGGCAATTTTAAATCCAGAACCAAGCTCAGTAAATTCCTTGATTGCCTGGAGTCTTTTTTCCGCTACTTCCGTTAATACTTTATCCTTTTGATATGTGAAGTAAGCATATGCAACCCGATTAGAGCGCCCTACTCTACCTCGCAACTGGTACAACTGGCTAAGGCCCATACGATCCGCATCATAAACGATAAGCGTATTCACATTCGGGATATCAACGCCTGTTTCTATGATGGTCGTACTGACAAGGACATCAAACTCCCCTTCCAGGAAGGAGAACATGACATTTTCCAGTTCGGTTTCGTTCATTTGGCCATGAGCAAAGGCCACTCGGGCTTCAGGCACTAAAGCAGATATCTCTTGGGACATCCGTTCAATATTCTCTACACGGTTGAACAAAAAGAACACCTGTCCGTCTCGAGCCATCTCTCTTTCCACTGCTTCTCTGAGAAAAATCGGGTTGTACTCCAACACATAGGTCTGAATCGGGAAACGGTTAGCAGGCGGTGTTTCTATCACTGACAAATCCCTTACCCCAAGCATCGACATATGCAAAGTCCGGGGAATCGGTGTGGCAGTCAATGTCAGTACATCGACATTATGCTTCAATTGTTTGATTTTTTCTTTGTGTTTCACCCCAAAGCGCTGCTCTTCATCCACGATCAATAAACCTAAGTCCTTGAACTGGACATCCTTGGAAAGAATACGGTGTGTGCCGACTACGACATCCACCAAACCTTTCCGCAAACGATCAGTCGTCTCTTTTTGCTGTTTCTTCGTCCTGAAACGGCTCATCAAGCCTATATTAATACCGAAGCCCTGGAAGCGCTCCTGCAGGGTTTCATAGTGTTGTTGAGCAAGAATGGTCGTCGGCACCAGCAAGGCTACTTGTTTACCTTCCACAATGGCTTTAAAGGCTGCTCGAATCGCAACCTCCGTTTTACCATAACCTACATCACCACAGAGCAATCGATCCATGGGCTGGATACGTTCCATATCGGTTTTGATTTCTTCAATACAGCGGACTTGGTCTTCTGTTTCTTCGTATGGGAAAGCCACTTCAAAATCTCGCTGCATCTCTCCATCCTCCGTGAAAGCATGCCCTCTAGAAGCTTCCCGCTCCGCATAAAGCTGGATTAAGTCGTCCGCAATATCCTCTACCGAAGATTGGACTCGGCTTTTCACTTTTTTCCATTCGCTTCCGCCAAGTTTATATACTTTCGGTTCCTTACCTTCTGATCCTACATATTTTTGAATCAGATCAATTTGATCGATCGGCACATAAAGCTTATCGTTACCTGAGTATTGGACCATAAGAAAGTCTTTATGGTTGCCGCCCATCTTCAAGGTTTCAATCCCTAGATATTTACCGATGCCATGGCTCGCATGAACGATATAATCGCCGACTTTCAATTCTTGATAGTTCTTGATCCGCTCTGCATTCGTAAGTTTTTGCTTCCGTTTCGGTTTGGCAGTCCGTTTCTTGAACAATTCGTTTTCAGTAAGTACAGCAAGCTTATGCATCGGCCATTCAAAGCCGCTGCTGATATTCCCTGTGATAATCGTAGGTTTGACTAAAGGAAGACTAATTTCTTCTTTAGCGATAACTGCTTCCATCTCATAATCCTCAAGAACGCTCTGTATCTTTTCCCTTCTGTTTTCATCAGGCGCAAGTATGATGACTGAATAATCCTGCTTTATCCAGCGGTCCATTTCATTTTTCAATAAGTTCATCTGGCCGTGGAATTGCTGCATTTGACGACTTGATATATTGACGACATTCTGAGGCTGAGTATTGGGAATATGACGCATGAACACAGACAGATATAAACGAGGATGCTCCATTTTTGCCCAGGCGTCCTGCCAATCAAAAGATATATTGAGCTGACGTACTGTTTGATTGACTTCCAGTAAGCTTTGATGCCACTCTGCCTCTTCTTGATCTAAACGGTTGGCTGTTTCCTGAATCCGGCTCATCTCATCCAGCACCATGATACCGCTTCCAGGTAAATAATCTAGTAAACTCACAGGTTCTTCATAGAAATACCCGATATATTTATACATTTCCTGGAACCGGTCCTGTTGCTTCAACCGATCCAAATCATGCTCAATTACTTGGTTCAACGTTTCCTTTGCTTCTGGCTTTGTCAACTTTTTCAGGGAATGACCGAGGGCCTCTTCCAGCCTGTGATACGCACGTGTGAAATCTTCCGCTGTTAAAAGCAACTCTGTAGCAGGACCGATGGTAACTGCCTCCACCTTTTCATGGGAGCGCTGTGTTTCTGAATCGAATGTGCGGATCGAATCTACTTCTGTATCAAACAATTCAATACGGTAAGGGAATTCAGCGGTAAGTGGATAGACATCCATGATTCCTCCACGCACGGAAAATTCCCCTGGTGTAGCTACCATTTCCGTCCTTTCATACCCCATACTTACAAACCGTTCCAGATAAGTATCCAAATTGATTTCTTCTCCAACACGAAAAGGGAGCTGATTATGCTCCCAGTATGCTTTCGGTGGCATCATCCGTTTCAGGGCAGCCACAGGTGCGATTAATATTCCCGATTCTTGATTCAACCATTGACTAAGTGCGTCGATCCGTTGACTTCTAAGCTCCGGACTAGCAACCGCGATTTCCGAGGCAATCAGCTCGTTGACTGGATAAAGGTGAACTTGATCACTGTCGGTCAATTCTTGCATATCTTCATACAATTGTTGGGCTTGGATCAGTTGATGAGTGACTAAAATCACTGGTCTTTTCAAAGACTCTTGCAGCAATGATAGAAGTACACTTCTTGATGCTCCCGATAAACCGGCAACCATCTGTTCTTTCATCCCTGACCGGAAACCTTCGACAACAGAATGAATATCATCCTGTGGATATAGATAATCCTTAATACCTTGCATAACGAACTCCTCCACCATCCCGACCTTCGATAATCCAAAGGCAAAGATTTAATGAATAAAAAAATCTAACTCATGATAATGTGGATGCTCATCCAGAGATTCTTTGCACGAATCGCAAATCGTCCTTATGTCCATGTTACCACTTGTTGTCATATGGACCATTTGCTGTTGGTCTTCATCATTTAAAAGGTCGAATCCCAACTGTGATACATCCACTTTCTTAGCGTCTAATTCACCGACTTGGTTTTGACAATGACGGCAGAAATAACGAATTTTCATATCCATCCTCCTAGAAAAGGTGATGGTATGTAGTTTCTCCGTCATAGTTGACTGTTATACGATGACAAATCTGGTTCACTTTACGTTGTAGTCATTCATGACCTCGTTGAATGAGTACGTTGTCCAGGCTCCACAAGCATTTGTCGCTTGTTGAATACTTTCTCGAACAGCATCTTTTTCTTCTGAAGTAAAGCTGCCTAATACATGGTCAATAACGGATTTCGATCCTTCAGGACGCCCCACGCCTATGCGGAGCCGTTTGAATTCTTTCGTACCTAATTGCGCAATGATACTCCTTATGCCGTTATGGCCGCCGTGACCGCCTTTTTTCCGTAAACGGATCTTTCCCGGCGGCAAATCAAGATCATCATAGATGACCAGTACATCTTCCAGTTCAATATCGAAATAATCCATTAATGGACGCAATGATTCACCAGATAAGTTCATGTAAGTTTGCGGTTTCAATAATATGACCTTTTCACCGTTCACCCGCTCCATCGTGTACATCCCACTGAACTTCTTCTGGTTCAATGACCAGCCATTTTTAGCAGCTAGTTCATCAATCACCATGAAACCGACATTATGCCGGGTCTGTTCATATTTTTTCCCTGGATTACCAAGACCAACAATACACTTCATACATAACTTCCTTTACTGGATTGTTCTATTTCTTTATTATATCAAAGCTATAGCAAAAATATTGTCAAAACACGTTCGATTCTAATAAAGATATGGCTTATGTAGTACATGACATACTCTGGCCGGGTTTTAATAATTTATATTAAGAAAAAGGGCGGGCCTTCTTGGCCACGCCCTTTCCGAATCATTCAATTCGATTTATTACTTATCAGATTTCTCTTCAGAGTCCTCTTCCTCATCGTCTGATTTTTCATTGATGACTTCAGGCTCTGCATCTGCATTATCTGTGTCTGGCTCTTCCGGCATTTCTTCCGGAGGAGTGACGGAAACGATTGTCGTATTGTCATCTTCAGTGATTTCATACTTACGTGCCTCTTTCAAGTCACTAACCATTACACTGTCACCGATATTCAGTTCAGAGATGTCGACAACGATTTCCTCTGGAATGTCTGCAGGTTTCGCACGGACAGCCACTTCATAAAGAGGTTGTTGTACGACACCGCCTTCTTTAGAGCCAGCGGCTTCTCCTTCAAGATGTACAGGGACTTCAACGTCCATCTCTTCTGACATGTCAACGATATAGAAGTCTGCATGAATCAATTCATCCTTCAAAGGATCGACTTGATATTCATGAAGCATAACATCTACTGTATCTTTTCCTTCGATATTTAGGGAGATGATTGCGTTCTTCCCTTCATCACGAACAGTTTTAAGTAGCTCTATGCTGTTAACAGCAACCGTCATCGGTTCTTTATTCTTCCCGTACACGACACTCGGGACTTCGCCCTCTAAGCGTAAATCACGCGTAACGGATTGTTTGAGATTTTGCCTTTGATTTGCTTTCAAATTAATAGCCAAATTAATCAACCTCCAGTAATTTACCAATCATTTTTATCAATTTCCCGTTTTTCACAAGAGTTAAACCTGAAATCTGAAATTTTAGTCGAACAAAATACTAATGGATTGACGTTCATGAACGCGGATGATGGCTTCACTAATTAAACCGGCAACGGATAGTTCAGTGATTTTATCACTTGTTTTCTCTTCTCCAAGAGGAATTGTATTAGTAACGACTAATTCTTTAATCTTAGAATTATCGATCCGCTCAATGGCTGGACCAGAAAGGACCGGGTGTGTACAACAAGCGTACACATCCTTGGCTCCATTTTCAACTAAGGCGTTGGCTGCAAGAGTAATCGTTCCTGCTGTATCAATAATATCATCAATTAGAATAGCTGTCTTGCCTTCGATGTTACCAACGATATTCATCACTTCAGAGACGTTCGGACGCGGGCGACGTTTATCGATTATGGCAATCGGTGCTTTCAAGCGGTCAGCCATCTTACGCGCACGTGTTACACCGCCATGGTCCGGAGAAACGATGACCACATCCTCAAAGTTCTTTTCTTCGAAGTAATCAGAAAGGATCGGAACTCCGACCAGGTGGTCGATAGGCAAGTTGAAAAAGCCTTGTATCTGCGGGGCGTGAAGGTCCAGCATAAGGACACGGGAAGCTCCAGCTGTCTCCAGCAGGTCCGCCACAAGCTTAGCCGTAATGGGTTCGCGAGCGCGCGCTTTACGGTCTTGTCTGGCATAGCCATAATAAGGCATGACGATATTGATCGTTCTCGCAGAAGCCCGCTTCAAAGCGTCAATCATAATCAATAATTCCATGATATGCTGATTGACTGGCTCACAAGTAGATTGGACGACATAAACATCGCAGCCACGGATACTTTCTTCGATATTAATTTGAATCTCACCGTCACTAAAGCTCGTGACTGTACATTCACCAAGGTCTACTCCGATGTTATCAGCTATTTCTTTCGCCAGTTCAGGGTTTGAGTTCAGTGAGAATACTTTCAGTTTTGAATCCTTATAGCCAGTTGCCATGGATGGAACCCTCCGTTAATCTTTTTTAATGGATTTCATTTTACTCGCATAGCCTTCTTTGTTCGTCTGTCTTGAACGAGCTATGGACAACGCTTCTGACGGAACATCCTCGTTAATGGTAGAACCCGCAGCCACATAGGCTCCTTTTCCAACTTTCACTGGCGCAATCAAGTTCGAATTACAGCCGATGAAAGCATCATCTTCTATTGTTGTCAGGTGCTTGTTTTCTCCGTCATAATTCACTGTTATTGTACCACATCCGATGTTCACACCACTTCCGACATCTGCATCACCTATATAACTCAGGTGTGATGCTTTACTGTCTTCACCAAACGATGCTTTCTTCACTTCGACAAAGTTACCTACTTTCACATTATTACCTAATGTGGACTGCGGACGTATGTGGGCAAAAGGTCCGATTTGTACACGTTCCCCAATACGACTATCAGCTGCGACACTTTGTTTAATGGTTGTTCCAGCACCAATGTGGCAATTTGTGATGGTCGTGTTCGGTCCGATCAAGGCATCATTTTCTATCGAAGAAGTACCTTCAATCACACAACCTGGATAGATGACGACATCTTGACCAATCGTAACATCAGGCCCGATATAGGATTGATCAGGATCTACCAATGTAACCCCATTCTTCATATGTTGCTCGTTTATCCGTGATTTCATCAGTTTTTCAGCTTTTGATAGGGCAACACGGTCATTTACACCTAGCGATTCGGAGAACTCAGGTGTTTGATAGGCACTGATGGTTTCTCCCTGGTCTTTCAGGATTTCAATAACATCAGGCAGGTAATACTCTCCTTGCACATTATCGTTTGAAACATTTTTCAATGCATTAAAGAGCGTGGCATTGTCAAAGCAATACGTACCTGTGTTGATTTCTTGAATTGCCCGCTCCTCTTCGGAAGCATCTTTCTGCTCCACAACACGCTCAACTTGCCCGTTTCCTCCACGGATGACACGGCCATATCCATGAGGGTCTTCAGCGTGAGCCGTCAAAATTGTCGCTTTCGCTTTTTCATCGTCATGATGATCCAGCAATTTTTGAAGGGTCTCCCCTGTTAAAAGAGGGGTGTCTCCACAGACGACAACTGTTGTTCCTTCTTTATCTCCAAGGATCTCATCAGCCTGCAGAACGGCGTGTCCTGTTCCCAACTGCTCTTCCTGGACAACATAATGGCTATCTTTACCAAGTTGATCCTGAACTTTCTCTGCTCCAAAACCTACTACAGTAATTAACTCTTTCAGATCTAATGTATTTAATTGGTCGACAACGTGCTGAACCATCGGCTTCCCGCATACAGAATGCAAAACTTTGTATAGTTTTGATTTCATACGAGTGCCTTGGCCAGCTGCTAGCACGACAGCATATCGGTTAGTCATGAACGTACCTCCATCCTAATTATCCACCTTGAATCATATCTTAAACCAATGTCGATTTCAACAATTGAGGAAAAAGGTAAATTACGGATCATTTCCTGTATTTTAACAAAACAAAACCGCAAAGCCATGATTATCCACGGCAAATTTATGGTTGATTTATATACACCCGTGAATCAAAAAAAGAGCCTAACCTGTTAGGATTAGACTCTTGTTGCGCTTAAGTATTAGGAAGCTCCTGCTTCTTCAAATTCAACTTCCGCTTCTTCCTCTTCACCTGCCCGGTGGTAGGCTTCAAGTACAGCATCCTGGATTTTTCCGCGTGTACCGGAATTAATCGGGTGTGCAATGTCTCTGAACTCTCCATCTGGTGTGCGCTTACTCGGCATCGCTACAAACAACCCATTGTTGCCATCAATCACCCGTATGTCATGGACCACAAACTCCTGGTCTAAGGTAATAGAAGCAATTGCTCGCATTCTTCCATCAGTATTAACGCGTCGCAGTCTTACGTCAGTTACTTCCATTAAGATTCACCACCTTTATAACAAAAAGAACTTATGTACACAAATTCCACAAAACGGGAAAAATTCCTGCTAATTTTTCTAAAAATTTTTCTATTTAATAAATTCAGGTGATGAAAAGGGAGAAAAAAGCCCTCATACAAAAGGATGAGGGCTTTACACATATTATAAAAAAATCAGATATTATCCAATAGGTTCCCTGGGCGGACTTCAATGGAAAACTTCCGGTCGTCAGCGTTTACAATTTGTACAACGGAAAGATATTCTTCTACCACACGATCTTCCTCATCATCTTCTGCTTCCGCCAGTACACCGATCCCGGCAAGCTCTGCATCAAATTCCTTCAATAGGTTGCGCATCCCATCGATTGTTCCTCCCGCTTTCATGAAATCATCAATGATACATACACGAGATCCTTGTTCCAGAGATCTCTTCGTCAAGACCATGGTTTGAATCTTTCTAGTTGAGCCTGAAACATAATTAATACTAACCGTAGAACCTTCAGATATTTTAGGATCGCGCCGTGCAATGACGACAGGTACATTCAAGTAGGAAGCCACGGCATAAGCGAGCGGAATCCCTTTAGTCGCTACAGTCATTACTACGTCGATTTCCTTATCGCGAAAAGCAGAAGCGAAGAGACGGCCGATGTTTCGTGTCGTTTCCGGATCTCCTAATAAATCACTCATAAACAAGTAACCACCAGGGAGAAGTCGAGCGGGGTCCTGCAATCGTTCACAAAGTTCACTTACGAATGAATGACTGGACTCCTTTGAAAATTGAGGGATATATTTCACCCCTCCAGCGGCCCCAGCGATTGTTTCTAAATATCCAATACCTTCATGCTGAAACATTTTATTGATGATACCGAGATCTTCACTGATCGATGATTTAGCCGCTTCGTATTTTCCTGAGAAAAAAGGAAGGGAAATTAATTCCCGGGGACGATCAAGAATGAAATGGGTCATCGCGACAAGCCTCTCACTTCTTTTCATAAAAGGGACACCTCAAAATCCGAATATTTTAATTAAATATAACAAATTTGTACGGTTTTTTTCAAGTGTTTTCTCGATATCCAAGCATTCTCACCATATATACTTCCGTGCAAAAGCCCTTCAGGCTGTTATAAATCCTTTGCGCACGGGCATCTTGTTCAACAAGTGAAAAAACAGTCGGTCCGCTGCCACTCATGAGAACCGCATCGGCTCCCGCTTGCTTCATCTGGGTTTTGATTTGCCCCACTTCCTCATGCAAGGCCAAAGTGACTCCTTCCAGTGTATTTCCGACGTTTGCACAAATCCCCTCATAGTCACCATTCTTCAATGCCTCTACCATGGCTGTTGTATTCGGATGTTCCGCTCCATCCAAATCCAGATTCTGATAGATCGATTGGGTCGATACACCGATAGTTGGTTTAGACAGGACCACCCAGCAAGGCGGGGGAGCTTGCATCGACTGGATCTTTTCCCCTCTTCCAGTTGCAAGGGCCGTGCCTCCATAAACACAGAAAGACACATCTGAACCTATTTCCGCTCCAAGTCGAGCCAGTTCATCCATACCAAGCCCAAGCTCCCACATACGATTTACACCGCGCAGCACAGCTGCCGCATCACTGCTGCCTCCTGCAAGCCCAGCGGCGACAGGGATATTTTTTTCAATGAAAATCTTCACCCCTTTCTCCACACCGAAGCGGTCTTTCATTAGTTTAGCCGCTCGATAAGCCAAGTTGCGTTCATCGTTAGGTACAAACCTGCTTTCAGATTCAACACTGATTTCAGAAGGTCGAGGAGTCAATTCGATGCGATCAGCTAAATCCACTGTCGTCATAACCATTTCCACTTCATGAAAACCATCTGATCGTTTATGTAGGACATCCAAAGACAAATTTATCTTCGCAGGAGCTTTTTCAAGTATCTGCATGTAAGCACCTCATCTCCAAGATTATCTTAGAGCATTGTACCATATTTAGAATTACAAGGAACGCCTGGGTGTGAACCAATGATCAATTCCATGGAAAATGAACCTTTATAATTCAAAAGAACCCCTCGATGCAGGAGCACCAAGGGATTCTTTTTTAGTTCTGGCTTTTCACCATTTGTTCTTCTGCCATTTGTATTGCTCGTTTCACCATATTACCTGCATCACGTGTTGTAATGCCGCCCCAGCCATCTTTCTCGACCTTGTCGTAAAACCCAAGTTCTTTCGCGATCTCTTCTTTCAACGAATCGGACATCATACTTCTTTTACGTCCCATCGTATTCAGCTCCTTTCGCTTTCACTTAGTTACGACAAGCTTAGTATGTGACATTTCGTGGATCAGCAACAAGGTAGTTGTATGTAAAGATGGTAAGAGTTACTTGTGTAACTCTTACGGATAAAGCCAAAAATAAAAAAGCAGCAAACGGAAGGTTTACTGCTCAAGTGCCATAGTTTGTAAATCGTCGAAATTCAATTCGACTGTCTCTGTAAGAACATCTGCATAGCTGTACGATACACGTTCAAAAGCATTTTCGTCTTGGTCAAGCTCAACAATGAATACGGCCGGATATGTTTCTGCCAATATACCAGAACGCTCGATCGTTTTACGACGTCCACCGTTCGCTTTTAATGTTAAACGTTTACCAATTTGCCCTTCTAGGGATTGCTTAATTTCTACTAACGTTTTAGCCACTGCACTCCACCTCACTGTATATAAGCTTATCACACCAAATGGACAAAGTCAAATAAAATTATTAATTATACCAATAGAGCAAAAACATTGCAACAGAATGATATAAATAATATTTCTCAGTTAGGTTATCCAGTATTAGGAAAATTATGCGCGCTACATATAACACAAAGAACAAACGCCCTGCACCTTGATAACCATGCGCACCTTCATATTTTTCCCTCGCGGTAAAGGGAGAAAGAAAATCCGGTTGATCACGGCGAAGACCTCCCCATAATTCAGGTCAAGATACCAAAGGGTTAAGTGCTTGAATGAACACATGGATCATGCTGCGCTAAAGATTTACAATCAATTTTATTATGATAAAGAAAACCGTTGCCCATTAAGCGACAACGGTTACGTTTCCTCTTGATCTTTTGTATAGGGAATACCTATCCGCAGCAAGCCCTTTGTTTCTACACCGCCTAAACCATCTTCACCACTGATTGTATTCCTGATGACTTCCCAAATATTGATGTGATCCATGAATGAGGTGTAGGCCACACGGGCAGCCACATACACAGGATCTATAGCATGGATATTGACTCTCGCAGGTGAGCTTGCAAAGTTAGCCCCAGCTCTTATGATTGATTCAAAATGGGACTGACAGGCTCCTGCAAAAATAACCAGCTGATCAAAATTCGGGTAATGTTGTCGGATGTTCCTCACCGCTTCGACAAAGTAACGGGAGTGTCGATACGATTCCAGCTCCCTAGTGGTTCCTTTTGCCTTTGAATACGCGTCATGCCCAGTCAAAACGACAATTTCCGGACGCACCTTTTCAATTAGAGGCAGGACTTGGTCAGGCATTTCTTTTTCATTTAAATATTGACCATGTACTTGCAATCCCAATTGTTCATATAAAGCAATACACTTCTTTAAGAAAAGAGGATCCCCATCAATATGAAGGATTCTTGGAGGGATTTGAAAATAGTTAGCTTCTTTACCAGTGGTGTAGCCACTTCCAGCTTCCGCCTCTCTTTTCTCTTTCAAAAGTCTATAATCTTGCCGAAAAAGACGGTACGAATAAGCTTCCTGTTCATCCACTTTATTTTTTCTGCGGTGAAATTCAGCACCGGTCACTTTTTCCAAATCATCGAGAGGGGCGTCGGCTTCTAGTCGTATATGCTCTCCCATGAGCTTGACGATAGAGGCAGCCTGTGTTTTCACTCGGAAGATTATATCGTGCTGATAAGACTTTCGTGTAACGAGATCTCCACTTGATATCATCATTTCCCCACCTCATTCCAAACACTACTGTAGTGTATGTGAGAAAATGGGCATTGTGTCTGGAGTCTACAGAAAATTACTTATAAAGAACATTCGCAAGTGATGCAAACTCTTCCATTGCCAACGACTCTCCGCGGCGAGATGGATCAATCCCCACCTTTTCAAGACGATCACGGATTTCCTGCTTATCCATTTCTCCTTTGAAATGACGTGCCAAGTTATTCATCAGCGTTTTTCTCCGTTGACCGAACGTCGCTTTAACTACATCAAAGAAGAATTCTTCATCCTCCAGTTGAACAGGGGGCGCCGTCCTCATTTCAAGATGGAGCACCGAAGAATCCACATTTGGCTGCGGCATAAAGACCGTTTTCGGGACATTCAACACCACTTCCGCCTCAGTATAATACTGAACAGCGATGGAAAGGGATCCGTAACTTTTCGTATTAGGGCTTGCCGCCATACGATCCGCCACTTCCTTTTGAATCATGACGGTTATGCTATCGATGGGCAAACGATCCATCAATAACTTCATCAGGATCGGTGTCGTAATATAATATGGCAAATTCGCAACGACACGTACCTGCTGCCCCTGTTCAAAATGCTCTTTAATGACACGCTCTACATCTGCTTTCAAAATATCCTGGTTGATTACGTTGACGTTATTGTGACCCTCTAACGTCTCTTCCAAAATCGGAAGAAGCCTCTGGTCGATTTCAAACGCTACAACACGATCTGCATGCTGGGCGAGCTGTTCTGTCAGCGCACCGATCCCAGGGCCAATTTCAATCGCACCCACGGTTTGATCAATTCCTGCTTCTTCAATAATATTCTTAAGAATATTTACATCGATAAGAAAATTCTGCCCTAAACTCTTTTTAAAAGAGAAACCATATGTCTTTAAGATTTCCTTTGTACGCGTTGGTGTCGCCACTGCTTTACTTTTCATCTCTTTCCTCCTGCATGATCTTCTTCATAGTTTCTTCAAGCTGATTGGAAGTGACATGGAACATATTCAAACGCCGGAGCAGTTGCTTGCCGTTCGTCTTTCCTATTCTCAGTTCAACCCCTAGTCTCCCGCGGAGTTTGGATGAGTTCATACCACCGATGAGCCCGAAATCCACCAAATCCTGTTTGGTTATTTCTCCTTGAGCTGCATCTACCAGCTCATATACGGAGGCTAAGGCTGTACGAATATCAGAAGTACTCGCATGTTCAATACCGATTCCTTTATCCTGCTTCGAGCGTGCCTGATCTTTTGGCAGAAAAGCGTGCTTGCAAGCAGGAACATTCTGGTCAACTATATGCCTGATTCGTTCTCCTGGATAATCAGGATCCGTGAATATTATGACTCCTCTTTTTTGCTGTGCGTGCTTAATCTGTTCAAGAACCACCTGATCAATCGCTGATCCATTCGTTTCAATCGTATCCGCATCGACAGCAGACTTTATTTTAGCTGTATCATCTTTTCCTTCTACAACGATGATCTCTTTGATTTTCAAGTTCTTTTTCCTCCCGTATCGCCTACCATAATCTTTCCATAGCATACCACGAGTTCATACACGGAAAAAAGCAGAGGAATGAATCCTCTGCTGCCTTTGATTAATCCAATATTTTCACTTTTACATTCTTACGCCCGAAACTTTGAGCCTGGCTTTTGGATGAAACAAACAAATCTATGCGCTTTCCATTGATAGCGCCACCTGTGTCTCCTGCGACGGCATAACCATAGCCCTCAACCCATACACGACTTCCTAATGGAATGATGTTCGGATCGACAGCAACCACCTTTTGGTTAGGATTAGCTTTTAAATTGATGCCTGTAGCCGTGATGCCGGAACAGCCGCTGCAATTCGCTGTATATGCAGTTGCGTGCATATATAATGTTTTTGCACCATTTGTATCTCCTCTGGAAACTGTGGTGGATGTCTGGCTGGCAGAACTTGATGATGAACCAGCTGAACTTGATGATGGTGAAGAGCTTGCGGAAGCTGTGGCCGTCGGTGCTTTTTTCTCAACTTTGGTACCAAGAGCGACAACTTCTTTTTGGCTTTCCTTCTCCACATTTTCCTCAATCAGCTCGCGGCTTGTTTCTTCCCCATTTTTAATAATCACTTCATATTCCTTCGTGACCAACCCTTTTTCACCTGTAGCTACGATTTCCTTTTCACCTTTAGGTAAGGAGTCGTCTTTACGCGTTTCAACAGTGTAGTCAACCTCTTCTTCTACGATATCCGTCACTTTTTCCACTCTGGTAATCGTAAGTGGTTGATCTTTGGATAAAGGATCTTTTTTTGTAAGATTCATTTCATCCAGTTCATTTAGGGTGATTTCCTGATTTTGAAGAAATTCCTCGACAGTTGAAGCAGTGGTCCAAACTTTTTGTTCTTCTCCGCCATCCTCAAAGGTGACTTGAATGGCTTGATTAACTTCAATATCCATTCCTTGTTCAATCGGAGCGTCTGCTGAGTGGGAAAGTTCATCCCGCTCTTTGAATTCAAGACCCTCCTCACTGAGGAATTCACCTACCGTTGAGGCTGTTGTGTAATATTCTTCTGTATTGGTACGATCGATGGCTAGATTGATAGACTTAGATGCTATGTAATTGACATCCATTCCATACTCAACCGGATCGGATAGTTTATGTGATAGTTCATCATGTTGTTGTACCGTGACTTCTAGTTCAGATAATAGATCTTCGATAGTATTAGCATGAGTGCGAATTAATTCTGTCTGACCATTTTGAGTCACTTTTACTGAAGCTTTCGTAGCTTCATATGAAACGGTTACTAAAAAGGCGATACATAGGACTGCGATCACAGATGCCCAAATCAGTGTATGACTTATGGCTGATTTCAACATATTCCCTATTTTCATCCTTTAGCCTCCTTTCTTAAGCACGCGTTTTATTGTAGTCATGTGACATTTTGATGTCAAACAATTCTCCTCAAATAAAAAAAGGAGCCAGTTGAATATCACTGACTCCTTCATTATGCTATTATACCTAGTTAATTAACATAACAGGCATGTTACAATTCCCATACAAATCCTTCGCTTTTGTAACATTCCTACCAAAGCCCCCTATGTTACGACTTAATACCGAAAAACTCGAGAGCATTCGACGTTGTCACTTGACTGACCTCTTCATAAGAAACACCTTTCAACTCAGCGATTTGTTCGGCAACCAGTTTGACATAAGCTGGTTCATTTCTTTTTCCACGATTCGGATGCGGGGCAAGAAAAGGACAATCCGTTTCAATGAGTAAATTATTTAAATCCACTGCTTTAGCGACCTCTTTCGGTAATTTCGCATTCTTGAAGGTGACTGGGCCCCCTAAAGAAATCATGAAATTCATATCCAAGCACTCCTTAGCTATATCTACCGGACCGCTATAACAGTGCATGATCCCGCCAACTTCTGAAGCTTCTTCCTCTTTTAATACCTGCACGATGTCCTCTGTCGCTTCCCTGTTGTGGATGATAATCGGCATCTTTACTTTTTTCGCAAGGCGGATTTGCTTTCGAAATACTTCTTTCTGTGTCTCTTCAGGGGATTTGTCCCAGTGATAATCCAGCCCCATCTCCCCGAGCGCTACAACTTTCGGATGGGAGGATAATTCTTCTATCCATTCGAGATCTGCATCCGTCATATCAACCGCATCTACCGGATGCCAACCAACTGCTGCGTAAATACGTTCATTGTTTTCAGCTATTTCTATCGCTTTTGGAATTGTTTTTCGGTCGAATCCTACGACTGTCATGTATTCAACACCAGCATCCTGGGCCCGTTGAATTGTTTCTTCTAAATCTTCTTCAAACTGGTCAGCATTCAAGTGTACGTGTGTATCAAAAAGCATATTTGAACCCGCCTTTCTATTCTTCATGGATTTATTAAGCTTTCGGATCGGTCCCTTGCCATTCAGAAGAATGCTCTTGTTTTAACAATAAGAAAACCTCCATTAATCACATAGTACTTTTTCCGAAATGGATGCATCCATACTTGTATAGAGATCCCTGAACGATGGAAAAGGGAAAGCGCTGTAAGAGCTTTCCCTTTTCCTATCCCTGTTATTTAACTTTCGTGCCATTACTCAATGTCTGATCGACTGAAGCTAACGCCAACTTCCCGTCATCTTCACCAGCCAAAATCATGCCTTCAGACAATTCCCCGCGTAACTTCACTGGTTTAAGGTTAGCTACACATATGACCTTCTGACCGACAAGTTCTTCGGCTGAGTAATGTTCTGCAATACCTGAGACGACTTGGCGTTGTTCAAATCCAAGATCCAGTTGAATCTTCAAAAGTTTATCCGTCTTCTTCACTTTATCCACTTTCAAGACTTCAGCTACACGGAAGTCCAGCTTCATAAAGTCATCAATCGTCACTTCTTCTTTCTGATCTTTCTTTTGCTCTATATTTTCTTCCTTTTGCGGTGCAGGCTTTTTCATCATGTCCTTGATGATTTGAGTTTCTTCCTCTGCATCCAGCCGAGGGAAAATCGGTTGACCCTTTTCAACGTGAGTTCCTGTTGGAATCGCACCGAATTCACTTAAACTGTCCCATGCCTTATTTTGACTATCCTTGATCCCGAGCTGTTGGAAGATACGTTCAGGCGTCTGGGTCAAGAATGGTTGGAGCATGATAGCTGTCTGTCTTAAGGACTCGGCAAGGTGAGCCATCACATTTCCAAGACGCTCTTTTTGATTATCATCTTTGGCAAGTACCCATGGTTGTGTTTCATCAATGTATTTGTTTGTACGGCTGACAAACTTCCATAGATCGGCCAGAGCTACAGAAAACTCCATATTCTCAAGTGAATCTTCCACAGAGAGTCTTGTCTCTTTAGCTAATTGTTCAAGGCTCTGATCATATTCATCTTCCCCAAGCTTAAGTTCAGGTATTTCACCATCAAAGTACTTGCTGATCATAGCTACCGTACGGTTCAAGAGGTTTCCTAAATCGTTGGCAAGGTCATAGTTCGTACGCTCGACGAATGCTTCTGGTGTAAAGACACCATCTGAACCGAACGGCACTTCGCGAAGAAGGTAATAACGCAGCGCATCTAAACCATAACGATCACTTAATTGGACAGGATCGACGACGTTCCCTTTTGATTTGGACATCTTCCCGTCTTTCATTAAAATCCATCCATGTGCGAAAACTTTCTTCGGCAGTGGCAGATCCAAAGCCATCAACATGATCGGCCAGTAAATCGTATGGAACCTGACTATTTCTTTTCCGACAAGCTGAACATCTGCTGGCCAGAATTTTTGATAACGTTGATTGTCATCAGTATCGTAGCCCAATGCTGAGATATAGTTACTCAGTGCATCAATCCATACATAAATGACGTGCTTTTCATTCCCTGGAACCCCAACGCCCCAGTCGAACGTCGTACGAGATACAGCAAGATCTTCTAAGCCAGGCTTTATGAAATTGTTGATCATTTCATTCTTACGGCTTTCCGGTTGAATGAACGTAGGATTCTTTTCATAGAATTCAAGCAGCTGGTCGACATAGTTGCTCATTTTGAAGAAATAAGACTCTTCTTTAACCTTCTCCACTTCACCGCCGCAATCCGGACAATGTCCATCCTCTAATTGCCGTTCTGTAAAGAATGATTCACATGGCGTACAATACCATCCTTCATATTGATCTAAGTAGATGTCGCCTTTCTTCATCAAGTAATCAAAGATTTTTTCGACAACTTTCTTGTGACGATCTTGTGTGGTACGGATGAAATCATCATAGGAAATGTCTAATTTATCCCATAGCTGCTTAATACCGCTCACAATATCGTCGACATATTCTTGTGGAGGCACGCCCTTTTCTTCCGCTTTCCGCTGGATCTTCTGGCCATGTTCATCTGTTCCTGTAAGGTACATGACTTCATATCCTCTTAATCGTTTGTAGCGGGCCATTGCATCCCCCGCTACAGTCGTATAAGCATGTCCAATATGCAAATTACCGCTAGGGTAGTAAATAGGTGTCGTAATATAAAACGTCTTATTTTCCTCTGGCATACTGTTCCCTCCTCAAATCTTTAATCCATTACCAATAAGGTCATGGTATCATTCTATCGATTTATCTTCTTTATTTCCATTCCTAACATTAAAATATACCGAATTTTAAGTAATACTGTCAAAAGAAGTGGATATTTACATTTCACATATGTAAATACTTTGGTAAAATATAATGTATAATACCCAATTGGTTAAACCAACCAATTATGGGACAGATAGAGATAGGAAGTATAGGTATAGGCCTGAAATAAATGCTCATTTCCAGCATTCCACATACCTTACCTGGTATAACTTACTGGAAATCCTTTCCCTACTATTAGGAATTGACACGTCTGGGAATGGTTGGTACTATAATGTCGAGACATATGTCGAATCATGACGATAATACTTTTGATTGAGGGGAGACAAAAAAATGAAATCTACAGGTATCGTACGAAAAGTCGATGAGCTTGGTCGGGTAGTTATCCCGATTGAACTGCGTCGCACATTGGGAATTAATGAGAAAGACGCTTTGGAAATTTATGTCGACGATGATCGCATCGTCCTTAAAAAGTACAAGCCTAACATGACTTGTCATGTTACGGGGGAAGTTTCAGATGAGAATTTGAAACTGGCGAATGGCAACCTGGTGCTAAGTAAAGAGGGCGCCCAAATGTTACTGCACGAACTGCAAGACAACCTAAAATAAATAATTATAGAGATAAATAATTAGACGATTGACTGGTTAATAGAGAAATCAAAAAGACATATGTTCTAAACGAACCCCTTGCTGTCCACAGGCCTGACAGTAAGGGGTTTTTTATTGAAATGCTGTTCAGTTGGATTCCCCATCGACGTGATAAGCTTGATAGACATCCCGTTTCGGAAGCTTACGGTCTAAAGCCGTTTGCTTAATAGCTTGTTTGTTTTTCAACCCTTCTTTTTCCATATAGTGCACGACGTGATCGATCAATGATAAGTGTGCCCACCAGTACTCTTCCTCATGCTCCCCTTCTTCTGCACCTTCTAATAGAACACAAAACTCTCCCCGCAGTTCCCCTTCATTTGCCCATGCTGCCAATTCTTCTAAACTTCCTCGCACATACTCTTCGAAACGTTTCGATAATTCCCGGGCCAATGTCGCCTTGCGTGGACCGAAGTGTTCTTGAAGATGCGCCAGCATGTCCTTCAAGCGGTGAGGAGATTCATAAAAAACTAACGTAGCCTGAATAGACTCAAGCCGCTTTAGAACTAGAGCACGCTCTTTTTTCTTCCGTGGTAAAAAACCACAAAAGTAGAACTCCTCTGTAGACAGACCAGAACCGGCCAATGCAGGTAATGCAGCATTCGCACCAGGCAATACAACCACTGGAATATCTTCCTCGATCGATCTCTGGACAAGATCTGTACCCGGATCAGAAATACCGGGCATCCCTGCATCACTGACAATTGCTATGTCATCTCCATTGAGAAGACGATCGACTAAGTGTGGGCCTTTCGTATGTTTGTTGTGTTCATGATAACTGACGAGCGGCGTGACAATCTCAAAATGGTTGCATAGTTTCTTTGTATTTCTTGTATCCTCTGCACCAATGACATCCGCATCTTTTAATGTCTTGACAGCACGGAAGGTCATATCCTCTAAATTCCCTATAGGGGTAGGGACAACATACAGAGTTCCGGTTTCTGATTGTTCCTTAAAGCTCTTTTGAATTTTCATCTTCCTTAGCCCCTCCTTTCTTGCAATTTAAAATCCACCGTTCTTTTCTTTCTCTTGTCATCTGTTTGAGTCGATACTCTTGCTGTAAAGCTTCTGACTTTGTCGCATAGGTTTGAAAAGCTTCTAAAACCAATGGACCGCGGCCTCTCGTGTACTTGGCACCTTTACCAACGCGGTGTTTCTCCAAACGAGCTTCTAAGTTGTTCGTGTACCCTGTATATAAGCTGCTGTCTTTACACCGTAGCATATACACAACGTGTTTATTCATAAAGAATTTCCCTTAATTCTTTTGTATATTCATCATTTTGTGTCAGGGCATATAGAGGAGGGAGGATTTTAAGACCGGATTTACCATCACGAACCCCTTCAATCAGTAAAATATTCGCCTCTTTTCCCTCCTTCGGGTACACAAGACGCATGCGTTTAGGCTCCAGTTTATATTTTCTGAATAATTCAATGATTTCCACCATCCGCTCAGGTCTATGAACCATTGAAACCTTCCCCCCTGATTTTGTTAACTTACTGCAAGATTGAATCACTTCCTCAAGTGTACAATGAATTTCATGGCGGGCTATCGCTACATGTTCATTCAAGTTTTGTTTATCTGTCTGAGGAGTAGGAAAGTATGGAGGATTGCATGTGACAAGGTCAAATTTCCGATTGCCATAATAAGCAGGCATCTCTTTCAAATCTCCTTGAATCACTTCAAGCTGATCCCCTAAATCATTCAATTCAATGCTTCGCAAGGCCATATCATAGAGACGTTCCTGAATTTCAACTCCGGTAATCGGAACGCTCGATCTCGTTGATAGAAAAAGCGGAATCACTCCATTACCTGTACACAAGTCGAGAATCTTTCCCCGGGTTTTAGGTACATATGTAAAATCTGCTAATAAAACAGCATCCAATGAAAAAGCGAAAACACTAGGGCTTTGGATGATCCTCATATTTTCCTTAGCTAGCAAAAAATCAATTCTTTCATCACCATATAATTGAACCATCTATGTTGTTCCTTTCTATCTATTAGCTATTACTTTATTTTTCATGTGTTAACCATTGGTAAATTAAGTATTGATAACCTTCCCTAAAAGCTCCCTTATGTTGAATACTCAGTTTCGATACATTTGGTTGTGCGAATAGGGGATGGGAAGCTACTCGCTTTCCACGGGGAAGACGGCCTCCGCACTCGTTGACACTCCCTGTGAGGCCTAGCTCCTTCTCTCGCGGGAGTCTCGTCATTCCCCTTCCAATCCACCTGTATCTTGGGTGAACGGACATTTCCATAAAAGAAAGTGTGGCATGTCACCCATCCGAATGCTTTTATATCAGGTTCTATGCGCCAATAGATACTTATATTCCCGCTCCATTAAAGGTGGACATAGCATGTGATTTCGAGAAGAGTATACGGCAAAGGGGCTGGGGGAACGGCGAGACTCCTGCGGGATGAGCGGGATAGGTGAGACCCCGGAAGGCGACAGCCTGAGGAGGCTCAGCACACGCCCGCGGAAAGCGAGTTGTTCCCCGCAGCCCCTAGAGTCTTCACGACAGTCTCGAAATCGAGTCTTTGAAAAATCGTTCTGTCCAGAAGCTTTTTGCCAATAGCACTTAGATATAAAGAGAGCCCTTCCTCGGACGAGCAAGGAAAGGCTTGGACCTGGGATTATTTCTTTTTATTCAAGAAAGACAAGCAAAACAAACAATCTTCATCTCTAGGACTGCCAAAATGCAAATTACAAATATGAAAGCCTTCTTCATAGAGTCTGGCAAGGTTATCGTATCCTTCACCAACCACAGCACCTTTGTCCTGCTTAGAATCTGTATGTGAGGAAGTTTGCGCTTTCTCATTTTCTTTCTCTAATCGTTGTCGCAAATGATGATTTTCAAGCGATAAATGCTGGTTTTCCTCCAACAAATAAGCAAGCTGCTTCTTCAAATCGCCAAGCTGTTCATAGAGCTCTCCGATTTGACTTTCAAAATATGATACTTGTTCAAATATGGCTTTCTTCTTCACGCTTGACTCCACCCTTTTATTCTGAGGCTTCTGTTTGAAGGACTCCTTCGTCGATCAACTCTTGTAAAGAGTATTCAAGGACCCGTTCTTTATCGCGGAATTCAACCTGGACCATACGTTCCAGCATATTAAGACCGACAACCTTTCCTTTACCGAAGGAAGTCGCAATGCTTTCACCTAGGTCAGGAAGCTCTTTTTTCGCACTTTCATAATCATCATTCTCGTACTTGAGACAACACATCAGTCGACCACACAAACCAGAAATTTTCGCTGGATTCAAGGATAAGTTCTGATCTTTGGCCATTTTTATAGAAACAGGTTCGAAATCACCTAAAAAAGTTGAGCAACAAAGCATTCGGCCACATGGACCGATTCCACCCAGCATTTTCGCTTCATCCCGCACTCCGATTTGCCGAAGCTCGATCCGGGTCTTGAATACAGAAGCTAAATCTTTAACAAGGGTACGGAAATCTACCCGGCCATCTGCCGTAAAATAGAATATGACTTTATTACGATCAAACGTATATTCAACATCAACAAGATTCATGTCCAACTTATGTTCGCGAATTTTCTTTTCGCAAACCCGGTAAGCTTCCAGAGCGTTGTCTTTGTTTTCATCCACCGTTACTTTATCTTTATCATCTGCTAATCGGATGACTTTCTTAAGAGGTAAAACAACGTCTTCTTCATCTATGGATTTATTAGCAATGACAACTTTTCCGAATTCGATCCCGCGAACGGTCTCTAAGATGACATAGTCTTCTGTAGTCATTTTCAGTCCGCCTGGATCAAAATAATATATCTTACCTGCCTGTTTAAATCGGACACCTACAACTTCGATCATTCGATCATCACCTCTGTAGTTGAAGGGTAAGTTGTTCCATCACTAAATTAGGATGGGCATTTTGATTTATCTTTCGTTTCGCCTCAAGAATATTGGATAAACAGCGTGCAGCTGATTGACGTGACCATCTCATGGAGGCTTGGCTCAGCTTCTCTCTCTCTGTTGTGAATATGATGTGCTCTTCCCGGTCCAAATAATGATTAATTACATCTTGGAACCAAAGCATCAACACGTCGAGACCACGTTGCAACTGGGTGCGTTCCTTAAAATGAGGCATCCACTGATGATTGATAAACAAAAGTCCTTCATTTGGTTTATTTTGAAGCACTTCAATTAATTGTATCACTAATTTTCGCACATTCGCAAACCACTCATCTTCATTCATGGCAAGTGCGTCTGTCAAATTGTTCGTCAAAGAAGCCAGGAGTTTGGCATTTGATGCCGATACCCCTTCTTCTATTAATTTTTCTTCGACCCGTACTGGGTTCAATGGTTGAAAAGCGAGAAGCTGACAGCGAGAACGGATGGTATCCAATATCGCTGGCCCACTTTCCGTCAATAGCATTGCCGTCGTCTGTTGACTTGGTTCTTCTAAAAATTTCAATAAGCGATTGGAAGCATTGACGGTCATTTTTTCTGCGTCTACGATAATGTAAACTTTTTTATTGGACTCAAGCCCTGTATATGTGAATTCTTTTTGTAAGTGCAGAATTTGATCTTTTTTTATGGATTGTCCATCAGGTTCAATCCAATGAAGATCCGGATGGTTACCCGAATCGATGCGATGGCAGTCACGGCAATTTTGACAAGGACTGCCCCCATCTCTATTTTTGCAAAAGATACTTTTGGCAAAAAGAATGCTCATCTCTCTTTTTCCTGTGCCACGGTTCCCTTGAAATAGATAGGCATGGGAAATCCGGTCTTTCATAAAACTGTTCATCAACATTTGGGCAGCCAGTGGCTGGATTTGTTTCAGTTCTGTCCATGTCTGCATACTCATTCCGTCCTTACGTATATAAATTGATGAGCAGCCCTTTGATTTCTCCTATGAGACCGAGCAAATCCACCGATCGGCTTTCCTGGTCCATGACGGCCTCTGTCAATTCAGCCAATTTTTCATCTACGGATTCGACGATGGTCAATTTTCGTGTTTGCCCATGTTGGTTCCAACTGTGTGAGTGCTTTAGATTCATTCCATATTGCACAGATTCCTTAACAAAATCTCTGATCAACCGTTTATATTTTGCTAAATCACGAAAAGAGCGAAAACGAGCGACTCGTTCTCCTTGTGTAGTAATGCTCTTCATTAATTGGTTCAACTGCGTCTCTTGAAGTTGACGGGTCTGAGATTGAACCATGGCATCAAAGTTCGGCTTCCCTTGCATTTGCCGGGAAGCCTGTTTTTGTGCACCATCTATTTGTGTACGCATTTCCTGACTTATCTTCATAGGTGAATCCTTCCTTAATTAAAACTGAAAAAAGGAATCGACGGGCAGGATGAAGACCGTAGCGCCACCGACTTCCACTTTCACCGGTTTTGGGATGTATGAATCTGCATTTCCACCCATCGGTGATATTGGAGCTACCATTTGTTCTCTCTGACTGCAGTTCTTTTTTATTATATCAAGTGCGTCATCGACCTCATCATCGTCACAACCAATCATGAATGTGGTATTGCCTTCCCTTAGAAAACCACCTGTGGTAGAAAGTTTTGTCGTTTTGAAATCATTTTCCGATAACGCTTCCGTCAAACGGTTGCTATCCTTATCCTGAACGACTGCAATGATCATTTTCATTCGAACATACCCTCCTATTGGGTGTTTTATCCTATTATAACAAAAGGAAGGAACCTATGATGACAAGTAAGTATGCAAAACTTGTAAAGCATCCTTCTTTACGCTTTCAAAAGACTGTCCTGCTTCTATGATACGTATTCGCTCAGAATACTGTGAAGCAAGCTTTTGATAGGCTTCATAAACCTTTTCATGAAATCCTATATGTTCCAGATCCAGGCGATTCTGCTCCCTGCCCTTGTTAGCAGTTATTCTGGCCAATCCATCTTCCGGCTTAATATTGAACAGAAGTGTGAGGTCAGGCATAGAATTCTCAATAGCAAAATCGTTGATTTGATGAACTTCATCTAAACCTAATCCACGGGCCACTCCTTGATAAGCCAGACTGGAATCGATGAAACGATCACATAGCACTATTTTGCCCTCTTCTAACGCTGGAACCACTTTTTCCACCAGATGCTGCCTGCGTGCAGCTGCATAAAGTAAAGCCTCTGTACGTCCATCCATTTCCATATGAGAGGGATTTAAGATGACTTCACGGATTTTTTCAGCAATCCGGATACCTCCAGGCTCTCGTGTCTCCAGCACAGGATATCCTTCTGCTCTCAGTTCTTCCCCTAGCTCACGAAGCATGGTTGATTTACCTGCCCCTTCGCCACCCTCAAACGTTACAAACAAACCCTTCACAAACATTCTCCTTTAAACACTCGTAACCCTTGTTCAATGTTTACATTTTGAAAACGCGCGCCCTGATCTATAAGCGACAAAACATGTTCATAATGTATTTTTGAAATGCGTTCTCCTTTCATAAGCAAAGGGATTCCCGGAGGATACGGAATGATGGCCTCAGCAGCTATGCATCCCACAGCCTGTGACCATCCCATCTGTACATCCTTCATCCTTTGCATATCTGCGTAACCCATTTCTAATGTTTGAATTTCTGGAAACGATATATTAACTTCTCTTATTGTAGCATTGTTTGAAGTGTTTTTTAATCGCGAATCAACGGAATCGAGACGGCGTTCCAACTCTTTACGATCAAAACTCGGTTCCAGCCCAAGGATTAACAGTACCTGATGAGAAGTAGCCAATTCAGGGACAACTTGTACTTCCTCTAAAAAACGCGATAATTCAAACCCAGAAACTTCATCTACTTCCAGCGTCAATTTCAAAGGGTCGTCGTATTTCCCGATAGGAAGCAATCTCCATGTTGAGGTAAAAGAACCGAACGCCTTTCTTACTTCTTCAATAAATGAAAAAAGTGTAAGTCTCTCCGCTTCCCCCCATCCTTCCATAAAAGCTCTTGCCAAGTCGAGACTTGCCATTAAAGGATAGGATGGACTGCTGGATTGGACCACCTGTAAGTAGTGACGGATCAAGTTGATATTGACCCGATCCCCTTTCACATGCAAATAGGAGGCCATTGTCATCGCCGGGGCCATTTTATGAGCAGATTGGACAACAACATCTGCGCCAGCAGCCATAGCGGAGGTGGGAAAGGATCCATCTAAATGAAAGTGGACACCATGTGCCTCATCAATTAACAAGGGCAATTTATGAGCATGAACGAGATCAGCTATTTCATTCAATTCATAGGCACGCCCAAAGTAGTCAGGATAAGTCAACAAAACTCCTTTACTATCAGGGTGTTCCTCTAAAGCTCTTTTCACACTATCCCGAGAGACCTTGCTATATCGCTTAGTTTCCTCTTCATAGAGGGGAGATAGAAATATCGGGCGGGCACCGGCCAATTCTATACCATTCATCACAGATTTATGACAGTTTCTTTGGATGATAATCTTCTCCCCAGGTTTACATACCGATAAAACCATCGCTAAATTCCCAGCGGTTGATCCATTCACAAGGAAAAAAGTTTCATCACTTTCAAAATAGCTACTGGCCAGATCCTGAGACTCTTTGATCACACCTTCTGGCGCATGCAAATCATCTAACCGTCCAATTTCTGTTCCATCTAATTCAAGAATGGAGTGGAAACTTGATTTTGCATTGTTCGAGAATACCTTTCCATATTTATGACCTGGGACGTGGAATGAAATAGGGTCTCCCTTTATATTTTCACTGAGTGCCTCATATAAAGGCGCACGGCTGTAAGTCACTTCAAACACCTTCTTCCACCCTCAAGCGTACATAAAAAGAATGACACAAGCAACACAAGTGGCGGTCTTCACCAGATAATGGATAAGAGAGAATCATCCATTATAGAAAAAACACTTCACCCCAGACCGGGATGAAGTGGCATTCAATCATAGCTGCTACGCTACTTTAAGAAGGAATCATAGATTTGTGAGCTTTGGCCATCCGTTTGACGAAATATTCATACCTTGGGTCATCGGCAGGAGTACCAATCATTTCTGCCTCACAAGCTTCACAAATATAAACTCTTAACAAATAAATGCCCTCTTCCGTTTCTCTGGAACAAATGCTGCACTGATCTTTTCTACTCATTACGATCCCCTCCTTTACTATTACTTTCTAGCGAACTTTACTAGATTTACTAATAGTATCTCCCAATCTATCAACCTTATACATATGAAAAGAAAGTTTATGGAGGAAAATTCAGAGAGTAAGTCATCGACAGTTGAATATCTGCTGGGTTGATGGGCATTCCACACAGAAAACCCCTTCAGGAAATTCCTGAAGGGGTTAATAATGACGTGGCGGCGTCCTACTCTCACGGGGATCGACCCGACTACCATCGGCGCTGAAGAGCTTAACTGCTGTGTTCGGCATGGGAACAGGTGTGACCTCTTCGCCTTCACCACCACATCAATATAAAGTTTGAGGTGAACCCTCAAAACTGGATAAGGAAACATCATCATCGAATGCACATCGACTTTTCACGAACGAAATCTCTATAGATAAGTCATCGATCCATTAGTATCCGTCAGCTCCACGTGTCACCACGCTTCCACCTCGGACCTATCAACCTCATCGTCTCTGAGGGATCTTATTTGCTTAAAGCAAAGGGAAATCTCATCTCAAGGTGGGCTTCATGCTTAGATGCTTTCAGCACTTATCCCGACCACACGTAGCTACCCAGCGATGCTCCTGGCGGAACAACTGGTACACCAGCGGTGTGTCCATCCCGGTCCTCTCGTACTAAGGACAGCTCCTTTCAAATTTCCAACGCCCACGACGGATAGGGACCGAACTGTCTCACGACGTTCTGAACCCAGCTCGCGTACCGCTTTAATGGGCGAACAGCCCAACCCTTGGGACCGACTACAGCCCCAGGATGCGATGAGCCGACATCGAGGTGCCAAACCTCCCCGTCGATGTGGACTCTTGGGGGAGATAAGCCTGTTATCCCCGGGGTAGCTTTTATCCGTTGAGCGACGGCCCTTCCATGCGGTACCGCCGGATCACTAAGCCCGACTTTCGTCCCTGCTCGACTTGTAGGTCTCGCAGTCAAGCTCCCTTGTGCCTTTACACTCTGCGAATGATTTCCAACCATTCTGAGGGAACCTTTGGGCGCCTCCGTTACTCTTTGGGAGGCGACCGCCCCAGTCAAACTGCCCACCTGACACTGTCTCCGGACCGGATCACGGTCCTGGGTTAGAATGTCCGTACAGCCAGGGTAGTATCCCACCAGCGCCTCCACCGAAGCTAGCGCTCCGGCTTCCAAGGCTCCTACCTATCCTGTACAAGCTGTACCAACATTCAATATCAGGCTACAGTAAAGCTCCACGGGGTCTTTCCGTCCTGTCGCGGGTAATGTGCATCTTCACACATAGTATAATTTCACCGGGTCTCTCGTTGAGACAGTGCCCAAGTCGTTGCACCTTTCGTGCGGGTCGGAACTTACCCGACAAGGAATTTCGCTACCTTAGGACCGTTATAGTTACGGCCGCCGTTTACTGGGGCTTCGGTTCAACGCTTCGCATACGCTAACGCATCCCCTTAACCTTCCAGCACCGGGCAGGTGTCAGCCCCTATACTTCGCCTTACGGCTTCGCAGAGACCTGTGTTTTTGGTAAACAGTCGCTTGGGCCTTTTCACTGCGGCTCCTCGGCAGAGGAGCACCCCTTCTCCCGAAGTTACGGGGTCATTTTGCCGAGTTCCTTAACGAGAGTTCTCCCGCTCACCTTAGGATCCTCTCCTCGCCTACCTGTGTCGGTTTGCGGTACGGGCACCTCTTTCCTCACTAGAGGATTTTCTTGGCAGTGTGAACTCAGGAGCTTCGGTACTAAATTTCCCTCCCCATCACAGCTTGACGTTGCCGGACGGATTTGCCTATCCGACCGTCTCACTGCTTGGACGCGCTCATCCAATGGCGCGCTCTCCTTATCCTCCTGCGTCCCCCCGTCGTTCAAACGGAAAGGAGGTGGTACAGGAATATCAACCTGTTGTCCATCGCCTACGCCTTTCGGCCTCGGCTTAGGTCCCGACTAACCCTGAGAGGACGAGCCTTCCTCAGGAAACCTTAGGCATTCGGTGAAAGAGATTCTCACTCTTTTTTCGCTACTCATACCGGCATTCTCACTTCTAAGCGCTCCACCAGTCCTTACGGTCTGACTTCACGGCCCTTAGAACGCTCTCCTACCACTGATCGTAAGATCAATCCGCAGCTTCGGTGGTGTGTTTAGCCCCGGTACATTTTCGGCGCAGAGTCACTCGACCAGTGAGCTATTACGCACTCTTTCAATGATGGCTGCTTCTAAGCCAACATCCTGGTTGTCTAAGCAACTCCACATCCTTTTCCACTTAACACACACTTTGGGACCTTAGCTGGCGGTCTGGGCTGTTTCCCTCTCGACCATGAACCTTATCACCCACGGTCTGACTCCCAGAACAAAGTCGTTGGCATTCGGAGTTTGACTGAATTCGGTAACCCGATAGGGGCCCCTCGTCCAATCAGTGCTCTACCTCCAAGACTTTCTATTCTGAGGCTAGCCCTAAAGCTATTTCGGAGAGAACCAGCTATCTCCGTGTTCGATTGGCATTTCACCCCTACCCACACCTCATCCCCGTAATTTTCAACTTACGTGGGTTCGGGCCTCCAGTCAGTGTTACCTGACCTTCACCCTGGACATGGGTAGATCACACGGTTTCGGGTCTACGACCGCATACTCACTCGCCCTATTCAGACTCGCTTTCGCTGCGGCTCCGCTTCTGCTGCTTAACCTCGCATACGGTCGTAACTCGCCGGTTCATTCTACAAAAGGCACGCCGTCACCCATTAACGGGCTCCGACTACTTGTAGGCACACGGTTTCAGGTTCTCTTTCACTCCCCTTCCGGGGTGCTTTTCACCTTTCCCTCACGGTACTGGTTCACTATCGGTTACTAGGAAGTATTTAGCCTTGGGAGATGGTCCTCCCGGATTCCGACGGAATTTCTCGTGTTCCGCCGTACTCAGGATCCACTCCGGAGGGAGAAAGATTTCGACTACAGGGCTGTTACCTGCTCTGGCTGGCCTTTCCAGGCCGATTCGTCTATCTTCCTCCTTGGTAACTCCGATGGAGTGTCCTACAACCCCAGAAAGCAAGCTTTCTGGTTTGGGCTGATTCCGTTTCGCTCGCCGCTACTCGGGAAATCGCATTTGCTTTCTCTTCCTCCGGGTACTTAGATGTTTCAGTTCCCCGGGTGTGCCTTCCTATACCTATGTATTCAGTATAGGATACTGTTCCATTACGAACAGTGGGTTTCCCCATTCGGAAATCTCCGGGTCAAAGCCTACTTACGGCTCGCCGGAGCATATCGGTGTTAGTCCCGTCCTTCATCGACTCCTAGTACCAAGGCATCCACCGTGCGCCCTTATTCACTTAACTATCTTCGTGAAAAGACGTTGATTACAATTTCGATGTTTGATGTCTTGTCATCACTAGCGTCATCGTTAGATGACTACTATTGATTCCTTATCCAGTTTTCAAGGTTCACAGATTGAAAGATCGTTTGATCTCTCAAAACTGAACAACCAACCAAGTACGCTTCCGTTCTAAATCCTTAGAAAGGAGGTGATCCAGCCGCACCTTCCGATACGGCTACCTTGTTACGACTTCACCCCAATCATTGGCCCCACCTTCGGCGGCTGGCTCCAAAAAGGTTACCTCACCGACTTCGGGTGTTGCCAACTCTCGTGGTGTGACGGGCGGTGTGTACAAGGCCCGGGAACGTATTCACCGCGGCATGCTGATCCGCGATTACTAGCGATTCCGGCTTCATGTAGGCGAGTTGCAGCCTACAATCCGAACTGAGAATGGTTTTATGGGATTTGCTACACCTCGCGGCTTCGCTGCCCTTTGTACCATCCATTGTAGCACGTGTGTAGCCCAGGTCATAAGGGGCATGATGATTTGACGTCATCCCCGCCTTCCTCCGGTTTGTCACCGGCAGTCACCTTAGAGTGCCCAACTGAATGCTGGCAACTAAGATTAGGGGTTGCGCTCGTTGCGGGACTTAACCCAACATCTCACGACACGAGCTGACGACAACCATGCACCACCTGTCACTTGGTCCCCGAAGGGAAAACCCTATCTCTAGGGTGGTCCAAGGATGTCAAGACCTGGTAAGGTTCTTCGCGTTGCTTCGAATTAAACCACATGCTCCACCGCTTGTGCGGGCCCCCGTCAATTCCTTTGAGTTTCAGCCTTGCGGCCGTACTCCCCAGGCGGAGTGCTTAATGCGTTAACTTCAGCACTAAGGGGTGGAAGCCCCCTAACACCTAGCACTCATCGTTTACGGCGTGGACTACCAGGGTATCTAATCCTGTTTGCTACCCACGCTTTCGCACCTCAGCGTCAGAAACAGACCAGAGAGTCGCCTTCGCCACTGGTGTTCCTCCACATATCTACGCATTTCACCGCTACACGTGGAATTCCACTCTCCTCTTCTGTCCTCAAGTTCCCCAGTTTCCAATGACCCTCCACGGTTGAGCCGTGGGCTTTCACATCAGACTTAAGGAACCGCCTGCGCGCGCTTTACGCCCAATAATTCCGGACAACGCTTGCCCCCTACGTATTACCGCGGCTGCTGGCACGTAGTTAGCCGGGGCTTCCTCGTTAGGTACCGTCAAGGTGCCGCTCTATTCGCACGGCACTTGTTCTTCCCTAACAACAGAACTTTACGATCCGAAGACCTTCATCGTTCACGCGGCGTTGCTCCGTCAGACTTTCGTCCATTGCGGAAGATTCCCTACTGCTGCCTCCCGTAGGAGTCTGGGCCGTGTCTCAGTCCCAGTGTGGCCGATCACCCTCTCAGGTCGGCTACGCATCGTTGCCTTGGTGAGCCGTTACCTCACCAACTAGCTAATGCGCCGCGGGCCCATCTGTAAGTGATAGCCAGAGGCCATCTTTCAACTTTCCTTCATGCGAAGAAAAGTATTACCCGGCATTAGCCCCGGTTTCCCGGGGTTATTCCGATCTTACAGGTAGGTTGCCCACGTGTTACTCACCCGTCCGCCGCTCGTTCCACGAGCTTCACCCCCGAAGGGGATCCACTCGCTTCCCGCGCTCGACTTGCATGTATTAGGCACGCCGCCAGCGTTCGTCCTGAGCCAGGATCAAACTCTCCATAAAAGTTAGTTTGACTTGCTCATTTGCACAGCGAATGTGCTTGTTTCAATTCTCTTCTTTATAAGAAGAAATATCTTGACGTACTGGTTGGTTCGTTCAGTTTTCAAAGATCAAAATGTTGCGCGCCGCTTCAAAACAGCGACTTAACTAATATACCATGTCTAGTCGTTATCGTCAACAACTTTTCATGAATTATTTTGTCAGCCGTTTGCGGCTCGCCGCCTCTCTTAATGCGACAAGTAATAATATACCATGGCTATTCATACGTTGCAATACTTTTTTATAAAAAATTGTATTACTAAATAGATTGAAAGATTGTATTCTTTCATCCACTTGTCGCGGAATCCCTTTTACAGCAATGGGGTTGAAAACAAAAGCTGCAAAGGTTTGTATTTTATTATTTCCTGAAAAACTAAAAAGACGAGGCTCAGCCCCGTCTTTTAGATGATCCATAAATGAATCGCTGTGAGTGACAAAACACCCGGTACTCCTAGAACAGCTGAGACAGCTGCAGTGAATCCGTTGATTGGAACATGAAGACCGAATTGTGCACCAAACAGATTAACGAAAAACAATAGAATGACAGCAACAATCACCCGTGTCATCACTTGTCCTACAAACTTGAGTGGTTTGGATGGCAAACCGATGATTAATAAAAATGGTATCGCTAAACCCAGTAAAAGAATGACAAGAACCGGATCCATAAAAAACCCCCTGTCCATGAAAACTGTTTCTAAAAACAGTATATGTCCATGGACAAGGGTTTAACACAAGAGTTAGGATAGTGCATTAATTTCTCTGAATCTTGCTTCTCTTAATAGATAGAAGTATTTCGCTTTCACGAGGGCTAAATCTTTCAAACCTTCTTCACTCGGCTCGATGCTTTGTTCAATAATCGCGTTCAAGGTTTCCCATTCGTACTTCATCTTCTTTATATTCATAAGAAGTTCTTTATCCATCTCTTTCTTGATCCCTTTTTTTCTACCGAGCAATCCAACCACCCTCTTTAAAGTTCTCGGCGGCCTTCCAAAGCTTTGGATAAGGTCACTTCATCTGCGTATTCTAAGTCTCCCCCCACCGGTAAACCATGGGCGATCCTTGTCATACGAATGCCTGAAGGTTTAACAAGGCGTGAAATGTACATTGCAGTCGCTTCCCCTTCAATATTAGGGTTAGTTGCAAGAATCAATTCTTCCACCCCTTCATCCTTCAAACGGTTGATCAGGCTGGAAACATTGATATCCTCAGGACCGATACCATCCATAGGGGAGATCGCTCCATGAAGAACATGGTACTTCCCGCTGAATTCTTTCATCTTTTCCATTGCAATGACGTCTTTTGGATCTTGGACTACACAAATCAGGGTTTGATCTCTAGATTCATCCTGGCAAATAGAACATGGGTCCTGATCAGTGATATGCCCACATGTCGAGCAGTGTGTCAGCTCTCTTTTTGCACTCACTAACGATTTGGCAAAATCAAGTACGTCATCTTCTTCCATTTCTAACACGAAAAAAGCCAGGCGCACAGCCGTCTTTGGACCGATTCCTGGCAGTTTCGTAAAACTGTCAATCAGTTTTGATATTGGTTCCGGGTAATACATGAAAATTCCTCCTAGAACATTCCTCCAGGCATACCTTTCGTGAATTGTCCCATAGTATCATTCGTTTTGTCGTCTACTTGTTTCAATACATCATTGGTTGCTGTAATGATTAGATCCTGCAGCATTTCCACGTCGTCTGGATCTACAACCTCTTCAGAGATAGCAACGTCTGTAATTTCCTTTTTGCCATTGGCTGTCACTTTCACCATTCCGCCACCAGCGGAAGATTCGAAGCTCATTTCATAAAGCTCTTCTTGAGCCTTCATCATTTTCTTTTGCATTTTTTGCATTTGTTTCATCATATTGTTCATGTTTCCTCCACCTTTCATGGAGCATTCCTCCTTTAAAATAAGTAAATTATTCTTGCACTTCTATCAAATCATCTCCGACGAGTTTACGCGCTTCTGAAATCACCGGATCTTCTTCATTGGACTGTTGAGATGAGGAGACCTCTTCCCCATCCTCTTGATTTTCCTCATCCGGGGAAGTCTTTTGTTTGCGCACATATTCTTCTCTGATTTCCTGCCAATTAGGTTCCGGAATCGGAATGATGGTCAATGGTTTCCCTATGAATTCGGTGAGCAAGGGTTCGATCGTCTTTTGATGTTCCAATGCTAAAGAGCAGTGGATATCATAACGGAAAGCCAAAACAAGCGCTTTAGGAGAAGCAGCTCTTGGCTTACTGTTCAACAGGGTAGCATGAGCAGGCGCATTGCTTTGCTTTAATGCCTCCATATAATCAGCCCAACGATTTTGTACATTTTTAATTTCTTCTTTGGAAGCTTCATTCAATACTTGCCTGATTCGTTCATACGGAACATTATACCCTTTTCTTCCGGATTTTGCAGGGGCGCGTTTTTGTTTCGGTTGAGGAGAAGTTTGAGTTTCCTGACCTCTTTCCTTCAGGGCCGTCAACTCCTTCTCCAGTTCATCGATTTTTCTGGATAATTGTTCAACAGCTTCCGATTCAACAGGTTGGCCTTTAGCCGGAAGACCCTGAACCTCTACCATGTTAAGCATAGCAATTTCTATGAAGACTTTCGGGCTGGTCGTCCATTTCATTTCCTGCTGACACCGGTTCAACTCCCGAATGGCCTGTTGAATCCATCCTGGCGACAATTCGGCAGCAAGGGACCGGAATGCTTCGTCCGGAAGGGCCCGTTCCAAATTATGCTCCAGATCCGGTGCACTTTGAAACAGCAGCAAATCTCTTAGGTAATAAATCAAATCAAACACGAACCGCCCTGGATCTTTCCCCTGTTGGATCAACACATCCACCGCTTCTAAAGCGGTCTTTGCCTCTTGTTGAAACAGAGCTTGTACGACGCTGGTCAACTTTGCTTGTGATACTGAGCCGGTTACAGCCAGAACATCGTCAATGGTCACTTCTTCTTCACTATAAGAAATAGCTTGATCCAACAAACTCAATGCATCACGCATTCCGCCTTCAGCTGTCAGCGCAACAATTTCCAGCGCCTCTCTTGAAATCGCAATCCCTTCCACGGAGGTTATTTTCTCCATCCGTTCAATCATTGATTTTTGAGAGATTCTTTTGAAATCAAAACGTTGGCACCTTGAAATAATCGTAAGCGGGATCTTATGAGGTTCTGTGGTAGCTAAGATGAAAATGACATGTTTAGGTGGTTCTTCCAGTGTTTTAAGTAAGGCATTGAAAGCTCCCATTGAAAGCATGTGAACTTCATCAATGATATATACTTTATAAGGTACCGCGCTTGGTGCATATTTCACTTTATCTCGTATCTCACGAATTTGCTCAACACCATTGTTAGAAGCCGCATCAATTTCAATGACATCTGAAATCGAACCATCTTGGATTCCGATACAAGCATCACACTCATTACACGGTTCCTTCGCAGGGGAACGTTCGCAGTTTACGGTTTTAGCAAAAATCTTCGCAGCACTCGTTTTCCCAGTCCCTCGTGGTCCTGAGAATAAGTAAGCATGGGAAAATTTATCCTGTTCAATCGCATTTTGCAGTGTACGTGTAATATGCGTTTGTCCGACGACACCCTCAAAGTTCCTCGGGCGCCAAACACGATATAAAGCTTGATAGCTCATAAAACCGTTCTCCCTTTTTAGTCTCCATTCCATTATACCTGATAAGAGGTTGTGATGTGAACCTTCAGGAATAATAGAAAAGAGCCGTTATGACGTAATCATAACGGCTCCCTCATCAATCTATGTGCCAAACATTCACTTCTTATGTAATGCCGTGCACCCACCGTCGATGGCGTGGCCCCAAGCGTTACTTATGGTTATGGCTCGACCCAGGCACTCCCGCGGCACACGAGAGAGTCAGCTTACTGCTGCTTCCTTCCGGACCTGACAGGGTTCGCTGGTTCCCGTTGCGCAGGACCTGGGTGTCAACACCACTCACATAAGGCAGACCTTGAGGCCGCACCACCTTGGGTGGGAATTCGGCCTCGCTATAGCGGATTGCGAGTGCAGGGCACCGCTACCTCCCCGCTTAGCACGGCATTAACAAGTATAGCGACTTTTTTAGAAAAATGCAATGGTTTCAAGCTGTTAATTATTACTTGAAGGCTTGTTTTTCTTACGAAGGCGCAGTTGGCGGAAAAAATCAGAAAGCATTTCCCCACACGTTTCTTCCATTACTCCAGGAACCACTGTTGATTTATGATTAAAGCGGTCGTCCTCCAATAAGTTCATGAGTGTCCCTGCACACCCTGCTTTCGGATCCTTAGCTCCATAAACGACGCGAGGAATCCTGGATTGCAAAATCGCCCCCGCACACATTGGACAAGGTTCTAAGGTCACGTACAACGTGCAATCTTCAAGTCTCCAACTACCAATTCGCTGATTTGCACGTTCAATTGCTATGAATTCAGCATGAGAGGAAGCCAGTTGGGAGGTTTCTCTTTGGTTATATCCTGAAGCGATCACTTCATCTTCCAATACAATAACAGCTCCAATAGGAACTTCCCCTTCTGCTTGCGCTTTTCCAGCTTCCTCTATAGCAATCTTCATATAGAAATCATCGTTTTTCATATAAGATCCCCTTTATATTTAAATCCTTTACAATATCAGTCTGGAGTTTTTCACAGTTAACTCCCTTATACACTTAGTTCGAGATGTTGGATAAATGGATCAAAACTGAGTCTTCTAAAGACCTGCCCTATGATTGAAGCATTATCTCATGAAAAATAACAACAAAATTTAACATAGGATGATTTTAAGAATAATTATGTTTTCCTGTTTCATACATTGATAAAGATGAGAAAGGAGTGAGGCCCATGCAAATCCATGTCGTTCAACAAGGTGATTCAGTCTACTCTATCGCTAGTCTTTATGAGAGTACCCCAAATGCGATCATTGAAGCAAATGAACTGGAGACCCCCGGAGACCTTGTCGTCGGGCAGGCGATCGTCATCCCGATCGTGGGTCAATTTTATTTTGTTCAACCAGGTGACAGTTTATATACGATTGCTCAACAATTCAATACAACCGCAGACCAGCTCGCTCAAGTGAATGGAATACAGCCTGGTGGAGTATTACCTGTAGGATATCGTTTGTACATTCCGGAACAGCCTCCGACACCAATCTCTACAAACGCCTACATTGAACCTTTCGGAGGAGAAGTCTCAGATATATTGGAAGCTTCCGCTGAAACTCGGGCTCCAAAACTCAGCTACTTGGCACCGTTCAGCTATGAAATCCAAGAAGACGCATCTTTGAAGGCACCACCGTTAAATAATTTCAAAGAAATCGCTCAGCAAAACGACGCTTCCCTTATGATGGTTGTTACGAATTTAGCAGAAGATGGCTTCAATGCTGAGTTGGGCAAAAAAATCCTGACTAATGATACCTTGCAAAATACACTGCTGGACAATATCATCCAGACGACTAAGCAAGTGGGATTTAAAGATGTGCACTTTGACATCGAGTTCTTACCACCGGAAATGAAGGAGAATTATAATCAATTTCTCCGTAAAGCCAAACAGCGTTTATCAGCAGAAGGTTTGCTTATGTCCACTGCACTTGCACCTAAAACAAGTGCCGATCAACAAGGAGCCTGGTATGAAGCTCATGATTATAAAGCTCACGGGGAGATTGCGGACTTTGTCGTGTTGATGACCTATGAATGGGGATACAGTGGTGGTCCGCCTCGAGCCGTTTCTCCGATTGGACCTGTTACGGAAGTTGTCGATTATGCTTTAACCGAAATGCCTGCTGAAAAAATTCTTTTGGGACAGAATTTGTATGGTTATGACTGGACGCTTCCCTATGAGCCTGGAGGAGAATTCGCTAAAGCCGTCAGCCCGCAGAGAGCTATTCAAATTGCACGCGAGAACAATGTCCCTATTTCTTACGATGAAGAAGAACAGGCACCTTATTTCACCTACACAGACGGATCAGGGAATGAACATGAAGTCTGGTTTGAAGATGCACGATCAATTCAACAAAAGTTCAACCTTATCAAGAACCGGGGACTCCTTGGGATCAGTTACTGGAAACTCGGTTTATCTTTTCCTCAAAATTGGCTCTTACTAAGTAGTCAGTTCAGTATCGAGAAGAGCTGATAAGAGGTGCAAATGTTCAAGCGCTTTGGCGCTACCTTCTTTGACAGTGAAAGCCGCTCCAGGAAAACCCTGTAAGCGGCTTGTTCATTGTTGTCGTATGAACCCGATGTGTTTCGAATGCCATTCTGCTTCTTGATAAGCTTCTTCCAGACCTTTCTCTGAAATTTCTTTTTTAGAGACGATCCGATAAGGAATTCTCACTTCAAAGGGTTGTTCAAAAGGAAAAGGGTGGACAGAGACATGTGTTTCATCTTCCCAATGGGCAATCATCCCTGCCGGAGCAAAATCAAAGGACTGTCTGAACCCGTTTTTGAACCATGCAACTTCTTCATCTTTAGGAATGCCAGCATCTTGCATACACACGTATAGAGACAAGTCATCGCAAAACTGCAGCCTGCGAAAATGAAGGTCGAAGATATCGTAAGGGACATCCATTTCCATCAGTTCGAACAATTCCCGCTGGCGATCTTTCTCCTCTGATAAGAAATTAATGACGAGTGGATCCTCACTGTCTTCAGAAAAGAAAGATACATAATGCTTGCTGCAAAGGATTCCAGCATATAACGATTGACTCGCCACTTCACTGATGCCCCGTTGGTACGCTTCCAGTTTTTCTTTCACTGGATAATCAGTAAAAGAATAGGGGCGCTGCTTTTCTTCATTCCACAGAGGGTGATCATCTAAAGGTATCCAGGCCCGATCATGCTGGCGAATCGCCCAGTCAGCTTCTTCTCTTAATTTGGAACGAAGCAAAAAATTTTTCTTCCAATTGAAAACAAGCAACCCTGATATGTAAGCATGTTCGTGCTGTGGAATCATTATGAAATGGTCTTCTTTTTCATTGACGATCATAGCTCTTTCCTCCTCCATCTATCTCTGAAGCTTATATTACATGAATGTTCACCGAGAAATGACTTCCTTCCAATTATAAATCAAATGATCCATCTACTCCACAGGACAGCGAAAAGTTAACTGAAAAAGGCCTCGGTAAGGCTAAAAGAATAGAAAAGGAGCCACGAGGAGAATTCCCCGTGACTCCACCGTCTTTCATTTTTATTTCAATAGCTTTAAAGCTTCGCGGTTAAATGCAGGAATGTCATCAGGTTGACGGCTGGTCACCAATTGGTCCTGACAAACAACGACTTCTTTGTCCTGATAATCGACACCCGCATATTCCATATCTACAGCAATGGATTTGAACCCTGTAGCTTTACGACCTTCAAGAGTTTTAGCAGTAATCAATAGTTGAGGTCCGTGACAGATTGCGAAAACCGGCTTCTTTTCATCCATGAAGTGTTTAACGAATGAAACGAACTTTTCATCACCACGTAAAATATCTGGAGAAAAGCCCCCTGGTATTAACAGTGCATCAAAATCATCTGGTTTAACATCTTCAATGGACGTATCGATTTTGACTGTCGCATCGCCCTGTTTACCTGTGACTTCTTTTCCCGCTTCCCATTCAATATTCGTTACTTCATGTCCTTCATTTTTGAAAGCTTCTGCAGGCTGGGTATATTCCACATCTTCAAACATCGAAGTCATGACACAAGCAATCTTACTCATATCTAAATCATCTCCTTGAAATGTTTGTTATTCTATCGGAACACATAGGATGTCTTCCCCCGTGTAATGATTTTAAACCTGTCCATTTCAAAAAAATGGTTATTGATAATCTTTCATGGAAAATTGCTGGAAGGTCGATTCCTTTTGATTTCGATAGATTTCCTTTCCTGCAATCGTATTGATGATATGCACATTTCTATGGACTGATAACCCTAAGTTGGTGGCTCCAGCTCCATGGGAATGGACAAGGTTCGTCAATGTGAAAAAGTGATGATCCCGTTTGTCGTTGAATACTAATTGATAATCACGGGAGACTTTATACATCAAATCATCTTCCCACTCGATCTCATCTCCAAAGCGATCCATGAACCATGATGGAATGTGGGGTTTATAGCCTGTCGCCAGAACAACTTTATCGCTAGGATACGTATACTCGATTTCTTCCTGCCATTGCCTGCATTGAAGGTGGTAACCATCTTCGCAGGCTTCAATCCCTTTGATTTCCGTCATTGGTTGAATAAGCACCTGGCTATCCTTCATCCCTGCGGTCCGGTGATACAGCTTCGTATACAGCCGCGTCAAGGTATCGGGGTCAATTCCTTTGCGGAGAGGGCCAAGCGTATCCAGGGCTTCGTTCCTTTGCTTGAAATTCAATTGATGAAAATAATCCACAAAATCAGGGGTGAACATTTCTTGTGCGAATTTGGCTGTATCTAACTGGAACAGACCTCCGGATCGCGTCAACAAGCTCAATTTCATATCGTGACGTTCCTGCTCTTCCAACAAATCTAAAAATACTTCCAATGCACTCTGCCCTGAGCCCACAATCGTGACATGCTTCGCCTTCAACAAATGGTCCTTTTCAAAAAGATACCGGCTCGTGTGCAACACATCTTCATTAGGCAGGCTTTCCATACCATCCAACATCAAAGGATCATTTCCTGTACCCATCACCACATGCTTCGCTTGGAAATATTTTTGTTTTCCTGTCGCTTTCTCCTCCACGACTACCTCATAATGCGGCACCTCTGCCTCTTTTTTATCAAGCACATCAACCACCGTATGACCGAAATGCAATCCGCTCAACTGCTTGGCCACCCATTGCATGTAATGATTGTATTCTTCTCTCGGGACTTCAAAATGGCGATGAAAAAAGAACGGGAACATCCGGTCATGCTCGTGTAAATAATTCATGAACGTATAGGGGCTCTTCGGGTCACCGAACGTTACCAGATCAGCCAAAAAAGGAACCTGTAAGTCCATCTTCTCAATCAGCATACCTGGATGCCAGATGAATTCCGGTGTACTTTCAAAAAAAACGGCATCAATTTCATCTGTTTGATCAATCAACGCAGCTAAGCCTAAGTTAAATGGACCGATGCCGATTCCGATCACATCATATATATTCTTTTCCATTAAATCACTTCCTCTACAACATCACTTTTCCCTATGATGACTTGTTTGATTCCTTCCAAACCTGCTCCAAGACGATTACCAATACGGTTCCTACTAATAATCCGTTGCTTAATAAATTCTGAAGAAGACCTGGAACCCCTTGGAAAACTTCAGGTGGTAGGAACATTAATCCGATGCCTAACAGGAAGGAGATTCCTAATATCGTCAAACGCCTTTCATCTAATGGCTCACTTGCAATATTCGATAAACCGAGCCCCATCAATTGCACAAAAGTTGCTAACAACGCCGCATTGGCCACTGGAGCGGGGATTCCTGAAATAAAACCGACCAAAGGTGGAAAGAACGAGAAAACCACCAGCAACAACGAAGCAAATAAAAACGGGGATTTTCCCTTTTGACCCGTCAACTGCATGAAACCTGACGAAGAGGCTAGTGAAACATTGGCTATAGAAGAGAACAATGCTGAGATGCCATGGTTCAACCCTAAAAATCCACTTCCCCGGTTGATTTGGTCATATGTAAAATCGGGTTTCCCAGAGATCGTATGGCTGACGGCAATGACGGAAGCAACAAGATTCGATAAAAGAATAACAGCTGTGATAAAGCCTAAGGGAAGGGCTCCCCAGGTGAAATCAGGCGTCCCCCAAGCAAAAAGTTCAGGCATTGCAAACCCATCGATTTGTGGAGAGGTTGTCTTTCCTCTATCGAGCAGGATGACATACAATAACCACCCCACAACGATACCTATCAACACAGCGAAACTTTTCAACCAGCCTTTCCCGATGATGGACAAGCCAATTACTAGCAAGAGGGTCAAAAAAGCAACAGATGCTTCCATAGGGTCGATCACATCACTGGATTGTTGAATCCCTATCATGCCTTCCAAAAAAGTCCCACTCAACTGAACGGTCAGCAAAAACAAAAAAGCTCCAGTTACAAGAGGAGTGAACACATACAAAACTCGATGAGATAAACGGAAAACTCCAAACATCAATAAAAAAATACCTGTCCAAATCATAGTAGCTTCTAAAACTTGTAATGTCTCTATGTAACTATCACCCGACTGAGCACCCGTATAAGCCATGACAGCAAATATACTGATCCACAAACCTGCCGGACCTTCCATAATCGGAAGACGGTGTCCGAACACCCCTTGTAGAAATGAGGCTGCTCCTACCACAAAGAAGGTGCGCTGCATCAACCCGGCGACTTCATTGAAATCAAGTTCAAAAATTGAACCAATGACAATGGGGAGTGCAACCGCATTGGCTAATAAAAATACAAACCATTGGATCGTTTCGAGTGATCGGTCGAATAAACGAACATCTTTAATTTTCATGATAATCTCCCACCTGAATCCATACTCATACTTTATTCCATCCATAGCTTACCACACAGATCGAAGAGGTGTCCGTATAAATGTTCCTTGTAAGTTTCACGTGAAACATGAAGGTAAATGTAGAAAAGAGCACAGCCCCATGGACTGTGCTCTGATCGATTATTCTTCTAGAGTTGACGTATCGCCTGTCGGTAAACCGAGCTCCCAAGATTTCAATAAACGGCGCATGATCTTACCGCTCCTCGTCTTAGGGATAGTATCTTTGATTTCGATTTCTCTAGGTGCTGCATGAGCACTTAATCCCTTCTTCACAAACTGGCGGATGTCTTCTAAAAGTTCATCCGATTGTTCATAACCATCTCTCAAGGTAACGAAGGCTTTAATTATTTCACCGCGTTCAGGATCTGGTTTACCGATGACACCAGCCTCTGCCACCGCTTCGTGTTCAATCAATTTACTTTCTACCTCGAACGGGCCGACTCGTTCTCCTGATGTATTAATGACATCATCAAGGCGACCCTGGAACCAGAAGTACCCATCCTCGTCTTTATATGCACTGTCACCAGATACATACCATCCGTTCAAGAAATAACTTTCATACTTCCCAGGGTTCTGCCAAACCGCACGCATCATCGATGGCCAGCCTTCTTTTATGGCGAGATTCCCCATTTGGTTCGGTGGAAGTTCATTTCCTTCATTATCGACAATCGCTGCCTCAATTCCCGGAAATGGTTTACCCATAGAGCCTGGGCGCATATCCATTGCCGGATAATTACAGATGAGCATACCACCCGTTTCTGTCATCCACCATGTATCATGAATACGTAAATCGAAAGCAGAAAGCCCCCATGTAACAACTTCAGGGTTCAGTGGTTCCCCGACACTCAGAATATGCCGCAATGAAGAAAGGTCATGTTTCTTCGCTTCTTCTTCACCGGCACTCAACAGTTTTCTGAAAGCTGTCGGAGCGGAATACCATACAGATATGTTCTTCTCTGCAATGGTTCCATACCAATCATCCGGGCTGAAGCGGCCGCCTCGCACAACGTTCGTAACACCGTTCAACCACGGAGCGAAAATTCCGTAGCTGGTTCCTGTCACCCAACCTGGATCAGCAGTGCACCAATAAACATCATCCTCTTTCAAATCAAGAACCCATTTTCCTGTCTGATAATGTTGAATCATTGCATTATGAACATGATATACGCCTTTCGGTTTACCGGTAGAACCTGAAGTATAGTGAAGGAGCATACCATCTTCTAAATCTACCCACTCGATATTAAATTCATCAGAAGCCTGCTCCATTTCCTCATCATACGAAATATAATTACCCGGGGCGTCTCCGCCAACAAGCACAATCTGTTTCAAATCAGGCAATTCATCTGTTGGGACCCGGTCTAAGAGATCCGGTGTCGTAATCAACATCGTCGCTTCACTATCTTCAAGACGGTCTCTTACCGCCTGTTCCATGAAAGCCTCAAATAAAGGACCTGCAATAGCTCCCACTTTCAAGATGCCAAGGAAAGCCGCATAAAACTCAGGACTTCTCGGCATAAAAAGGAAGACACGATCGCCTTTTTCTATATGGTGTTTTTTCAAGACATTTGCGAATTGGTTACTTTTTAATTTCAAGTCTTCAAATGTTAACGTTTCTTCCCTATCAGGTGCGGAGTAAATCAGAGCGGGCTGATTCTTTTTATCAGGGTTTTCGGCATGGCGGTCGACAGCCTCATAAGCGATATTCACTTTTCCTGTCTGATTCCATGTGAAATTCCCCTTTACATCATCCCATTTAAAATTTTCATATGTTTCTTTGTAGTTTTCCATGTTGTGATTGCCTGATCGAGCTGGAATTGGTTGCATGTCCATTAAATCACCTCATAAGAATGTTTTTTGTAAACGTTTTCTGATTGTGGCATAAGAAAGCTCTGATACTTTCAGAGTCATTGAAACGATTTTTTTGAATGTTTTATGAATTAACTCTATTGTAGGGGAATTTTGTTTATTTTTAAAGAGATATGGCCTAACATTTACAGAATTAGGCCATGGGGATGAGAAAAATTGACAGACTTATGCCCCGTTAATATAATGAATGGAGCGTAACAGAGGTTTCTTAGCCCATCCCTCTATAAAAAACTAAGGATGCCGTTTTTCAAAAGCCGCAGCCCTTAGCCGCTGCGGCTTTTTAATGTACACGATATTATTAAAAAGGAGCATACATCATGCCAGGACGAAATGATAATGAATTGGATTTGTCGCTTCTCGGAAATCAGGGGACCGGTTATTCTTTCGAGTACGATCCTGATGTACTGGAAACTTTTGATAATCAGCACCCGAACCGTGATTATTTTGTTAAATTCAACTGCCCAGAATTCACGACCCTGTGTCCTAAGACCAACCAGCCGGATTTCGCAACCATCTACATCAGTTATATTCCGGATGTGAAGATGGTCGAAAGTAAATCGTTGAAGCTTTACCTGTTCAGCTTCCGTAATCATGGGGATTTTCATGAAGACAGTGTGAACACGATCATGAATGACTTAATTGACTTGATGGACCCCCGTTACATTGAAGTATGGGGGAAATTCACACCACGTGGTGGTATTTCTATCGATCCTTATTGTAATTATGGAAAGCCGGGAACGAAATTTGAACAAATGGCCGATCATAGAATGATGAACCACGATTTGTACCCGGAAACAATCGATAACAGATAACCTACCCGCAAGCAGCTTGGAATAACAGAAACAAGCCACGTTCTCAAGGAGATCGTGGCTTGTTTTCATCTCATGAAACTCTATAGGGTGAGAAAAATTAATGCCGTTCAACTAACAGATTGTTATTTTTTATCATTTTTATATTGCATGTAAACCGCTTGGGTCACAAGGAAGTCTTCCATACCGTGCCTGCCGTCTGCTCCGCCAAGACCTGATTTCCTCATACCAGCATGGTAGCCTTGCACCGCTTCAAAATTCTCACGATTGATGAATGTTTCCCCGAACTTCAATTCATTTACGATCCTCATTGCTTCATTCATATCCTCTGTATAAGCGGAAGAGGAGAGACCAAAGTCTGTATCATTTCCCTTTTCAATGGCTTCATCAAGGGTTTTGAAGGTCGTAATGGGAATTACAGGACCAAAAATCTCTTCCTGCATGATTTTCATGTCATGTTCGACATTCGTCAAAATCGTAGGTTTATAGAAATAACCTTTTTCAAGATCTCCCCGCTCACCGCCTATTTCTACAGACGCCCCATTTTCTACAGCCTCTTTTACCATTCCTTCTACTTCTTCCAGACGGTCTTGACTGACAAGTGGTCCTACATCTGCTTCTTTATTTTCACGTGGATCACCAAGAGTCAAAGATTCAAACTGGTGACGTAGCTTGGATATGAGCTCTTCGGCCACACTTTCATGGACATACACCCGTTCAGCATTTGTACATGCCTGTCCATTGTTGGCGAGCCGTGACGTCGTAATACTATCGACAGCCACATCCAAATCAGCATTTGCTGTAACGATTGCAGGGGCTTTCCCTCCAAGCTCAAGGTTAACCTTCGTAATATTCTGTGCCGCCGCTTCCATTACTTTTGTACCCGCAGGGACACTTCCTGTCATGGAAACCATGTGTACATCAGTGTGAGAGGCAAGAGCATTGCCGATCTCTGACCCAGTACCGGTTATGAGATTGTATACCCCCTTGGGGATATCATCCATTTTATGAATGATTTTGGTGAACTCCATTGCTGTATTCGGGGTCTGTTGGCTTGGTTTTAATACTAATGTGCACCCTGTAACCAAAGCTGTTGCAACTTTCCTTGCTAAAATGAAGACCGGGAAATTCCATGGTACAATACCCGCAACGACCCCAATTGGTTTTTTATAAATAAAAATATTTTCATTTGGACGATCACTGGGGAGAACTTCACCTTCAATTCTTCGCGCCCATTCGGACATGTAACGGAAGTAATCGATTGCTAAATCCACTTCACCGCTCGCCAGTTCATAGTCTTTTCCTTGCTCTTCCTGCAGTAAATCAATAAACGTAGCACGGTTTGCTTCGATTTCATCTCCGAGCTTCCTGACGATTTTCCCACGTTCAATATTCGGAGTCAGCTCCCATCCTTTTTGGGCTTCCGCTGCTGCCTGGACAGCACGTTCAACATCCTCCGTCGTCCCTTTTGGAGTTTTAGAAATGATTTCTTCTGTCGCTGGGTTGAGGATGTCAATCCAGTCAGTACCTGTCGAATTTGTATATTCACCGTCAATATATAGTTGATGTTCTTGCAAAATCATGACCTCCTGTAACTGTTTACCAATCCCTTTCCACCTGATAAGTGAAATTAAACAAATGAGTGCGTTAGAATAGATGAGAACAATAAAGAAAAGGATGATTTTATTATGAAAAAAGAGAATCAAATGTTTTGGATATTAACCTTCATCGGCACAGCGAACATTATTGCTGCCCTTGCATTATTTTTTTCTATCCAGGATCCCATGATCTCAGTCATGCTGATTGCTTCAGGCATCCTGTTGGTGATTGGTGGTTATGCAGACCGTAACCATAGGAGAAAACATAAAAAAAAGCCCTGAAATATCAGGACTTTCCTCACCATTCCAATATAAATCCTTTCACCTTCTTATCATTGCCTAGATCATCCTTTTGGTTCGCTTCAAAATAGGGGTCGTCTACATCGAAATGGTAGGTGATTGTTTCAGGATCAAGATAAAGCTTGTATTCCAAATCTGTGACCTTATGTAAGGTAATGTCAGCTACTGTCGTCTGATTCGCCTCTTCATCAATAAGTAAAATATCAATGTGATCATAACCTTGTGTGATTAGTCGTTCATTTAAATCCATGTGTACCTCTCCCTCGTCCATTTATTCTATTTATCCATACCCTGGATCACTCTGGTAAAAACGTTGGATTTTATGTTAAATTTTTGTGAATCTTCAATATTGACCTCCTCCCACATAAGCTCCCTTATCTGGAAGACTCAGTTCCGAGGTATCTGGGAGTGCGAATGGGTCTTGGAAGCTACTCGCTTTCCGCGGGGAAGACGGCAAGCCTCCTCGGGCTAATAACTGAAGTGACCCCCAATAGTTGGACACTTATCCAACGCTAATTTAAGGGGGACCTCCATTGAAACGATTTACGAAGGAAGACAAACTCACAGCTGTTCGTCGATATACCGAAGAGACAATAAGCTATCGTCACCTAGCACATCAGGTTGGCGTAGACCACTCTGCCCTACGGTACTGGGTGAGATTATATGAGTACCATGGTGATCAAGCCTTCTCAATCCCCTATACAAACTATTCTTCAGACTTTAAACTGAAGGTAATTGAATGTATGGACGATGAAGGATACTCCATTCGCGAGGCCTCTGCCCTCTTCCATATCCCGGATTATTCGATGGTCCGAAGGTGGTTGAAAAAATGGCAGAATGGCGGTGTGGAAGCCCTTGCGTCCAAACGAAAGGGGAAGGTTCCAGTGCCACAAAACAAGAATCAAAAAGCCAAGAAGCCATTTAAATCGGTAGAGGAAGAATTGGAATACCTACGAATGGAGAACGCGTATTTAAAAAAGTTGAAAGCCTTAGTCGAAGAAGAGGACCAGAATACCAAAGACAAAAAGCCCGGATCGTCTTCGAACTAAGGCATGATTACCCCGTGAAACAGTTGGTAGGTGTGGCGGGACTATCACGCAGCACGTACTACCATCAAATCGGTCAGATGGAGAAACCGGATCTAGACCTGGACCTGAAAGAAGAAATCCGAAGCATTTTCCACCAAGAAGATGGGACATATGGCTACCGCCGCATTCAAAATGAGCTTGAAAATCGAGGGACACCTGTAAACCATAAGAAAGTGTATCGACTGATGAAAGAGATCGGTCTACGTTGTCTTGTGCGTATGAAGAAATATGTGTCTTATAAAGGCCGTGTCGGAGAGATAGCGGATAATATCTTAAGTCGAAACTTCACGGCAGATAAACCGAATCAAAAGTGGGTCACGGACATTACAGAGTTTAAGCTATTCGGCCAAAAGCTTTATCTCTCCCCGATTCTTGACCTTTATAATGGCGAAATCGTTACGTACACGCTTGGAACACGCCCGACCTATGACCTTGTCAGAGAGATGTTGGAAAAGGGGCTCGAACGCCTAGAGTATTCCGACGAATTACTTATGCATTCCGATCAAGGCTGGCATTATCAGATGGCCCCATATCGCAACCGTCTCAAAGAGGCAGGCATTACCCAAAGTATGTCCCGCAAGGGCAACTGTCACGATAATGCCGTGATGGAGAACTTCTTCGGCCACATGAAATCGGAGTTTCTTTATCACAAAGAATTTGAGAGTGTAGAACACTTCAAGCAAGAGCTGTCACGTTTTATGGATAAATATAACAACCACCGAATTAAGTCTAAACTTAGAATGAGTCCAGTCCAATACCGTGAAAAATATCAAGCAACGGCCTAATTACATAGTGTCCAATTTTAAGGGGTCAGCACAGCAAAGCCTGAGGAGGCTCAGCGCGCCCCCCACGGAAAGCGATCCGTTTCCTGCAGCCCCTAAAAACTCCATAACATCTCGGAATCGAGTCTTACGCAACCCTTCCATTTAATGGAAGGGTTTAGCTAAAAAATAAAATGCATACGATGGACACAGCTGCTTATGTAAAAAGCGGGAACAACTTCCCGCTCGTACTTATTAATACCCGTAACCACGGCCACCTACATAAGATGCACCAATGATGATCAAAAGGATGAACAATACAACCAACAGTGCGAAACCGCCACCGTATCCTCCGCTCATTTAATTCCCTCCTCTCTAACTTACTTTACTACCATATTCAGCTGGAACATGGAGGGAAGGGCAAATGCGGATTTTTGATTTTTTTCTTCTACTTATGCACACATTTAATAATGAAAGACACGCCTTACTGCTAACCAAGCGAAGTACAAAGCTTGAGCAAAAAATAATAGTCCCCATAAAGGTGCAGGTAAAAATTTTGTAGCCCGAGCTAAATTGGCTGCGTCTCCCGCCTGCCCTGGTGAAATAAAGCTGATCCACATGATTTCAAAAGCACTTGTAACCGATTCAACAAGCACGAGAGATGCTAAGAAAAGGAGAACATACTGGACCACCGTCTCATGACCACTCCTAAGCAGCCAAATGAAACCCGCCCCAAACGTAACAATCCAAAACAATCCGTAAACATTCCGAACCCAAAAGAACAAATTGACAGCCAAAAAAGCTAATAGGATATACACCATCCATTTATATTGGCCTCTCCAAATTAAGAAAAAGAAGACAAAAGCAAAGAAAGAAGCAAAAATATAACCGGCCATACTCGTCAACACTTGACTGAGCCACGATGTATGACCAGTCATAGCCGTTCCTGAAGTGTTAGGGAATAGTGATATACGCCTAACCTCTCCCCCTGTTACTAAAGCCATCAGCGAATGCCCACTCTCATGAATCATTGTGTTCAATATAGCAAAATACTTCCCTACGACCGGGAGTTGTGTAAGGATAAGGGCAAGTACAATCGCAATGATGATTTGCAGTTTCATATTTTCACTTCCTTTCTGAAATTATTTCGATTTGTTCATTATTAAAAGTGATTGTACCATCATAGTAAAAATGTAACATTCTAAGGAGAATCATAAATGAAGAAAAATTTTCTCATGCTATATTTTTGTGCCATAACCTTATCGCTTGCCGGCTGCATGAGCAACACGGAGGAAAACGAAATCACAATAGCAGCTGCTTCCAGTCTTACAGATGTTCTCGAGCAAGCCATCCCTCTCTTTGAGAAGGAGTATGACATAGAAGTGAATCTTCTTTTGGGTGGTTCCGGGAAACTAGCCAGACAAATTGAGCAAGGAGCTCCTGTAGATGTGTACCTTTCTGCAGACCGGAGATGGATCGAAGACCTTGAGCAAGCAGGAATGGTCGAGACTGATTCTTACGTGGAATACGCGACCAACCGCTTAGTACTGGTCGGATCCAATACACAGGAAGAATCTCTTGTATTCAGAAAATTGAATTCCCTCTCCAATGATAAGCAACTCGCGATCGGCAATCCAAAAAGCGTCCCTGCAGGTACATATACGAAACAAGCGATGGAAAAGATTCAAGTATGGGAGCAATTAAAAAAACAGGTGATTTTTGCGAGCAATGTTCGCCAGGTCCTTACATATGTAGAAACTGATGAAGTTGATTATGGAATCATATATGCAAGCGATGCAGAAATCTCTGATAATGTGAAGGTTTTGGATGAAGTCGACAATCAACTACACGATTCTATTATTTATCCAGGAATTATCACTTCAAAAAGCCGGTCTAAGGAAAAATCCAAAGCTTTTTTATCTTTTTTAAATAAAAAACAGATACAAGGAATCTTTAAGAGTTATGGGTTTATGAGTGTCGCTAACAGGAGCATGGTCGAATGAGTTACAGCCCTCTTTTTCTCTCACTAAAAGTTGCCGCTACTGCGACAATCATTGTTTTTGTGATTGGCACCCTATCAGCCAGACTCATTACCCGGCGGTTATTTCCCGGGAAAAGTCTTTTGGAATCCTTAATCTTACTTCCTCTTGTCCTCCCGCCCACAGTCATAGGATTTGGATTACTTTTTTTATTCGGGAACAATGGAATTATCGGAAAGTTATTGATGGATTGGTTCGGATGGCAAGTCGTCTTCTCCTGGACAGGAGCTGTGATCGCTTCTGCTGTCGTGTCCTTTCCATTGATGTACCAAAGTGCTGCCGCAGCTTTCTTGAATTACGACCATGACCTTGAAAACAATGCCCTCACCTTAGGAGCATCAAAGCTCAAAATATTTTTCAGTATTTCTTTCCCGCTAGCCTGGCCAGGTCTTTTAGCTGGGCTCGTCATGGTATTCGCTCGTTCGTTAGGAGAGTTTGGAGCTACTCTCATGATAGCGGGCTATATTCCGGGAAAAACAGACACCATTCCGCTTGCTATTTATTTTGCTGTAGAAGCCGGTCGTATGGAGCAGGCTTTCATGTGGGTCATCATCATTATCGCACTTGGCTTCAGCGCGGTTTTATGGTTGAACATGTGGAGTAGGCGAAAAATACGAAAGCCCTATCAATAAGTGTAGAATATTATTTCCTGGTCAATAAAAAAGCTGGAACTCCTATGAGTTCCAGCCAGCGCCCCCGGCAGGATTCGAACCTGCGACACACGGTTTAGGAAATCGTTTTGGTTAGTATTTGGTCGTTTTTCGGTGTCTGTTTTTGCGTTTTTTACTGGGGTGAGCAAAAATAAGACCGTGTTTTATCTGTTGTTGTATTTCTTTATCAACATTAAGTTAGCCGTTTTTCAGTCATAATAGTCATGAGTTCACCTGAATTAATAAAGTTATACTTATTGCTGTTCAAGCGAGGGTGCGGGCTACATATCAATATAAACTTATGGATTTGAATTAATTGTAATAATCTGAGAAAATAATCCTGTTACTAATCTACCAAAACTTGGGAGGAAACTAAATGAAAGATGTAAATGAATTAATTAAAGAATATGATATCCCGATAGTTGAAATCGATGAAAGAGACTACTGGTTGGTGAGAACCCAAGCTGGAGAATTCCATGAAGAGTTCTACTTTGATAACTTCATTGCTATAGGCTGGAATGAATTTAATAATATGAAAGATTTCGAACAGCCCGTTAATGAAGACTATATGAAATCTCTGATTGCCAAACAATACAAAGAATCCAAACAACCCGGCCTCATTTACAACCAAATCAAACGTTTTTTTAATGAATTAAGTGTCGGTGACTTAGTAATGATACCAACCATGAACTCCACTCACATATCCTTTGGAAGAATAACTTCACCACCGTATATTGCTGATGTTAACGAAACGGATATAGATGAAGGTTCTTGCCCTTTCCAAAAAAGAATGGATGTAGAATGGATTAAAACTGTAAAAAGATCGAACCTTGACCCTTACTTATATAAAATGATGCATTCACATCACACTATTAATAAAGCTAATGAGTATGCAGCGTTTATAGATAGAACATTACACTCTTTTTATCTAAAAAATGGTACAGCTCACTTAGTGATAGATATAAAGAAGAAAGACAACTTAAGTGGTTTAGACTTTTTTGAATTCGGAACCAACATAATAAATTTGCTGCCTGAAGTGGAAAAGTTAGGTTTTATTTCTGAAGACTTCAATAAGAGAAGAGATGTAAAGGTGAAATCCAACGTACAATCTCCCGGAATAGTAGAATTTATATCTACTGTGCCAGGCGCTATTCTGGGTATTGGTATCATTTTGACTTTTGTTGTAGGTGGTAAAGTTAACGCCAGCTTCACTAAAGAAGAGACAAAAGCTGGCGCAGAATCAAAAGGACTTTTCGGACTCTTCTTAGAATATAAAAAGCAGAAACAAGATCACGAACTTGAAAAGCTAAAACTAGAGCAAAATAAATCAATGGAACGTGTTAATGCCGAGTTACCAGAAGAACTAAAAAATCTCCCTGCCAATGGTGAGCAGGAAGATCAAGATGAAAACTCTTCTTCATAAGGAGAAGAAATTACAACGAATTTATTAATAATGAGTAATGAAGTTACACTGAAGACTATAAAATTCAATGGAAAAACACCAAATAAAACTTGGTCAAATATAGGGAGTAAGCCAATAGAATAGTTTTGAACAAAATACAAGACCCCATATATCGTCATAAACATTCCGCTTAAAGATAAATAATGCAAAAGCTTGTATTTCACCATTCTGGCACCTCCTTATTTAGAGTATATATAATGGTTGCATATTATACAACAATTATTGTAAAGTATGCAACCATTTATTTATTCGTGAATCAAAATTAAGTTGTAAACCATAATTAAAGTATTTTTACGTTTATTATCACCTCAAATTTTATCAAGGTATGTAGCTTGTCTTTCACTCCGATACACTTTACACCTTTCATTTGCGAATCCAACTTAAGAACTTTGACCTTTATTTTGGATATATCAAACCCGTTGTGATATTGAATTTCGACTGATAGTCCATTTTTCAAAGCACGCTGAAGAGAATATCCAATCTCTTCCCATTGCTGCTCATCTAGAATCGGTTTCTCAATCCGCACATCCTCTTTCCAGACTTGCTTGATCATCTCCACATGCTCCGGCAACATTAGCGATGTCCACTTGAGCGTACCTCGATCACGGTTGCGATTATCCATTGACTACACCCTTCCTCTCTTGGTAAGGATGAATGAAAGAATTCCGTTTTTACTGAACGAACGTACCTGATTCCGGTTATAACAATAAGCGAGGATATGATTTTCACGGACTTCTACAACGCGGATTTTCCGTTGAGTCATGTTTCCTTTCCCATCTACATAGATCATCTCAAAAATCTTCTTAGTATCAGCAGCACGATTCAATATTCCCATCATTTATCGTCACCCCCCTTTTGTACGAACGTTTGTTCTATTAATGTATATAATATCACACGAAAAAAAGAAGTAAACTGGAAAATGGAGGAGTTAACATGCAGACCTTTAAGGATTTGGAGCTGGAGATTTTCCAAAATGATCATGCTCAAAAAATAAAAATGAATGAACTATGGTTGGAAGAACAAATGATGTTACACCCTGTGCTTGATGTGAATGGGGACCCTGTGATTTTATCCATGAACTTTATGGGAATACCTGTGGAATTTAGTGAAGATGTAGAGGGTTTTGAGCTAATGGTTGATACATAAAAAAAGCCCCACCTACGGAGGGGGCGGGGTGAATCCAATTCTGTGTGTACAACCACAAGCTATGCTTGCAATCACAGACATTATATATTTTATTTCCAAATTATCGAAAATAATCCCTATAATAAAAAAATGTTCAGACAACATATGCACTCCCCTTTTGTTTAAATGTTTAGTAAACCATATATTTCAATCCTTCTTTATTGCTATAATTGTGATGGAAGGAGGGGGTAGCAATCTGGTCAATTAAAGTAATTTTGATGCAATTTTTATTGCTCTTTACGCTGGTGTATAGTCCAAATGAAAAACTAGAAAGCATCTCTGTTGTCTATTCAACAGACACTACGATAACAGCGACTAGCCAATTATCTGGACAGCAAGCAATAAAGAACAAATCACCCTCTCTCTTTCCTGTTACTACTGACCCACCAGATCCTTCATTTTATTTAGACACCCCTATTTCCTTAAAAGAAGAAAAGGGAGTCAGTCAAGCAAAAAATATATATGATGGAAATGGTGAAGTCCTTGGCTTTCTAATACCAGTGCAATATCAATCCAACTATACATAACTCCCCCAAAAGTTCGCACAAACTTTATTAAAGAATAAAGGGGAATGAAATTGAAAAATACAAAAGAAGTACTGGAATACGTAATAATAAACCTCGCTATATATATTTGTTTTTTTGGTGGGATTTATTTTTCCGGTGTATTTGCTGGTGTGGAGTGGAGTTCTTACTGGATCGACTTTTCGTGGAACATGTTTAATATAGAAGAGCTAAAACAAATTATCGGATTATAAATTGGATGGTGCCCTTATAATGGGCACTGTCTTCCTTTTAAAAATTAATAAAAATAGAAGGAGAATCATTTTAGGATGTTTTTTGATGCTTTCGGCACAGATGCTTTTTTATTACTCACTGCCTTTTTACTTTTTAGTGGGATATTCGCTGCAAAATTTTCTAATAGGTGGGGCGTTCCTTCACTTATTTTGTTTATCATTGTAGGGATGTTTGTAGGAAGTGACGGGTTAGGCATTGTATACTTCGATAATGCAAGTTTAGCGCAGGTAATAGGGGTTTTTGCTTTAGTGATTATCTTATTTGAAGGTGGACTTCATACAAAGTGGGCAACGGTTCGCTCCGTAGCTCTTCCCTCTGTATCACTAGCTACTCTAGGAGTATTGTTAACCTCCTCGTTAATCGGATTTTCTGCTTATCTAATATTTGATTTAACTCTTTTAGAAGGAATGTTATTAGGGGCTATCGTAGGTTCCACGGATGCAGCCGCCGTATTTGCTACACTAAAAGAAAGAAATATTAAAGCTAAAATGGGAGCTACTCTTGAGGCTGAATCTGGCACCAATGATCCCATGGCTGTGTTTTTAACCTTATCCTTTATAGAGTTGATTACTATACAGGATCAATCGATTTGGATGCTAATTCCTACATTCTTTCTGCAAATGGGACTTGGGTTAATCATGGGAATACTTATTGGTCGGCTAGCTTCCTTCTCAATTAACCGAATTAAACTAGGCTCAAGTGCACTTTATCCTATTTTATCAGTGGCTTTTGCCCTTGTTACTTATGGTGTAACAGCTTTCATTGGAGGAAGTGGCTTCTTAGCAGTATACATTGCAGCATTAGTTATTGGCAATCGAGAATTAACTTACCGTTATTCCATATTCCAATTCAACGAAGGGTTTGCATGGATGGCTCAAATTATTATGTTTATAATTTTGGGGCTCTTAGTGTTTCCGGAGCAACTTTTCTCCTCTAAGGTCATCCTAGATGGATTGATATTATCTGTGTTATTAATCCTAGTAGCTAGACCAATTGCTGTTTTCCTTTCCTTAATAAAAATGAATTACTCATTTAAGGAAAAGCTATTTATTTCCTGGGCGGGTTTACGAGGTGCAGTTCCAATTGTTTTAGCAACGTTCCCTATAGTCGAAGGCCTGGAAAATAGCCAAACGATCTTTAACATTGTATTTTTCATTGTCTTAACTTCAGCATTAGTCCAAGGGTCAACTATTTCTTGGGTTGCGAAAAAACTTAAATTGGTAGGGCCCAAGAAAGATGTACCTCATCACTCTATTGAATTGATATCCATGGGAAAAGTAGCCGCGGAAATGATACAATTTCAAACTAATGAAGAATCAGCAGTAGTAGGAAAAAAACTGCGTGACCTTTCTCTCCCTAATCATTCAAATGTAAATGCTATTATTAGGGATAACCAGATCATCACTCCCTATGGAGAAACAAAAATCCAAGCCGGGGACTTTTTATACATTCTTGTAGAAACAAAATACAAAGAACTGTTAACAAAAGAGCTAGAAAAAAAAGTTAAAATGTCTTCTACCATTTAAATGTAAATACGAAAAATAAAAGCAGCTGATAATCGGTAGACTATCAGTTGCTTTTTGTATCTGAAAAACTTAAGTAGGAGAAATTCCGAGAACCCTGATAATACGCAACTAAATCTATGTTGAAACTTTCCGATATTTAAAATACTACATCAATTTAATGTGTTAAAGCTTCTTAAAAACATGTCGTTATTGGTGAAGTGCTTAATGCATAGTTTGTTTATTTTAGAATAATAGGAGGGTTTCATGTGGAGGAGTACACGTTGCAAGATATTTCTAACTATGTGGAGAAAAGTCCTAATATTGTCGAACAGTGGTTTGAGGAATTAAAAAATAGACTTAACCACAATCCTTATATGGAAAATGACGAACACGTTTATGATGGGGAAGATCTAAAGATTATTCAATATATAGCAGAACAAAGAGAAGAAAGAGTTCCGTACGAGGAAATATTTAATAAGATATATTCAATTTTCGCTATTCGCACAAAAGCGCAAACAACAACGGATACAACTTATATGTTCGAACAGTCAACCCAAGGTTTAGGAAGAGATCCCGAGACCCTTTTTTACGAGATTGCTCAAGATAATGAGGTTATACATATTTTTAAGTACCACTCCCTTCGTGTTATGTTCCTTTCAAGTATGTTAGCCAAAAGAATGGACTGTTATGATGAGGACTTACGTATAGCTTCTATGTTACATGATATCGGTAAAATGGGAATAGCTAAAAACATTCTATTGAAAACAGAGGAACTTAGTGAATTGGAGTTCACTATTATACAAAGTCATTCCCATGTCGGGAATGTGATTGTTCGAAAGCACCTCGGTTTGACAAGGGCAGCAAGGTTTATTAGGGATCATCATGAAAGGTGGGATGGGAATGGTTACCCCAGACGACTATTAGGGGATGAAGCAACTATACAGGAACGTATAATTGCTATATGTGATGCATTTGACACAATGACTATTGATAGACGCAACTATCAGAAAGAAACCCTCAGTTACGAAGATGCTGTAAAAGAGTTACAGAGATGTTCTTGGACTCAATTTGACGGAAATTTAGTAAACGTTTTTATTGGAATGATCGAAGAGGGAATAAAAATTCCTGAATATATGTTACAAGAATTATAAGTGAAGGCTTTCCAGTCAGAAAAAAAGGCTCCAGATTATTCTGGAGCCCTTACCACCTACACCTATTCCGTGCATGTCTCTTACGTTTTTTTCTCTATTTAGATGGTGAAACCATTGTATCATTCATTGTAATTTTATGGTGATTTATTATTTGTTTTTATCAAGATATACTTTAGCATCTTTAAATGCTTTATCATAAGCTCGCACAGCAAAAGCTACTGCCTCAGCACGTGTAACTTTTTGGTCTGGTTTGAACAAATCATTTCCGACACCTACAGTAATTCTTGCTTTCTTAGCCTTTGTTATCTCTTTCTGGAGCATTGAACCTTTTTCTACATCCTTAAATCCTGTTTCCTTCAAATTTTTCTCCATTTGCTTTTCACCCTCCTGCGCAGCAGTATATTTGTCCATAGCTGCGTTTATGTGTTTTTGAGTGTTAGGTCCAAAAATTCCGTCCTCTTTAATCCCTTGCTCCTTCTGGAATGATTTCACGGCGTCCTCGGTAGCTGGACCATAAGATCCATCAAGCTCTCCCTTATAATGGCCCAGCTCTTTCAAGTCGCGTTGAGTCTCCAAAACTTTAGCACCAGTATCGCCACGCTCAAGCCAGTTTTTCTCCGTAACATTGGCACCTTTCCAAGCAACATTAAAGTAATCGCAAATCCCCCGTGCATGTTCGGTGGCAGTTTCTATTTGATACGATTCTTTAATCATCAACAATGCCTCGCGTGGGTCGTCCATAAAACCGTTTTCCGTCAATACGGCAGGAATGTTTGTCTCCCGTAGGACATGAAAGTTATTCTCTTTAAAACCACGCCAGTCTTGTTTTGTCCCCTGTTTAAGATACTTTGCAAGGCTGCGGGCAAGGTCCCCGCTTTTGTATTTCATGTTACCTAAATATACATGGGTGCTAATCCCGTCCGCTGTTGAGTAATCAAATTCAAAGCTCATAGCATTAAAGTGAATAGAAACGTAAATATCGACGTTATGACGATTAGCTGCGTTGGTCCGATTTCTTAATGATGTATCCGCGTCGGTCGGCGCGATAAGCAAAACTCTAAAGCCATGCGCTAAAAGCATTTCAGTTAAGAAAGCTACAACTTTCCGGTTAAATTCATTTTCTCGAATGTATCGGCCGAGCTCCGTAATGTAAGGCGTTCGTTTTCCTGGTGTCCCCATTCCATGACCATCATCCAGAGCCACTGTCTTTCCATTCCATTTACCTTCCGGCTTCAATAACTTAGCCATTTACTTCAGCCCCTTTTTTTGAAGTTCCTTTTTCTGCTTCTTGGCTTTTTTACTTACATAGGTGTTTTTCCAAGCTGCATAAATACCGACTGCCAACATACCTCCAGCCACAAGCGCAGTCACAAACGCACTAATACTCGCTTCCGTAAGCCATTCATACCGTATATTTAGAGTAGCCAAAAAACCCATGATTGCTGTCAAAAAACCTCCAACAAGTGTTGCTACTTCTTTGATTTGCTCTTTCATAATTAGCCTCCTATACTGATGTATTGAGATAAGAAAACAATCACTGAAATTGCCACCGCAATCCAAGCGGGAAGGTTTCGTTGCCAGTTATCTTTCTGTTTGATGATTCGTTCTACATCGTCTCTGTCAGCCTTTTTCTCCATTTTTTTGTCCCATTCTTTAATGTCTTTCTTATTCTGCTTGGAGACTCTATCAGCTTCATTAGCTACTACCTGTGTTTCTTCTACTTTCTTTTTCATATCCAGCACGTTGTCCAACTTTTGATTTTGTTGAGCAAGCGACACTTTTACATCCATGAGTATAGTCATGAATTTCTCCATGTCCTCCACTTCCTTCTGTTCTGACATGTTGACCCCCCTAACATACAAATAATTCTATTAAAAAAGACTCACCATATCGGTGGGCCGGCATTTTACTTCTTTTATTGGATAAGAAAAAGAGACCTTCCTAAATGGAAGATCTCCCTTTTCGTTTTTCTTTTAAGGTTTTTCATCGATATAACGTTCGCCCATTGGTGTAAGTCTTGGGCTGCCTACCAATCCATCTTTAGTAGATTGGAGGCCTGTAATATAACCATCTTCTTGGGTTTCTGATAAAATTTTGACAAATTCCTGTTTACTCAAACTGAACTCTTCGTGAGAAGGCGACTTCCCAGAATCTATAGTTTTTAAAACGGAATTTCTTACCTCTCTTCTTTTACTTCCTTCCATTAAATCACTCCCTTCTGCCATCTAATTCGACAAAAGGGATTATTTTCCTTCATTCCTATACATTCCAATACTTAACTGACCCCATCCATTAGTTATTCAAGCATAAAGGAATTCACCAGTGTTCAAATCTATTAAATCCCCCAGAGAAATGGACGATTTGAATTGTTCTCCATATTCACCATTGCGAGTTTGTTTGTCGTATTTAAATGGAATATTGTAGTATCGACCTGCTTTAGTTTTAGGTACTAGCCCATGCTTAATTAAAAATTGTGCTAAACTTCTAAGGTCCTTTTCTTCATCGGTAGAATACCAGATAATAACCCATGAGCCATCTTTCGAGTTTGGGTTGAGTCCAATTGTATTCAGGTCAGTATGTTTAATTAATGGAGTAATACCTTGTTTGATTGCCTTAAGAATTAATTCTTGCATTTCATTTGAAATGTCACCTTTTCCATAGGTCATAAATTTACCTACATTATCTGTCTCTTTGAATGCAGGACTATGGACAGTGTTTATCCCGTAAAAACACCATCCCCCACGTCTATAACTCACTAATTCATCTTTCATAAATACTCCCCCTCATTTCATCTAGATTAATGGTTCACCCATTCAATTTAATTCGACAAAAGGGAATGTTTTCCTGCATAAAAAATACACCTCAAAGGGTGCTATGAGATTGCGTATTCTTCTCCAGTAATATCCTGATATTGATCCTCTGTAAGCCATTCATATTCTACAAAGTCACCTACATCCGAATTGTCGTATAACCCCATCTGGTAATAAGTCTTAATTGCATTGAAATACATAAGGTCCCTCCTATATTAATTAATTCCATTTCGCGCCAGCTTTAAAAGCAAATCAGAGTTTAGGGCTTTCGAATCCTTTAGTTGCTGGCCTTGTTCTGCCATTGTCTTCAGGTGCATGGCATTCATTTGAAGAACTCCTAAAACGTCTGTCTCCAATTTTTCTTTGTCGGCTTTCAGCTGGTCGAATTCCTTTAACTGGATTGCCGGGCGATCGGGTAAAAACTTTTCCTCGGACCAGGTTTCTGTTTCAGGGTCGTACTTTTTCCACAGGTAATCCTCGTCCATACGGGGAATTTCCACTAAATTAGACGCGTTTATTTCCCGCATAACACTTTTGACACCTGTGCAAATATTCTCAGTGTTTAACTCAGCATAATTTATCATTATTCGCCCTCCTTTAAGGTAATTCTACGACGAACCAATTTACCGTTAGTCCTATGGAAGTCGCGCCTGGTGTATATGTCTCGAAAGTTACTGTCGTGCTGTCAGTAATAATACCCCGTATCAAGTTGTAGTGGGTAGTAGCTGCGCCTGAAACCGAGTCATGTGAAAAGAACAGCATCGCTTTTGCAGGGTCTATACTGCCTATACTAATATCAAACGGGCTGACGTCCGACGACATAGTAAAACTACCCGATTGTACGTTTACTTCGTTTTCAAATTCAATAACTTCGTATGAAATCCGTGCGCCCTCTCCCGACCCGTCACGTATAAATTGAAGACCCGTGTTGCTGTCCGTAATAAAACGAGCTCTTATTAGATGAGTGTCAGGACCCCAATATCCGTCAATAGCGATGCCTGTAATCCTTATGATGGATTTGCTCGTATCAACTGCTGATACACTTGCACCTTGCAGGCTGGTTACTGATGGCATACCTACCATCCCGCGCTGTATGCTCTTGATTGCGCCTGTCGTGATTCCGTTTACGCCGTCCGCCAGTTCCTGGAACGTTGGTACCCCGTTACTATCGGCGTCCGCGACTGATCCCCCTTTGCCAATAACGGCGTCGCGGACCTGTTGCTTCCCGTTACTGACAGATTGCTTTAAATCATCGACGTCGACGTTTTGCGATTCGACTTTCACCCAGGGACCCCAGGTGTTCGCGTCACGATCGCCTAGTCTCTTAAACACAGCGCCTTCGGAAGCATCATACTGATATGCGTACTGATGGGCAGCTGGTGAAGACGGGTACATTCTGTAAGTCACAATGCCTACGAAAGTGCTGCCCATCCCTGTAAAGCCGTTATCCGCGTCATTGGATAGTGCATGAGATATTCCGTGCGGGAAGTCCCCAGGGGGTGTACTTTCGTTTATTACTTTGTACCCCAGGTACTGAACATGAAAGTCCTCTTTCTGTTCGTGCTTATCAACTTTTTCTTGCACGCTTGACCAGGTAGACCAGGAAGCGCCCCCGTCAGCGCTTCTTCTGTGATAGCATACGTTATTTGAACTAGTTATCATCTGCATAATATAAGAAGACGTTGCCCGTACCACGACGTTTATAATGCCGTGTTCCCCGTCGGGCTTATTTGAAGCAGCATTTGTATAAGCATGCCACCCGTTTTCTGTAAGGTTGTTTAGGTCCCCATCGTAATAACCTTTTGCTGCCCCGTCGTCTTGTGTAAGTTTAAAGACCTGGGTTGCGTCAGCTTTCGCCTGGGCGCCTGCGGTTGTCTCGACTCTATCTTTGATCCATACGATGCTTTCCCCTGCTGTAACTGGACTGTTTGTACTAGACATTAACTCAAACCCATTATGGTGTCCTATTTTTACTACATAAGCTTTGACGCCATCCCGTTCAAACGTCCAATCATGAGTACCTTTATCATACTTAGCATTAAAGGATAGGTAAGTGGCATAATCAGAAGTTGTCCCATCTTGCATGTATCTCATAAATCCAAGAGAACCTGGGAGTACATTACTATCATTGAATATACGGTCAAGTTCTCCTAATGCAATCTCTGGAACATCTAACCTTCCCACCATTTTATCCCCTGTTTTCTTAACTCTTTCATCGGCTTTCGCCTGGGCGCCTGTCGTTGTTTCGAACATATGCCATTCAGACCATTCTGCATCTGTGAAGTATCGGGAAGCCATTTCCTCTCTCCTGATTGCCAACTGAAAAATATTTCCTGACCTCTCTTGGACTAACAATACACCATACTCTAAAAAACCCGGTGGGGGATTTAGGGCGTTATCCCCTGCCCCCTTATACCATCCAGGTGTTATTGCTTGATTATAGTCTTTGTCGGGGACATCTTTTGTTTCTTTATTCATAGAAGCGTCAATCGCCGCTTGTTCGGCTTTGTCTGCTTTCCCCTGGGCACCATCCGTTGTTTCGATTTTCTGCCAGTCGTTCCAGGTCCCCGAATAACAATCACGATAGAATAATCCCTTATTTGAAGTGGAAGCGATAAAATAATACTGTACCCTGTAACTGTTATTTACTTGTTGGTGGATAAGATGACCGTTAGCACTTAAAGGCTTGTTTGTAGCATCATTTCCCGCGTAGTAAAAACCTGTTTTAGTAACAGTGTTTAAGTCGTCAGAAAGGGTAACGGCACTTGTACCTAACCCGAAGCTTTTCGCCCAGTCTTGCACAGCGTCCGCCTTATCCTGGGCGCCATCCTTTGTTTCGACGTTCGCAGCTGGCGGGATTGCGTTCAGCTTCGTTTTATCGTTCCCTGACATAAAGCCCGACACTGACGTCGTCGCGGTACTGTGCCCGTGACCCGTAGGAGAAGCCCCGACCTGCGCCGCGGTTACTTCATGTGGATTCTGTTGGTCCTGATTATGAGAATCAAAATCTGCTTTTGATGCTTGCTGAACATTATCTACATTACTTAAACCTACTTGTGATTTGGTAACCTGATGGGGGTTCGTTTGATCACTTTTATGATTATCCAAATCCTGTTGAGAAGCTGCCTGTTCAGATAAGTCTTTCAAAGCAAAGTAAGACGTTGAAAAGAACCAGTTGAAATATTCTGCTGCTGGCTTTTGTGCTTCCTGCCAACCATTGGTCCGTAAACTCTCAGGTGGTTGAACACCAGCTGCTCCCCAATCAGGAAGCGTTGTAGTAATAGGCAATGATATCCCTCCTTAAATCGGTAAATCTTCATTAGATGCTGGAACAAAGGCAGACCCAAGGTACCCTCCTGTATCAGGAGAATCAACACTTGAGAATCCAGCTGTGGCATCGGTTTGTATATCAGTGGATCCAAATTCAAATGTTCCAGAAAGTTCAATGGAATTGACTTTCACACCAGCTGAAACCGTCCGTTGGATGATTCTCGCAAACTGATCGGCAGGTAAGCCAACCTCATTCAACCTTCTTAACGGGACTTGAATAACACTTATCCCTGCGGGTCTTGGGTCAACTTCATCCGCCCAAGTCTCTTGTATGGAAACATCTGATGGTTCTGAATCCAATGCCAGTGAAAGGACTCGGATGATCGTATTAATATCTCCTGTAGACAGATTACGAGCTATCTTCGATTTCAATAAAACTCTGTACACTTCATCTGTTGCTACACCGCGTGGCTGTAAAACGTTTTCCCCAATAAGGTCTAGGGCGATTCCCTCTGCATTGTCGATGAGTCGCCATTCTTTGATGCGCTGATTGGTAAACTTCAAGTCCTCTAGTTGTTCTGAAAAGATCGTGAAGATCTTTCCAATGTTACTGTCCTCTTTCTTGGCTAGTGAATCCGCAAACTTACTGAGTATCGAAGAGACTTTATACATTAAGCGTCACCTCAATGTAATCAACATCTGTTTGAGCCACTTCTTCTGGTCCAACAGCGATATTGCTCTGCACATAGGTAGTATTATCCTTGGACAATTCAAGGGTCAGATCTTCCACACCCTCTACCTGAAAAACTTTCGCTATGAGTCTGGAGTAAATAACATCATCACCCATGTTCAACCCACTATATAGGGCTCCGCTATTATCCTCTCCTCCGATAAATTGAACGATTGTACGGCGTATCCGGTCAGCTCCATCAGACGGAAAAGCAGCTGACTTTGCAATGGTGATTCGTGAATAAATGGGAATCTCAACAGCTCGTGTAAATCCAACCGTGTGAGACTGTCCACTTTCATCCAGAACCTGTCTAGTTGTTTCTCCATAAGGACGTATGCCACCGGCTTTCGTATTAAAAATCGTTTCCGCAATGACTTGATCATCTCCACCTAATACAAAAGCTTGTATGGAATGAGGAGGTTGACCATTCACGATTTCATTTTCATAGTTTTCTATGACAGTCGCCGCTCGAATGTCTGGCATTTCTAATAGTCTTGCTCGAATGGACGGGACCGTCGCTGCTCCCAACCCTTCAATAGAGATATCGCGACGTTGTCGAACCTCCAGGTCTGTTTCCTTCTCTCTGCCTTTCGTGGTCGGTTCCTCATTGATTACTGCCTCTACATTGGCATCAGGATTTACAATGGTATTGATTTCTCCTGCTGCCACATTTCCTACGCGTCCCACTTCCAAAGCTCTTATTCTGGCAATACCTGTCCCCAGATCATCTAAAGTGATATCCTGCACGGTTTCAAAAAACACATCGGAAGGGGTAGATACTTGAAACCCTTGCTCAACTGTATATCCAGCCGTACCCGTCAACGTCACCTCTCCTTCAGCGAACTGTGCCAGGTTCCGGGTAATCCCGGAATAGGGAAGCAGACGATCCAAGTTTACTCCAGTGGCTTGGTTAGGGTGGGCCGAATGGTAAACGTCCTCATTATCCTTCCAAACCAATGACAGAAACCAAGCTATCAGCATAATAAAAAGCCCGACAGGAGAAGTTTTCGAGAGGTTGATTTTCTCTCCGAATAGTTCTCTTGCCCGGCTTTGCATTTCATCTAAGATTTCATCATAGGTCTTGCGCCTATACCCCTTCTCATCAAGCATTGACACTCACCTCACTCTCTATCTGTTCATTCGTTGAAGTTGTCACCTTGAAATGAATATAGACAACCCGTTTCTGTCGATCCTGGTTGATTGCAATATGATCAATGGTTTGCACTCTCGACTCTTGGCTAATGGCTTCAATAACCGCTGCACGGATGCGCGTGTCAGATGGCTTATCCAACAGAGCATTGAAATCAAGCCCCATCTCTGGATCCAGAAACCACTCACCTTTGTTGGTAGATAGTATAAGGGAGAGGGACTGTTTGATTTCTTCAGCTCCATCAATTTCTACCATATCCCCGTTTTCTAAAAGTAGATCGCCGCTTTGATTCAGAGCGAATGTTTTCATGAAATCACTCCTATAACGACCGCGTCTCTTAAACGGAACCACTTTGAAACTTCCGGATAGGTTTCTTTCCCGGAAGAAATGTCATCGATAGCTCTTTGGTTAACAGCTACTTGAACCACTTGCCCTTTGTGTAATACCGGATGATAGGTTTTCTCTACCCCATCGACTTCATATTGATGAAAAAGCACAGGGACACCTTCCAGAACACCAAGAGAGGTAGGTTCCTTTCCCTTTTCCTTTGTCTTAAATAAAGGCTGCAGTTTAGCTTCTCGATTACTCTTATCGTAATCGATCACCCGACAAGGGAGGCAGGTGTTGATCGATAACAAGATATTTCTTTTTAACTCACTATAAAACTTGATATCATTCATAAAATCACTTCCAATTCTGTGACTGAGCTGTCATTGGACCATCGGTGTTTCCCTTTACGGACGTAATAAGTTCCATCAGCTGTACTAGACTCAATCCGGATAACAGATCCAGTCGTAATCCGATGTTGTAACAAACACTCGACAGTATAGCCTTTAACCGTTTCTCCATCTCCCTCTTCTTCAAAATAGGCGGGCGTTCCAATCAAACCTGTTTCTGATGTAAGAAGAAAGGATGCCGGTTGCTTGGACTGAAGAGGACGGATAAAGGACTTTCCCTGATTGATATAAAAAATAGCCCCACAGTCCTTGGCAATGTGAGAAACTTCGGCAGCAATTTCCCCATCCACTTCATAACCTTTGGCATAGGCTTTATCTTTGGGTAGCTCTAACTTAGAGTCCAGTTTCAGCAAAGAAAGCAAATCCCTCAATATTTGAGAAGCTTTGATGTTTTTCTTATAAGATTTATTGACCGTCTTCTCTGCATCAAAAGGAGGCTTATCGAGAATTTTCACCGTCGTTTCCTTATCCACCCCAGGTTTCGTCGTCACTTTTGATATATACCCGGACAGCACCAGGCCAGTATCTCCTTTATAACCGGCATTGATATAAACCCTTTGGTTCTTTTTAATTTCGTTCAGAGTTGAATCTAATAAATTATAGATTGTAATCTGACTTTCATCAGGCTCCGTATCATTATCAAAAGGAACATCAAATGTGATATCAAATTCTTCACTATTGAATATCCTGTTATCGATTCCCACTTCAGCTCTTCTTCCGTAATATTTCATTGGTTCATCACCATCAAATATACGGTTTCGTTCAAATTGTCATAGGTTACTTGATGCTCGAGTCCAGCTTCATCTTTGGGAACGATGGTAGGGGCAGGGAACCGATCATCATAAACATCTTGAAATAAGGGAAGACCATAGACGATTTTCTCTGAAAGAGCTAGGGTTTCTTCCCCTCGATACAAGTCCAATGTGAAAAAGTCATGCGTTTCATTGTACCGGACTTCCAAACCGAATAACTCAATACCTAACTGGATTGAGAACCGATAGGGAATCTTCTCTTTTTCAATGGGGATATATTCAAAATTCACCGGTATCCCTCCTTATCCAACCCTCATTTTCACACCAATAGGAATTACTCTCGCCGGCCATGGATTCCATTTTTCCAATTGCTTCACCGATGTTCCATACTTTCTTGCGCATCCCCAATAGGTGTCCCCTTTACGAACTACATGATATTTCTTTCTTGTATTCGGATTCTTCGTTTGCTTTCTTCCTTCGTTGGTCACAGGCTTGGATGATTTTTGATAAGAAGACTCGGCCAGCTGGATCTTCACCAACTTCATCGAAAAAGCGAACCCATTAGCATTCTTGCTGTCTGTATCTACATCGAAACTTTCAATGACGATATTAGCCATAATGCGCCGGCCTTCATATTGCAATAGAGTCCCAACTTCCTGCCAGGACTCTAGCTTTGAGATTAATGTTTCGACTTCCTCGTTGGTCGGTCTAACCAATATCCCCCGTAAAGAAACGCTTTTAGGGCTGACGGATACATGATCCGTAATGGATTTCCCTTCTCCCTTTTCGACGGGGTGACGGGTTACGGAACCATCATTTGGGTAGCTTTCAGAACTCACATGAAGTTTTTCCCCTTGCAGTATAGCTTTTCCCTGCATGATTCATCACCCTTCCCTATGAAAGCCTAAACGGTTAATCAGGCTTTCAAATTGTTCTTCGGACATTTCTTTAAACAAGCCCTTGAGTTGGGCAATCACTTCTTGATCTACTTTAGCGTTCGTATCAATATTGACTACGAACTGAGGACTGAATACAATTTGCCCTTTTCCACCGCTGGAGTTATGGCTTTCATCAATGGATGGATTATACCCCAGCTCATTATTCGCTTGCCCCAACAGGTTGTTTGCTCTCTTTCTTTTACTCGGCTGAGTAGGGATAACATATTCTTTCCAACCATTTTCAGCTAATTGAGCTGACTGGTGATATCTTGCAACACCGCCGTTGGCATAACCGCGATTCGGTGGAATAGGTACGCCGTTCTTACGCACTTCATAGTGAAGGTGAGGACCTGTGGAACGTCCGGTGCTACCTAATGTACCGAGAACATCACCACGACTTACCATTGACCCGACACGAGCCATCGCTCGCTGCAAGTGAGCATAGAAGTGAGTGTAAATCCCTCGCTGAACTTTAACGAGATTACCAAAACTACCGCCTGGACCGCTATGGATTACTCGACCAGCTGACTGGGAACGAATGGCCGTTCCAACTGCACCACCATAGTCATCACCTGCGTGAAGCTTATATTTTTTAAGAATGGGATGGAATCGCATGCCGAAGCTACTGGTTTTAACAAGGTCTCCAAAACTGACAGGGCCACCTGTTTCTTTCATTTTCTTATCTACAAAATCCACTATTTTATCTTTGATCAGGGTAAAAGCCCCGGTTCCCATCTGGCCAAGAGCTCCGTCCATCGAAGGAAAGGATACTCCTAAACGATTGAGGACTGATGAAACTAACTTGCTTGGATTCTTCATATAATCCCATACATCCAGAGCTATATTCTTCACACTACCTATAGCATCGCCAGCTTTACTTTTAAGCCATGAAGCCCCTTTACTAATAGTGTTCGTGAACACATTCCCTTTCGCATACGCAGGAGCCATTTGATTGGCAGAAAGAATTTTTTGTGTGTCTTTTCCGTTGATGACTTGAGTCCCTTTAGGTAAATTCATCAGAGTATCTGAGGCAGGAGATAAACCAACCTGACCAGCAGGCGTTTTATAAAGCTCCTGCATTCCTCCATCACCTAGTATGGCAGGACCGCCTGGGTGATAAGGGGTTCCTTTGGCATATTCAGGTGGAGTCCATTTAGGAATCTCCCAAGAGATACCGAGTTTTCCCATGATCCATCCAATACCGCCGAGAGCTCCATTTATAATTTTTCCGAAGCCTCTAGCCAAACGATTACCAAAGGCTTTAATACCTTCCCATGCTTTACCAGCCATGTTTTTAATGCCTTGGCCTATTTTACCTGGAAGGGCTTTGGCTCCTTTTACAATGTCATCCCAAGTATTGCTCACTGACTCTTTCAGTTTTTTAAATAATCCTTTAGCTACAGAAAGCATGCGCGTGAAACCCTTGGAAACAAAGTTTTTAGCTGAATTGACTCCTTTGGTAAATAGTTTTTTTATTGTAGTCCATAACGAAGAAATTATAGACCTGAAACCACTAAAGAACGCTTTTCCTGCACCAAGAATCTTCCCGAACATCTGCAATTGAATGAAGTTCCAAATAAAACGTATAGCGCCGGAGAACATCTGCTTGATACCTTCCCACATTTTCGAGAAGTTCCCAGTGAACAATCCGGAAAAGAATTTCACCGCACCCATGATAAAGTCTAATGCTCCAGAGATTACACCTTTGATGTTTCCCCAAACGGACTTGATCAAAGCTGAAATAACAGGCCATATAAACTTCATGGTCGCCCAAACACCTTTGAGTACAGCGCCAATTACCATAGCCACATTCTTAATCGACTGTATAATCATTGCGCCATTTTCATCCCAAAAGCTAGTCACTTTATTAATTATGTTTTTAACGAATCCCCATACTGTATCCAGTCCACTTGCTACGGTGGTTTTGATAGTTTCAAAGGTGCTAATTAAATTCTTTATAGTCTGTGGCCCAAAGCCAAGACGCGCTAAAATACTAACAGCCTTTCCATTGTTCCCATTAAACACGGCTAAGGCGGATTGGCCGACCGACTTTAATGTCGAAAAGCCAGATTTGACTTGATCAATAGTTGACCTGATTGAACTACCAAAGGAAACAATGCCCTTAATTGTGTCCGTATCCATGCCAAGTCTGGACAACATACTTACGCCTTTGCCTTCTTCACCTCTGATAATGGCAAAGAAGCCTTTGATACCTTGCACAACATTATCTACGCGGTTACGGAAACCATCCAGGTGTTTATAAGCTGCAACAAATGCACCTACAAAAATGGCGATTCCTGCAGCCACAGCAAGGACGGTTCCAAGCATAGCCCCTAATCCAGTTACCAAAGGACCAATCACCGGCCACATGGAAGCCATGGCTACCTTCATACCTGCGAAGAGCCCAATACCAACAGCCATAGGCGCAAGTATCAAAGTAAGAACAGGAATTAACATCATGAATCCTTGAATGACCTTAGCAAGCATTGGATAGGCTTCGTTAAATCGAATGACCAGGTCAGCAACCGTATCAATAAACTTATATACTTTGGTCATAACTGCTGAAAACACTTCTACCATTGGTTGGAATGCTTGGCGGACACTTGATGCCATCTCATCAAATGCCGCCGCGTAGGCCGGGATGCTATCACGCGCAGCTTTATGAAGTCCTGAGTAGAACAGAGCTGAAGCTGCTAAGGCTGCAAGAGCCACCATCTGATAGCGCATCATCCCGCGATTAATCAATTGAATACGGTCCTGCAAAGCTTTCATGTTGGCATTAGGTCCTAGTTGTTTCAGAGCCATTGTGGCCGCATTACCTTGCTTAGCGATATTGTTCAATCCACCAGAAACCTTCAGAAAGGGTTTATTTAACTTGAGCATCGCGCTCCCCATATCATCATAGGCTTTGGTGATTTTCTCTGACTGTGTACTTCTAGCTTGGAAAACACCGACCTGCTGAACAATGCTTTTACGTAATGCAATGTTATTGTTAATCATCTTGTCTGTTGCTTTCTTGTGCTCTTTACCAAGGTCTTGAACACTCTTCATAAAGTCTGCATTCGTGCCGGAATAGTTTCCCATCTCACTGGAGAGCTTCCACATGTCATGCTCAACGTTGCGAATTTCTCTGCGATGTCCCACTAGGGCATTGTTATTCTTAATCAAGTCTTTTCGCATGCTTACACTCATGTCAGCCCAATCGTCCGCAAACTGATAGGCTGAAGCTCCCGCAGTCTTTGCTAACTGACGCATTTCCCTGCTCTGCCTTCCAAGAGCGTCATTGGTTGCTTGAGTTTCCTTAATCATTTTCCTTTGCTCTCGTTGATACTGGCTAGAGAAGCTTTGGGTTGCTCTTGAAGCCCCTGCTGTAGTTTTATTAAACTCGTTTAATTCTCTGTTGATTTGTTGCAAGGGGCCGTTATTTACCCCAAAGCTTAAGGTAAGGTCTTTCAATTCCACGTCCTCACCCCCTTCCTACTTTGATATAAATGATTAAGATTCCATCGAACTCTTTGTAGCTTCATCTTTTAAATCAATAGCTGCATTCGCTTCAAGCAGCTGTTCCTTACTCATCTCAATCGCCTCGGAATAAGAAATGATTTTTTGAACAATAGGCCGCCAAAACCATTGTTTCTTTTTCACAAGGTCTCGGTAATATTGATCATCCTTCTCAGAATCACTTTCCAGACCTAAGAAACGTCATGCCTTCTTGGATAACCTCTTCCATCCCGTCATGCTCATCAAAGTATTCGAACGATACTTGAGGCTCAACGATAATATTTTTGAACAGTTCATCAGCGATTTTTTCACTTGATGGAACACCGTTTTCATTTACAGCGCGGTCTTGAATTCTCATTTGTTCACGGCTTCCTGGATGTTGGAATGTGTACTCGACACCTTCAATTGTTACGGTTTTCTTAGTACCTAATTTAGCCATTTTAAAAATCTCTCCCTCATAATGAAATTGAAGAAAGGCAGCCCTATTGGACTGCCTGCTCCCATGATTGATTTTCTTTTTTCTACCCATTCACATCACTCCACAGAGTAATCAAACACTACAATGGTGAATTCACGGTTGGATGCTTCCTTTCCGTAAGAAAGGTTCGCGGGTCTCTGGATGCGTGCTTGTGACCCTCCGGCTTTCTCCTTCGGCTCGTTGTTGTTAATAGCATAGACCGGGACCATGCGTTTCTCTTTCGCAATCCTATTCAAGAATGCAACATATGGACTTGTCTGCTGAAGAACGACTGTAGCTGTGTGAACATCGTTATTCGTCTCAGAAACAACTACATCCTTCGGGTTCGCACCCACGGAGTAACTGAAACTCTCCCCCTCGGCTGGTTCAAAAGAGATGAAGGTATCTGAGGATAAACCTGTTATTTGGACATCATCGACGAGTAACTGAACTTTCTGGGAATCATACGTTCCTACTTGTGGCATCTATAACCCTCCTCTTAATAGCTCACTGAGCCAGTGATTTTTCCTTCATGAATCGCTCCCGCAAGCTGAAATTCAAAATTCCCGCCTGTATAAACGCGGTTTTTACGATCCTCTGCGGTCGATTGTGCGCTGGAACGGAAATTTGTAGAGTAAACCCCATTTCCGTTTCCATCATCCGCAATGATCCCCTGGCTAAATCCTTCTTTCAATACAGATAAGGTACCAGCTTCCAACTGTGCAATACCTGAATCATCATAAGGAATTTTCCCGGCTTGGTTGGTTATCTTCTGTACTCGGTTCTCGATGTTAGCGACCACCCAATCTAAGCCATGCACAACGTCGATATACTCTCCAGAAAGGACCTTGCCTTCGGATGTAACGCTTTGGCCTGCCTTCTTCACGTAAGCATAACCATTCGCATCTTCAATGGCTGTCAATTCATCAGCTGTCAATGCTTGAGGTGTAATCCCTGTGAGCGATTTGCTCTTCCAGGTAATCGATCCAACCGGTTTACTTCCGTTCTCCCCTATATGAGCAGCATCAATATGTTCATCAGCTGGGTGTACGGCGAAGAATGAACGCTCATATTCCGTAACCAGTGTTGTAAGGTCATCAACACTTGCAACTTGTGCTGAATAGAGTTTCGGATAACCTCCCGCCTCAGATCCTTCAATGACATCAGCAATAGCTGTCATTTCTGTCACATCAGTTTCGGTTGTGATGAGGAAGTACCAATCATTCCCTAAGAGTGAGGTAACAAGTGCTGAAGCTGTCGTAGGACCATCCACTGCAGCTGAGTCATAACCAGCTACCGCGAATCGTTCTGGTCGATTCTCTTGATTTAAGAGCGCCTGGGCTTTTTGATAAAGAGGTGAAGTATCTTCTACGCTCTCTGCCAGGGCTTCTAGGGTTAAAAATTCTTGATAAGCTAAACCACCCGTAATCTCGCCGACAATGAGAGGTTTCCCAAAGCCCACAAGACCGAGTGGTTGTTGTAAGTTGATATTCACTTGAAAGTCATTCAGTGGCATCATTTACCCTCCTGTTATAGTGGTATTTTCGATTGAATCAATCGGGTAGGTGGATGCATCAATATAATTGAATCTTACATCCAATCCCTGCCGTCGAACGTAATGATCAACGAGCATCATGCTTCTGTTCTGTATCGGAGAAACCTCTGTCACAGCTACACCCAATTGATTTAGTAAGTCTCTTCCGACTCTTTGAAAGAATTCAGCAATTTTATAGGAAGTCTCAATCGCTTCATCCCTCGAATCGGAATGAGCATTGAAGGAATAGGATGTCCCCACTTGATTCGCATAGGTCTTCATAAAACCTTCATCTGTATCCTCAAAAGTAATGGAGTCATGACCTTTACGGTTATTATCTGTTGTGGTGCTATAAACGACGTAAGGATAATCAGGAATTTCTCCATCGTCATCATCAGGAATAACAGGGATTCCTAAGAATTTATAAAGCTCATTTGTAATGGTATTCCGCGTTTCTACTGTCATCATGGAGACCCACCACCTCCTTTATCAATCCCTTTTATGATGTAAACCGAGAAGTCAGCATAGACCCCGTGATTCTTCACGTCAAAGACACGATAGTCCTGCCCCTCAAAATAAATGTGATCATTCTTTTTTAGTCTCTGAGGGTGTTGAAGGTATAACTTACGATCTTTCTCTGTATAGCGCCCCTGTGTATCGAAACGCATGTCATCATTGGAGAGAGGGACGATAATTCCTTCCAAAGTTTCAGGTGGCAAGTCAGCTCCTGGAACCCATTGCCCTCCATTTGAATGATCTCGATAGCCTTCACTTTTCTTAATAGCTTCAAAAGGAACTTGGAAAGAAGCAAAGACTTCATCGAAATAAAAGATTTGTTGCCCCATCAGCTACTCACCACCTTCCAAGTAATCCGTTGAATGAGCCCTCCACTATCTACTAACGGGCTTGTGGACCCTTTATTTTTCTTCGTTAGAGAAGAGTTCTCCGGGGAGCTAATGGATCTGATCTTTGCTTGAATGTTGGCCGCCACTTCCGCCCCTAATTGCTCATACATTTGCTCAACCGTTATTTCAAAGGCGAAAACCTTATCTATTAACCGTTCCATGAGACTTGTCCAGTCGCCTTCCTTCTCATCAAAGCTAGCCCGAATGAAAGAGCGTTCTGGAATCTTCACCTGTTCTTTAAGAATGAACATGGGTGTCAGCTCTCCATTTTCACTTGTGGCTAGTATTTGTGTGCCTGGTGGTCGGAACAACCCCTCAATTTCTGAGGCACTTCGTCCTTCTGAAGCTGGTAATGGAAGTGTGAGGAACTTCTTCTTCGCTTTGATCGTCATCCCATATTCATGAACATTCGCAATCATGGCATAGAACGAATCAGCCTCAGCAAAAATCCCAACCTCTATACGATAGCGACCAAGCTCCTCTATAACCTTCTGGAATTCAACGATATTGTCTTCATGAACAGTGACCCCTGCGTTATTCATAAACTAAAACACCGTCAATTTCAGAGAAGGGCGGCTGGTGTATTTCTTAATCAGTCGCGCAAACTCTTGGCCGTAAGGGGTTGAATCTAGACCGACACTTTTCACACTGGTCCGATTACTGTCGGAAAACGTTTGGGACATGCCATCGACCTTTTGTGAAGAAACTCTCCGTACATTAAGAGATGCCAAGTGAGCTGCAAGATATCGTTGGAGTCTTTCCTGATATTTTTCAGGAATCTTCTCCTCATCAAGCTCAGCCTTGGCATCCTCAATATATAAATTCAGGTCAGTATCCGATAAGCTCCGCAAGTGTTTGGCAATACTCCGGATTTTTTCAGGAGTCGTATCTTGGGCCATTACTCATCATCCTCGCCGTTTTCACCTTCACCCTTTATTTCTTTCAGTTGCTCCTCGATGGCATCAAGGACTGTTTTACGATCATCGTTCTCTTTCCATTGCTCCAGAAGATCCACAGAGAAGGTGTCCTCAACCATTTCAATCGCTTGAGTGGCATTCATATCCACTGTGCTTTTCACATCATGAGCAACAATTTCATCCTTCTCAATTAAGCTCTTGATGATTTTATGGTTACTGAACTTTTTCCAATCCTGTTCACTGACATCATTACTACCAGGAACAAGCATGACACCTTCTGCATGACGAACGTACTTGCCTTTGTTTTGGACTAACATATTAAATTCCATCTCCTCTCACGATTGCCATTGGATAACGGACGATGATACCGCCTGTTCGTTCTTCCAACGGCACCTTATAGTTCGGGAACTTATATTCTTGCGGGTGACGTTTGATATCCATAGGAATCAACAGTTCAACCACTGTTGGAGAACTATCGAACACTAGGAAGCTATCGGTATCTCCATCTCCGACTTTTTCAAGGTCAGAAGTATAGTCGATTTTAGAGAACCAGCTTTGGCTACGGAGATATTGTAGGACCGTTTGGCCAGTGTACTCGTTATACTCCTTCTCCAGTTCTTCCATAGCACCTGATGTAACAATCAGAGTGTCCGGTGTATGACCCGGAAGCTTATTAACAGCTGCGCGTGCCTTACGTAGATCAGCTACAATTTCACGGCCTGTCTTATCTTTCCACGATGAAGAATTACCGGCTTCATTATTCGCAACAGCCATGGTCTGGATGCCTTCTGCGTTGGTTACACCAAGAATTTTATGCTTTGTGTCACCCTTCCAAGCAATCTTGTTTTCTTTCTCAGAGATAGCGCGGCGTGCCGTGGCAGCTTTCGTCGTCTCGACTGGTTGGCCGGACATTTGAGCTTGTCGAAGCTCCTGGACCGAAAGACGGAACGCTGCGGCAATAGAATAAATTTGTTCTGTGTGACGTTCCATATCTGCATCAACCAACGGAATATCGTCGGCACCTGGAGCTAATACCTTTGCTGCCCCTGAACGCTTGATAACGTCATAGCTGTAAGTCTCTGCCCCTTCTGGCACATCTGATTTCACATTAAAAATCGTTCTTGCTTTCAATTCCTCTTTGTTAATTTCATAGATTGTATTGTCAATTGCGTTTAAATCCTGTGGACGGATCAATGCATCATTACGGATGGTCATGTTACCTTCACTCCTTTATTTTTATGGTAGGTTGATTTCGAGTTGTGCCAGTTCACCGGCAAGAGCTGCCGTTTTAAACGTTGCTGTAGGGAAAGCCACTACGGTGGTTGTCGCTGTACTATCAGGACGGAAGTTACCAGTCGTATTATCAGCCACAGCTTTATCGCCAATGTTGACATCCTCCTCTACTTCGACCCATAGAACCCCTTTACGGACAACTGCGACAGGAATTTGAGCCTTATAAAGCTGATCGTTGGCATTTGGGTTCTGCCAATCACTTGGCTCTTGGGCAAGTGCCAGACCGATAGGGGAGCCTCCCGCAAACACATTAACAGTCTCTCGATCTGTTCCTAGTTGAACAGCAACCCCATAAGGGATATCCTCCGCAGCTGCTTTCGTTTCTGCTGAGTAATCCTGGTAGTTTGCTAGTTTACCTTTGCCTTGAGCCTCTGGCATGTACTTGTTGTATTCTGTAATAGCCATTCTTTCTCACTCCTCATGTGTTTTTATTTTGAATCACGTAAGTTAAGGCGATCTTGACGTTGCTTATCCAAGTTCCCAGCTGAATCATTAGTGCCTTTCATTTGGTTAGGACCAGTACTTTGAAATCCATTGGACTGAAGAACACTTACCGTGCCATCAAACCGAGCATTCACATACTCATCTGATTTATCATCAGCCTTGAAGTTCCCATCCGCCTTCTGAATGACAGCAACTTTAATGTCTTTATCACTCTTGGTTGTATAATCGAAATCTTCCTCAAGGTAATTACGCGCTGAATCAATAAGAGAAAGACGGGCATCAACAGCCTTTTGCATGTCTTCTTGAGAAGGGCCGGATTTCTTAGCGTTCTCAAGTTCTTTTTCCAAGCCGTCCATCTTCGTTTTATTCGCGTCCACGGTTCCTTGCAGTGTGTCACGTTCTTTTGTGACGGAATCTAATTGCTGTTCTTTGCTTTCAAGTGCGTCAATACGAGACTTAACAGCACTATCAACCTCGTAATCTTTATTATCAATCTTGATTGTTGGCATATTGCCACCTCCATTATTTGAGTTGTTATCATCTACTTGCCATGCTGCTGAATCCTTGCGCCATCCAGAGGAATCACCTTTAATAGCAGCTTCTGGTCCTACACGTCCCTGATCAACGATAGCAATATGGTTTACTTCCACATTGGTCTGTCGGAACTGATAATTTTTACTGTTATACGTTCCATCCTCAGCCACAAGGTCAGTCATGAACCCTAAGCTGATTTCTCGCTTTCCATCGAAAATCTTATTGATCAATTCCTCATCCGTAATCGTAAAACCAACCATGACCCCTCCACCTTGAACAGAAGCGTCGGTATGAGACATTCCTTTGCCATAAGCTTTGATGTTCTTCATGTTGACAGGCTCATTAGGGTGGTCGTCAGTGACGGGCTTTGCATTACAAGATTGGACTGTACGATCGGAAAATATGTCTTCAGGATGCTTCAGCTCATGTTGAATGGAGCCATCCTCTCGACCATATGGGTAAACCCCCGGCTTTGTGACGATGGCTCTAACGGTCAAGTAACCTTCATCTGTTTCGTTGTAATCTTTGATAAAGGCCCGGTCAAAACGCTGTTTCTTACTCAATGTGTCACCCCCTTTCAAGCACTAAAAAAGCCCACCATATATGATGAGCTTAAAATTTATTCAATTACTGGGTCAGCCGTACACCGACAATTGTAGTCTGTTCCCGGCCATATCTGGCGACCCTTAACAGTTGCACCATCTTTCCAGGTAAAGACATTGCCATCTAAATCAGCGTGAGTATCCCTGACACGTTCATCGTCGCTGTCTTTCCAAGTAAACCTATGAATGCCCGCTTGCGTGTGCCTGGTCCTTGTCAGATCACCAAGAATGCTTCCAGACTGATCCCGAGCAATGAACTTCGCTCTGGACTTACTGACACCTGATGCCCTCGTGATTTCAGCAGCCATTTCATTGATGGATTTCCCACGCCTCACACCCTGAACAACAATCGTCTGGATTTTATCGTGATACTCTTGATCAATGCTTTTAATCCAACTGACATTTTCACTTACTGCTGATTCCATAAAGGACTCCAACCATGTTTCACGCCCTATTGGGTCAATCCCGAGCACTGTGCCCAATTGGTCGCGGAAGGTATCCCGTTGGAAAGCGTTTATGGATTTCACAAAACGACTTGCCAGCTTATTAATCGATTCCCCTGATAAGATGAATTGGGTTGAGAACTCTCTTGCCTTTTGTAAAAGGTTAGTGATCTTAGCAAGAATGTTTTCTAAATCAACGACAAATAGACCGCTATCCATCTGACGGCGGTATTCGTAAATCAAAGGCTTAATTTCGTTGATGAAAACTTTTCTTACGTTTTTTCTGTTTTGATCAACCAGTTTATTCATCCCTCGATAGTAGCTGACTGAAATCGCCGTAGGAAATGAACTCTGGGGCATCTTAGGTTGATTGGCCATGACTATCCCTCGCGTCTCGAATACTCTTCTCCAATTCAGTCATTTCATCTTCACTGAAATCAAGCTCAGCACTTAAAGAAGCTCCCTTGAAACGCTTTTCTCGCACTTCATCAGGTGTAATGACTTGATTCTTCAGATAAATCGCATCTGTTTCAGCAACCTTCTTACGAATTTCAGCATCCGATTGACTATCCAGCTTCCAAAGTGGATTGAAGCTAAAAGACCAGTCGATATTGTCTGGATCTTTTCCTCCGAACTCCTCTGATTGAAGCAAGAGTCTCAACAAATATTCAATCTTGGGTCGGACAAAGTTTTCCTGGATACCAGCGATTCTTGCATAGTAGTTCAAACTGTCATATTGAGCTCCTGTTAGTGTTCCAGACTGTTGCCCTAGTATATGGCTTTTGGGCATTCTGGCAGACCCAGCAAGTGCTTCCCATACGAATTCAAATAGATGGTTAATTCCAGCTACATTTGTCGATTCTTTTTCGAGCTCTTCTTCGGTGCCAATAATGGCCAGGGCCTCTGTACGGAACATATAATCTAAGATCATTTGAGCTTCTCGTCGTTCCTCTGAACTCATACTTTCAACATCAGTTGATTTATATTTCTTGAAAACAAAATCATAAAGAATCTGTCCAGTGGACCATGCAGCTGTATCAAATAATGTAATGTACTTATACATAGGCTCTAATCGACTTTGCCCCCAGTCCATGTCCTCAAGCTTTTGCGTTTGTAAATGGAGTATTCGGTCCCGATGGACCTCCTGCTCCTCTCGCTGGTCTGAATTCTTAATAGAAAAAGATTTTACATTGCCGAATTCAGGAGAGAAAACGTCATCAACAACATTCATCTTGGAAACCTTCCGAGATGAAAAAGGATGTAGATAGTCAACTGACTTTAGTCGTGCTGATTCTACTGGGTCACTCAACTGGAAATCTTGGCTTTCTGTTAGCCCCAAGGCCGTAAACCCATCCCCGCGGAGTCTCTCGTATCGAACCATGTTTTGAAAAGCTTCCTGTGTATTTAAAGCTCTCAATTTCAATTCCAACTTAGCCTTTAATGCCTGGTCTTCAATGTTCAATGTGATCCATTCACGAGTCGCATCCTCAGCAGGTATATCTATGATGTTTTGAATAATCTGATCGTTAGCATACAGATTGGTGATATCTTCGGGTGACAGGCTTTTACCTTGTTGAGGAGATTGCCTCATCAATACATCCCGTGACCCGCCTTTTTCTCCCGCTTGAAGAAAATCTTTTTTCACTTTTCGTGCTGCTTTAGCTCCACCTATTGTCATCACCTCCCATAAAGTTTTTTATAACGTTCTTTAATAGACAACTTATATTTGCTAACTAAGATTGTATTAACGAAATACCTGTCGCTATCCATGTGGTGGTCATTGGCTTTTACTGGCTTGTCTTCGCCACGATCTGCTGCTTTCTTGTCCCAGATATATGAAGCATACTCCCTGAATGTCTCGGTGCAGGATAAGTCGTACATAATCTCTCCATTAATCAAAGCGTTGGCCACATTTCGAATGCCTTCTAACACATCATTTTTAGCCTCGATAACTTTGAAGCTATTCTTTTTAAGTAAAGCAATGAAAGAGGATGCGCTTGGATCCACAACAACACCTGCTGGTTTAATATCATCGAGAAAATCAATTAAATCCTTGAGGTATTCCTGGTCTGTTTTTTGCTTCTTTTCTTCACGCCCGTCATAGTGATATTCTTTGAGCTTATACCACACATCATGACGGAAACCCCATAACCCAAATGCCGTAGGGTTTTGAGTACCATAGTCAATCGATACATAATACTTTTTAAACTGGGTGTAAGGAACATCGAGAGAGTGTTTATCCTTATCAAACATGTCATAGATAACGCCCTCAGCAAGGACCCAAAGACCAAGGATATAGCGTTGATAGAAAACCCCCGCATATAAACGTTTGAAACGTTCTTTTACTTTTTCAGATAGCGAGAGGTTATCATCCATTGTAAAATGAAGATGAAGTAAGTTCTTTTCTTCGATGGCATCCAGATAATCGGTTTTAAACCAATGATAAGGTCCAGCTGGGTTACAGTTGAACCAGAACTTAGACCCTTCCACCGAGCATCGTGCTGTTGCTTGGCTAACAAAAGATTGAGGCATAAGGGCCACTTCATCAAAGAACATTCCAGCAAGCGTTATCCCCTGGATAAGATCTTGACTGGATTCATCTTTCCCGCCAAACACATAAAAGTAATTGGATACTCCTTTATAAGTGATGGTGAGGTAATTATCAGCTCTATGGTCCTTCACAACGTATCCTCTGGATTTGAGCATACGTTTCAGAGGTGTGATTACATTTCTTCTGAATGAACCTATTGTCTTACCAGCCATCCCCAGGTTTTCATCTTCAAAGGTTTCCATTGCCCACATGACATAAGATAAGGACATGACAACCGTTTTACCTGCACGGACGGACCCATCGCAAATGATTCCATCTCTATCTTTGACTGGTGATTCTTTACGCCACCAGGTCAGAACCTTCATCTGCTTTTTAGAGAAAGGTTTAAATTTAAAAGGTGCCGGCTTCTTTTTCTTAGCTGTTATCTTAATCATCGCCCCACACCTCTGTGGTCTTATCGTCTAATGCATCGATGAATCCATCATCTTCATACTCTTCCTCTTCACCTAACACTTTCGTTTTCTCCAACTCTACTTTATCCCTTTGCAGAGCAAGCTTCTCTTCTTCCAGTTTCCGCTTGTAATGGTCAGGCAACAAATCAAAGTACTTCTCTAATTTTTCTAAAGCCCACTTTTTATCGATGAGCTTAACGCTAACGCCTTCTCTTCCCTGTTTAACCTCTGAAATGATGGTACCGTCTACCTCTTCACTGTTCTTAAAGTACATCTCATTATAAGAATCAACTCTCGGAACAATATCTTTAACCGATCCATCTTCATTCATAAGGACATCCCTTTTACCTGTTTGAACATCCTTCCTGGTGAACGTTACATAATCGGTAATATCAGCGAAGGCTATCTTCACATAATAGTTGAGGACATCCTTTGCGTTAACGAATAACTCTGACTGAAGATCTTCTTTTAATTCACGGATATATGCGGAAACCTTAACATTCTTTAACAGTCTGCTCCCTTGTACGTGAGCTGTATCTTTCCCATATCCCGCCTTAATAGCAGCCATTGTCGCATTAAAGCTTTTAACATAATGCATACAAAAAAGCCTTTGCTTATCAGTGAGTTCATCACTTTGCGAAGGCTCTTCATCAGGTGTAGCATCACGTATTCGATTCGTCTCTTTCTTTTTAGTAACGCTCCTTTTCGGATTAGTAACGTTACCATTCATTTTCTCGTCCCATTTGTCTTGGCTTTTCCACTTTCGAACTTGGGAAGGTGAGCAATCTAATTCATCGGCTATGTCTTTTAATTTACGTTCACCATTGCTTGTCTTCCAAATCTCAAAAGCTTTATCTCGTCGTGGATCTCTTTTCCTTGGCATTACCTCATTCACCCACCTCCACTGCTATTCTTTTTGTTTTGTAAGCATGAAAAAAGCACCCCGTAATGGAGTGCTGTGATTCACCTCGGCATTTCTTGTTTATATTTTGAAGTAAGTATCTCCATTAAAATAAAGTGCAAAGTGACTTCTATAAGATTTTTGAGGTCTGTGACATCCTTATCAACCCATTTTCTTGTGTAATGAGCTTCGTCATTACCAATCCATGAGGCTCTGTTCGCGATATCTTTCAATGAATCATTTTCCACATCCTGATTTAAGCATTGTGATAAAGGCTTTTTTCTTGTTTTTTCTTCATCTTTCTCCAAATGTTTAATTAGATAATCTTTTATCAAAAACTCTAACGATTTTCTATATCCTAAGCCTGCTATTTGATCAAGATTATCTGCTTCTGCCTTTAACGCTTGATTGTATATATTAGTAAATAGAGGTGACAATTCTTCTATATCACTTTCGAATTCTCTCCCCTTGTATTCTTTAGGCCCAATGCCTATCAAATCATTTCCGATAAACTTTCCTATAAAAAAATTATTGCAGTTATTATTTGGACATCTAAATAAAATTTGTGACTCTTGTCCATAACTTAATGAGTAGTGGATCTCTGGAGTTACTGATTTATGGCAAACAGGACAAACATCTGGAACTGTTATTCCCTTACTATTATAGGTTGTAGAATATTTCTGGTGTATAGAGTTTGCAGTATGATGATAAAAATGCATCTTTTCCATCTCATCCCCTCCCTTTGAACTATTTCGACAAAAGGAAGCATTTACCTTTTACATTCCCCATATTTCTGCTGATATATAAAGTGCCATTAACGAAATTCCTATAATAGCAACTATACTGAGAACTACCGAGATATCTTTTAATAACCCTTTCTTCATAGTGGTTAAAACTGTTATACAAATAGTGCCTACTACAATAGCAGTTATCGCCATTATAATAAAAGGACCGGTAACCTCCCACAACTCATTCCAATTAAATAAATCAATTGGTTCCATCTCTGCATTCATATAACGCACCTCCAACTTATTTATCGGAGGATCTTAAATCATTTGTAATATAAAAAAAGCACCCCGCAATGGAGTGCTTTTATTCACCGTCATTTGTAGGTAAGTAAGAAAGCATATAACTATAAACATCATATAGAAAATGAAAATGTTTTTTATAAGACATCGCGCCTGTAACTGAAACATATGCTTCGTGAACCGCTTTACTATACGGGCTGAATAACTCATATTCTTGATATGCTTTACTTATTCTGACCAAATCATTATTTTTATACTCCGTTTTTAACTCTTCACGCAGTTCTTTTGCTACTTCTAGACTTCCTTTTTTATCATACTCGTGAATATCCATGCCTTTTTTCGCCTTAGACATAAAGTATTTCATTTTTTCAACTACTTCTTCATCAGTAACATCTTTATATCCGTCGAACATTGGTTCATTCAACAAAAACACCTCCCCCTACTATCATTCTATCAAAATAGAAGGTGTGGTGCCCTCAGAAATGATCCCCCGCAAGGGGGGTTTACTTAATAATTTATTCATGTTTTCTGGCCAGGGAGTTCCACCTAGCCGACCTCCCTTCCATTTTACACAGCTGACTTTTCAAGATTCAACTCATGCAAGAAGTGGCATTTTTGGCATATTTGGCACAACATAGATTCTTTTAACTCACGAACTTTGTTCCTGTTTAAGCTCAAGTGATCAGCTATGGATCGGTAGCTCATGCCCTCCATCATGCAATCAAGAATAATCATTTGTTTTTCGTTATCCAAATAATCCACCATGATTTCTACAGCTTCTGTTTTGCGGTTAAAAGCTAACCAACGTTTATAAAGCCGCAATTCTCTAGCGTCTAAAGCTTCCACCTCTGCTTTACTCTTGATACTCGTGTTCGGCTTTGGAAGGGTAGCCTCAATACCAAACTGTTGAACTAATCCAGTAGAAGGGGCTTTTGAATATCCTCCCCAAATAATGGTTTCCAGCCGATCAACTTCTTTCTTTCTCCAGTGGTATTCATATATTAAATCCTCAATCTGTTTCTTGTTCATAAGACCCCTCCTATTTTTGTTTTATAGCTCCACCACGCCCTCTTCTGTACGTTGGGCGGTTTATCCCCATAAGTTCTTCAATATCGCGCTGACTGTATGATTCTGACTTTCTCTTGCGCTTTTTCTTAGGTGATGGGGTCTTGATGTTATTTTTGCGCTTATACTTACTAAGTTGATCACGCAATTGCTGGCTCATTGGACCTCTCCTTTTCAAATAAAAAAGAGCACCAACTACAGCTGCATGGTTGCAACTTGTAATCAGTGCCCTGGTTGTTCCAGTAGCATATTAAATTACTGTATCCTCATCTTCTTTGTACCAATGATCGCCGTATTTCTCTTGTCCAACTCTCATAAGATGCCAATAATTCTTCCGGTGCCTATCTGATTCCGTTTTAAGATTTCTTATCCGTCTATTTAAAGCATCTACTAAGTGGGGTTCTTTGCTGCTAAATGCTTTATCTGTTTCTCTGGAAAGTGATCTTATCAATGAGTTTTTCAGTGTTTCTTCGTCTTCTCCCAAATCTTGTTTCTTCGCCCTCTTAACCGAGCACCCATTAACATAAACCCCAATGTGAGAAGGTACCTCTTCCCTGACTTTCTCGAATAATTCTTTAGGCATTACATAATAGTTGTAATGACCGCAGAAGGTCTTTTTGGACTTACTCCTAAAATCAGATACAGATACTTTCACTTCATAGCAACGCCATATTCCATTAGTATCATATGTCATGTAATCAACTCGCTCATTTCCAAACCACCCTATGGTGACTTCAAAACAACCAAATACCCCCTGCTTTTTAGTGGCTCTATATATTTCTTTTTCAAGCTTTTCGGTGAGTTCTGTTTTAGCGATGATCATCACCCTCATTTCTTTGTATAACTAATTTCGTATAGCTGAGGCTTTCCGTTTTGCCAAGTGATGGTCTGTTTGCCGAATCCGTCGCCTGGAGTGTCTACTTTTTCAAGCACTCCATCTACTACCCGGTAAACAGCGTTTTCCATCAAATCTATTTCAGCCGTCGTTTCTAGTTTTCTCGCTGCATCAGCCAATGTATAAGCCCCCTCGATTTATGCTATAATGAGATTGTCAGATTACATTGTAGCCGGGGCTTATGCTCTGGCTTTTTTATTATGTTAAAATAGTGAAATTCTGCTACTCTAAGATTAAGGGTGAAACAAAAGATAGATAACTATTCGACGTAAGGGTGACTACATGCCGACTGCATTAATTATTGATGATTCTACATTCATGCGGAATTGGGTAAGACATATCTTAGAAAATCAATCCTTTACTGTAGTAGCAGAAGCTAATAATGGTATTCTTGGGGTGGTACAATACAAAACCTACTCCCCAGATATCGTGTTAATGGATGTTGTTATGCCTAAAATGAACGGTGTCCGGGCGTTAGAAATGATCATAAACTTTGACCCACAGGCTAAAGTGATCATTTCATCTTCGCTAGGTGACAGCTACTTAGTTGATCAATGTGCTACTATAGGCGCTTATGATTTTATCCAAAAACCTTTTTTTGATAGGCTTCCAAGCATCTTAGACAACATCATATGAGTTTCACCCTAGTGCCAGGACATATCAAATGTTCTGGTATTTTTTGTATAAGCTTTTTACATTTTGTTTATAATCTTTAGTGTGACTCACTTACTTCCATCTCTTCCTAATAAGCACTTGATCGGGTGAGTGAGTCCTCCTCTAATCAACAGCCGGGGCTTTGCTCTGGCTTTTTTTATTTGTCTCTAATTTCAAAAAATTTCTTCCTTGCTTCAAACCAGGAGCAACCTTGCTGCCTCTGGATCATCTTCACGTACTCGGCAAAGAGCCGCTGATCTGCTACGAAAGCCTGTGAGTTCATCTTCTTATTGCATTCCAGTGGTGACTTCACAGATTGAGGCACTTCGATTTCTACGGATTCAAATAATGCCATTTGTTCCATCATCATTCCTCCTTTTCTTACTCCCACATTTACGAGTTTTAAAATCTCCCTGTTTATTATTCGACATGCAGGGTATCCTCTTAGAGCAGTCCAATATTTCCGCGTAATGTGGAAAACCCTAGTACCAGAGCATGCACAGTGCTCTGGTTTTTTTGTATAAATTCCTTTAAGGGTCTTATTAAATTTCTGTTACTCACTGTAATAAGCTCGGATTACTCCCAATTGTTTCTGGATATACTATTTTATATCTCACTAAAGAGCGGTGATAAAAATGGAAAATACATTAGGATGGATCGTGATATTTTTCCTAATTTTAATAATAGGGGTATTATTAGTTTTAGGGATAAGAAGTAAATAACTCTCACCTTTCATATAGACACTTCACTTATTTCGACTTCTACCCTCGGCTTGGAGCTGTACCACTTGCTGATCGTAAACTCGACCACCTGACTGTCATCGTTCCAGATGACTTTATTTAGAGCATCTTTGATTCCCTTGGCATAGTTATCGACGTCAGGCTTAGTCACTGGACGGTATAATCCTGCCTCAGCCTCTGCTGTACGCTTCTTTGAGAAGCTCTTGAGCAATGGTTTATAAACTTTCACTCGGACGTTCAGTGGCCCTTCTAGTAAATCTGAGGGGGCATGTTGAGAAGCGACCAACCCGACATATTGTTTGAAGTCCTTTGATTTCTTAGGATCATAGAGAACCGTTTTGCCTCTGCTTGTCCTACCAGATCTCGGTCTTCCTTGAGCAACCGGTTCTCCTAGTACCGTAAATTGAATCATTTCAGCACCCCTTACAGTTCTTGAAATAGCGATTGTTGGATAAAACCTTTCTCTGCAGCAACCGGATTAATCCATAAGACTTCATTTCTACTAGCTCCTGCCTCAGCTTTTGCAACCATATACTCTTTTCTCCAATCACCTAATAACCCGTTATACAAGTCATTTTCGTAACCTGACAGCAAGCATGGACCAGGATGCTCTTTAAGTGCTTCCAGTAGTTCAACATGATCTTGGTCAGTCATTTCGTGTCTATAACTAGAAGTGGTCCTTGTTGAAAGCAAATACGGTGGGTCCGCATAGATAAGCACGTTTTTCCTTTTGTACCTTTCAATCAGTTGTAATGCTGGCTGACATTCGATTTGAACGCCTTTCAACCTTTCAGCAACCACTGCAATCTTCTCAGGGAACTTCAGCCACTCCCTTCCTGGCATAGGACCATTACTTTCAATCATGCTACGCCATCCTGTTCGATGGGAGGTTTTGCCTCCCCGACCCTGCCATAATCGAACGATCAATCTTCGCGCTCGTTCCAAATTATCTTCCGCTTCGAGGTAACTGTCGTAATATTCCTCTCTACCATGGGGAGTCAGGCTAATAGCTCTAGCCAAATCTTCCGGCTGTGCTCGAAGAGTCTTGAATAAATTGACCACTTCTCCATCAAGGTCGTTTATAGTCTCGAGCTCGCTTCTGTTTTTGGTGAAGAGAACAGCCCCACTTCCGAAGAATGGCTCCAGATATGTTTCATGGTCTGGCATATTACTAATAATCCAATCGGCCATGCTCCATTTGCTTCCTGGATAATGCAAAATCCTTGGTATACTCATGAAATCCACCTCACTAATCTTCCAAATTCACTTCCATTTGACTGGAAAATTTGCACTTTAAATTGATGTGTATCTGCTCCAACTCTGTCAAAGTCATGTCTTCCGTTTGCTTACCGACACGATCTTCTGAATATCCCATCGTCCAAAGCTTGTGTATAAGGTGCTGTCTTCGTTCCTCTACTCCTGCGGTTAATCGGGTTGGTGATAGATTCATAGATAAACCTCCTCAGAACCACTTATTTTGATCACTCGTAACATCCACTTCCATCGCCCTGGCCAATGCCAATTTGCTCACCAATTCTTCATAACTGAGTCCTTCTACATCCTTGAACCCCATACCATGCAGTTGCTCGATTACGTGCTTAGTTTTGATGTCTAACTCGCTGACTTTCACAACTCACACCCCCTAGCTCCCAACGACTCTAAGCTTTGATTTTGACTGCAGAACCTCTTGGGCAGTACATTCGCCATTTTTTATATTTTGAAGATCCAATTCTGTTAAACCGTATCTGGAAAGGGAGCCTTCCGAAATTTGTTGGAGCGAACGATTTAACCGGATACCTAAATTTAAGATTCTTGCATCATCATCCAGGCTCGATTGAGTTTGCGAAGAATTGTTTTGGTCCTGTTTATCAAACCAATCAGGAATGATGTCTTTAGAATTATTGCTGCTAGACGAATGTTTCTGATCCATTTTTCTTTGGAACTCAGCATCGTTAGCTGCAACGTCATCCAGCGTTCGAATTCCTTGGTTATACCAGTTATTTAATATCTTCTCGATGTAAGCCCAGCGTCTTTGATTTTGCTCACATGATTTTGTAATAGCCTCGACCACTAGATCATCACCCAAGTCATCTATAAATGAATTAATTTTCTCGATCACCGCAGGTGGTAATGGACCGATGTTTTTTTGGTAATGGTCAAATGCCTTCACTTTCTGAGACTCTTTATTATTATTAATTCTTTTAATGTCTTTATCTTTAATGTCTTTAATAATGTCTTTAGAGAGCCGTTGCACCTTAGAGAGAGAAGGGATTTGCCCATGTGGAAGTTCTTGTTTTAAGAACTCCGAGGTTCTTATTTTAAGAACTTTTTTTGTTTCAAAGTTCTTATTTTGAGAACTTTTCGCGTCTTCCGAGTTCTTGTTTTGAGAACTTTTTTGTTCTTGTTTTAAGAACTTTTCACTCAAATTCAACCTTAAAATTTCTTTGAACTGTTCCATCTTCCAACCTTTTCTTGGTGTAATAATCCACTTTTCATAATCTTTGTTAAATGTGAATTCATTCGTCGATCGATCCCAGTAAATCACTCTGCAGGTTTCAAGATGTTCAAGTTCAGAAGTCACATTCTGTTTACTTACTCCACACAGGGCGAAATCTTTCAATTTTGGTATAACCGCCGACTTTTTATTACACCCATAGGATAATCTCCATATCATGTGGAGGATTGCGGTCTGTCGCTTTGAGAAGTCTCTACGGATGACTTCATCTATAATTTCATTGGCAATTTTGATATAACCATTCTCTGTTTGCGGATTAGCCACTTAACTGCCCTCCCTCTTGATAATGGCGTTCATTTTCTCAATCCGAACCAAGTCCCACCCTGGGTGAGTGTTTCGGACATAGCCGCCAACATATGTCTTAAACATCCGACCAGGGTCCTTGGATTCTTCAACCATCCATACATAGCAGTAAGGGATAGCGATTTTACGTTTGTTCAGTCTACTCATGGGACGTACACGGGCTTTCCGGTCAATGCTTGTATCTCATCTTTAAATCGTCTCTCGTCGCTATTGTTGTCGCTCAAATGGAGCAACCATATCTCTCTAACTTTCTGTAGATCATTCGCCTCCAGGAACTCTTTAACGTTTTTTAAACTGAAGTGCGAACGTAGTAATCTCTTTTTCATCATCTTTGGAATTCGACCATCTGCAATATTCTTGTTAAGTATGTCTAGGCTGTAATTACACTCACAGAGGATATGTGTGAGGCCTTTGAACTTGTAGCGAATGTAATAGGTATCTGTAGCGAATAGGAGCTTGTCTCCGTCCTCATTCGCAAGCAGAAAGCCTAATGGTTCAGCTACATCATGTTCAACCTCAAAAGGTAAAATGGTCCAGGTTCCAACGGTGAATGATTCTTTTGCGTTGATAGTCTTTACTCGGTGTCCCTCAATACCGATTGCCTCTGCCGTTCCCTTTGACATGTAGCAGTTCTTTCCGTTCTTGAGCATGTCCGGGACTCCAGCGCAATGATCCTTGTGTTCGTGAGTAATCAGGCAAGCTTTTATTTTCGAAGTCTGAAAATCTAATTTCCTCTGTATCTCTTTGAATTTAATTCCTGCTTCAAGGAGCAAGGGGGTTTTGCCATCTGTTATGTGATAGCAGTTCCCCTTACTGGATGAAGCGAGGGCTTTAACTTCAATCATTAGAATGACGGTCCATTCGTCGTTTGAGCTTCTTTCTGTTCAAAGTCCATAGCTGCTTGTTCTAAATCATCGTCTGGTTGATCGGAAGGTTGTTCTGGTTCTTGCTCCGGTTCGGGTTCGTTGTATTCAATATCAATCACGTCCCCATTAGCATTGTTGCTGATTTCTTCTTCTACTTGAGCTTCTTCCGCTGATTCATCCGTTTGATTGAAGTGATCAATGACAAGACTGCCATCATCACTAGAATTAATAAACTTCTTACAAGCACGGTTAATGACGGTTTTCTTTGCCATCTCCTGTTTGAATTCATCATGAGTGCTACCTTTTTTCTCTTCCTTCTGATCTTTGCCCCACATTTGAGACTTGCTCCAAGCCTGCCTGATTTCGTCCATAGTCATTAGTTCGTAATAAACTTGATCATTTGGCAAAACGATTACTGCATAAGCTCCATCAATTTTTTCTTTGTCGATATTTCCAAATTTTTGTTTGTGGGTTAGATTTGTGATTTTTCCATGTTTCATTTCATAATCAACTTCGTCACCCTTATAAATGACATTTGCATCAATGCTCTGAGCCCCTGTTACTCGTTTGGTTACGGCCATGGTCCCAAAGTAAGACCGTTGAAATGTAAGAGAATGACCATAAGCGATAAAATAACCTTGGTTTTTGGCAGGGTTTAATCCTTGGACGACCATGTTGAGTAAGCTATTGGCCACACTATCTTTGCTACACACTTCTAAAACTGGTCGATATCCGTCCTGTTTACCGGTCTTTATTTCTTGCAGCTTAAGCCAAGCACTCTTCATAGCGTTTTCCGGACTATAGTTGGTAGGAAAGTGAAGCTCTCCCTTCTCTTGAAATTGTTTGACTTTACCAGCTACCACATCGACCGTATCTTTCTTAATCATTGCTAGTTCTTGTTTGTTTTTACTCAATTACACCAACTCCATTTCTTCTGCATATTCGACTCTCAAATTCTTATCTGGCTCACTTACCACTAAGCTGATCATCTGGCTGTCTAGGTTAATTAGATCAGTGACAGCTTCCGCATTATCAATGAAGATTGGAACTTGGATTCCGTAATGATCAGACAACGTATTGATGATGTCTAAACCGACATTGATTCTTGCTGCGTTATTTAATCCGGAACTGTAAGGAACGCCATCAAATAATGTTTCACACGTTTCCTCAAGACCACCGTTGATGTTCTCCTTGAATAACTTGAAGTTCGCCTGGTCGAATCTCTCATTGATTTTGCTTGTTAATAGATTCACTTTAGATCGAATGAATTCTTCGGTTAGATATAGCTGCTCTTCTAATTGCTCGTATTCTTCACCAAGCTTCTCCTGTTCAGCCTCCAGTTCTTTTACTCGCTTGTTACTAGATTCAATCTGAACAAATTTCGCTAGGTCTTGATCAATAGCGCTCTTTTCTTGTCGAAGGGCCTCAAGCTCCGACTGAGCGACACTGACCGACTCTTGAACATTGCTTCTTAACTGCTCAATCTCTTGATCAACAGCTTGCTTTTCTTCTAACTTCGCCTTGTACTCTGGAAGCTCCTGATAGTCGGTGGTGTTTGACTCAAGCTTCTGAAGCTCTTGCTTCACTTTCTCCATCTCTTCTTGTTTGGTCTGAAGCTTCGTTTTCAAATCCTCTAAGGTAGAAGAGAGAGTTTTGTTTTCGTCCTCCAAGGATGCGACTTGTTCTTTCTTCTGCCGACCTTCTTTGTTGATGGATTCAAGCTTATTCGCTTTCTTCTTATTGAAATCAGCTTTAGCATTTTCATGAGCTTCTTTGATTTGTTCTTCTGGTAGTGACTGACCACATGTTGGGCAGTTTTCTTCATGTTTAGATTCAAATCCCATAGCATTTTCTGCGGTATATTCATCACGAAGAGCTTCCATTTCATTTTCTAATTTTGTTTTCTGCGCTTGGTTATTCTTCATTTTGTATTGCGTTTGGTCGATCTCTCGCTGAACGTCATCGATCTCTCGGGCAAGAGAATTAAATTCATTTCGTTTACCACTCGTTTTGTTGTGGTTCAGGTCAGCTTGTTTGTTTTTGATTTCAAGCAGCTGGCCTTCAATCTCACGAGACTGTGTTTGCTTTTCACTTACTTGGCTACCATTCTTAATGCGATTGATTTCTTCTTGCTTTTCGTCAATTTGTGATTGGATATAAGTGAGTTCATCGTTTAAATCCTGGCGATTCAGTTCACTTACATCGGGTTTGGAACGGTTTACTTCATCGATTCGAACAGGAATGCGTTCAAGTTCCTGGTTGATTTCTTTTCGTTTAGCTGCAATGACTTTCTTGTGATCTTCAATGCTTCGACCATCTAGAATTTCTAGTAATGTCTCAAGCTTGGGATTGCTTTTAACAACCTCTTTATCACTAACTCTTCCAGCAATCTTTAAGAGGATTTCGCGACGTTTGGTCCAATGCATTTGTTCATTGAAGTAACCTGGATTAGTAAGCAATTTAAATGTTTCCTCTGCCTCTTCTTTCTTCTTAGCGCCGACAATCCCCAACACTCTTGCTTCAAAATCACTCTTTTTAGAGGGAACTTCATCAATGAAATAATCTGTCGTATGTCCGGTGAAATCTTTTCTTGCTGATCCTCGTTTCTTTGTCCACTTCTCGTAATAAACTTTACGAAGTTTCAATTCTTTTCCATTAAGCTGGAAAACAGCTTCAACTTCATGCTCCAGGTTGTGAATCTCCTTACCTTCTTCATCGAGGTTTTTGATAGAGAAGTCTTTCTTGTTCTGACTATCCTTTCCAAACAGTAACCAAGTGAAAGCATCGAACAATGTTGTCTTTCCGGTGGCGTTATCTCCAAAAATTTTCACATCTTCTCCATTAGGATTTACAACAAATTGAGTCACACCCTTGAAGTTTCTAAGCGATAGTAAATTCAGTTTTAGATTTCTCAATACCAACACTTCCTTTCAGGTTTTTATATTCATTTGTTAAGGCGACCAAATCTTCTTTAGTGTCTTCTGGATCATTCGCAATCATCTGACATAAGATTGCGTATCTGACTTCCACAGGAACGTCGTTCCGTCCCGTACGTAACTGCTCAGCATAGAAATTCATAAGGCCCTCCTTGTCGTTTTCTTAGATTTAGGGCATAATAGTTATTAGTTATTTATATTTAAGAGCTTGTTATAGTCATCTGGACGGCCATCCAGGTGGCTATTTTTGTGTTTCAACTTCCATTTCTTGTTCATCTAATCCCTCCTAACCACTCGTACACATGGCGTAATATAGAAATCCAAAAGCAATCACAAACATTATCAAGAAGGCTACATCCAGTTTTGTAAGTGGCCTATTCATGTGCTTTCTTCACAATCGCTACAAGAATGCCTTGATCCTCTAGTTCAATGACAACCTTTTTAAGCTTCTCCTGGTTTAGCTTTCTTTCTCTCAAAAAGCCGAGCTGTTCTAACGAATATGTGATGTTATTTCCTATAAAAAGTGCTTGATCGAAATTCCCCTGAGCAATGGCTTCATCCTGCCTTTTCCTTAAGTCATATAAACAACGCAACTCATTCGCTGCCCTTCCAGCGTCCTTCGGTAGATAGTTGTCCAAGTTATTCATGACATCATGTATCCTTTCGATTGAAGTTTTCGTTCGTGATTCTTCCAAAGCTCCGTCCAGCTCAATCCATATTCCTCACAGAGGGTAGCTACATAAGTGATGGATGCTCCTATGACATCGATATGTTCAAGGGCAGATCGCTCAATGTCCTGTATTTCGAATGACTGAGCAAAGGATGGGTTCCTGGTTAGATGAACCTTTTCCATCGCTTCCAGAGCCTCTCTTAACTCTTCCATCGCTTTCTCTCTTACTGCTGATCGGTGAAGGTCTACGGCTGGGCCGTCCAACTTAGTAACTCCCCACCCTGTGTATTCTTTAGATGCTTCCAATGCCAACCATGGATTGTTATACGTTTTTGTGAAGTGCTGCAGAGTGGAAGGTGGTATTTTGCGTTCACCATTCTCCTGCTTGGCTACATACTCTCTGGATTGAAACATGTCCATGGATAATTGTTGTTGAGTCTTGCCACTCTGGACCCTGCCCTCTTTCAACATTCTTGCAGCTTTACTTTCCTTCAATTTCATCCACTCCTTTTGTACCGAATCAGGTACCATAATTTGGTTTTACAGGTGCTATTCTTAAGTTGAGTTAAACGATAGATAATTTTTTGCTAGACTTAATGTCTTTTGGCGACCAATCTGTATGTTCGTCTAGCCATAAGAGTAATTGGGCCGTATTGATTTTCGGATGACCCATATCCCGAGTAACTGGAAAATTAGCGCTGTTAATCAGTTGTGAAGCTTTTGCGTGACTAATGCCCATCAATTCCTGAAATTCTGTTTTGGTAAGAACAGGTGGTAACTTTTCTTTCAGAGCATGGCGTTCTATCGCTTGATCAACAGCATCATTTATCATTTGTTGAAGTTGATCCGTATCAAGTGTGACTTTCAACATTTAACTCACCTGCCTTGGTAACCAGTTTTCAATATAGTTAATGGCCGATTGGAGGTCCTTCCGTTTTACGTCTTTATAACTGGCAACTCCAAACCGATCTTTAATTTCTCTGTAAGCTTCACGGAATAACCGGCTAGCTTCTCTCTTATCGTTAGTAAACTCATACACTCGTCGCGCAACACCTTTTTGTAAACGACGTTGTTCTCCATAATCAAGAGTGATTTGTTGGTCAACTTTTGTTTCTATTTGATGTAATTTTTCATCCATTTGATCTTGCCTTTCAGAAGTTTTAATCGTTAATTTCATAGATTGAATAATAGATTGTTTTTCATCTAATACGTGAACGTTGTTTTGTACTTTCTCTCTCATCTCATGAAATTCTTTGATGTATTGTTCTTTGAATCTTGTAGCATTCGTTCCGGTGTATCCCATAACCAAAAATGTGAACCCTTGCTCTGACATGAAATACTTTGGATACTCACGTTCTTGACTATTGATGTATGTTGACTCGGCAAAATTGCCGACCCGAAACTCTTCACTGCAATCAAGTTCTCTAATATCCCTCATTACTCGGGCATGTTCTTTTCCGAATGATTCAGCCACGATTAGGCTATCTGTAACTGGTTTGTTGTTTTCTATAAAGACTAATTGATTCATTAGATGACCTCCCGAGATCTATTTTGTTCACCTCTAGTTAACTCGCTATCTAAAAAAATATAATCAGGACTAGATTTGAACACTTTTGCTATCTTTACAGCTAACTCGTAGGTTAGTCGGCGCTTGCCGTTCTCAATCATCCAATAGTATTCCTTGGATATTTTGACTTGATCGGCAACTTGTTGGTAAGTCATTTTTTCATTGGTGCGAATTTCTTTTAATTTCTCAAGCGCCATATGGCTTCCCTCCCTTCGGTTAACTTGAGGTTAACTATAGTGTAATTAACTTGATGTTAACTTTCAAGTGTTTTAGACAAAAAAATTCCTAATTAGTTAACTAGGTTCAAATTAACTATGAGTTAACTTATAATAAAATCATCTACAGGAAGTTATATAAAAAGGGGTAGACCTACTATGGACGGCAACAGGTTAAAAGAATTGAGAAGAGAGAAAAAGTTAACTCAGGCTGAATTAGGAAAAATCATACATGTCTCCAAGGTTTCCATTTCAGGCTACGAAAGCGGTGATAGATCTCCTGATACTGAAAACTTGAGGGAGTTAGCTGATTTTTTCGGGGTAACTACTGACTATCTACTTGGCAGGTCTGAGGACCCGAATAAAACAGAAGAAGAGGAGTTCAATGCTTTTGCGAACAATCCAGATTTACAAAAGTGGTACAAGGAACTGCCGAAATCAAAAGAAGAAGATTTGCAAAAGTTAAGGAAAATGTGGGAAATTATTAAACAAGATAAGAACAACTGATTTAAGGGGTTTTGATATGGGGGATAACAAAGAAAAAGACCTAGATGTTGTATCAAGAGAACTGAGTATAGAGCATGATCAAGTGTATATGTTAGATCATGGAGGGGTAGTTGGGCAGACTTTAAAGAGTGGATGGGTTGCAGCTACAAATACGGGGGTTTTTGTGTACAACCTTAAAGATTCCGATCTTTCCAGTGACTATAAATATGTTGAATTGATAGACTATACCCTCTGGGAAGACATGGTTGAGAGCACCGTTGACTACTATCTACTAAAAGCTCATTTACAATTAAATGAGAAAACTTATGTTATCAATGGAGATGCAAAAGGATTTGCTCGAATGGTTCAAGACAAATCTGGAGTTAGTGTCACTAAAATCGAAAGACCTTTTTCAAGAAAATTTCTTGGCTTTAGGTCGAACAAGCTTTGGAAAAAGGCTACTGTTATATCGACATACATAGTTACAGCTATCCTATTAATTGGTCTATTTTTTGGGCAATCTGAAGACAAGAACGATTCTACACAAAGCGTAGCCAAAAGTTATGGTGATGTTGAATCAACTGAAACTGATAACAAACTTCAAGAAAACAACAATAAAAACACACCCTCAAACACAACTAACGCCTCAGATGATTCCAAAAGTGATTCAACAAATAACATTAAAGAGGAAGCCTCATTCCCTGAGGATAGTGAAGAAGCTACGGTTACACGAATTGTTGATGGGGATACCATTGAAGTGAATATTGATGGAGAGGAACAAGGTGTTCGCTTGCTTCTGGTGGACACCCCGGAAACAAAGCATCCAAACCTACCTGTACAAGACTACGGGCCAGAAGCAAGTAAATTTGCGAAAGATACTTTGAGTGGAGAAGAAGTCCACATAGAATACGATGGTCCTAAAACAGATAAGTACGGAAGACTGCTTGCTTACATTTGGATTGATGGAACTACTTTCAATAAAATGTTACTAGAAGGCGGATATGCTCGATACGCTTATGTTTACGACCCTCCATATACTCACGCAGAAGAATTTCAAGCTGCTGAAGCCTCTGCAAAATCGCAAAACCTTCGTATATGGAGTGAAGAAGGATACGTTACAAAAGATGGATTTCTTCAGAAAAAGAAAGTCCCTCAATCCACAGTCCCTACGGCTGGTGATTTAGAATTCGATCCTAATGGTCCTGATAGAAATTGTGGCGATTTCAGCTCACAAGAATCAGCGCAAGCCTTTTTTGAAGCAGCTGGCGGTCCTGAAAAAGACCCGCATCAATTAGATGGTTCAGACGGGGATGGCTTAGTTTGTGAAAGCTTATAAGTATTGACCCTTTCAAAGGGTCTTTATTTTCACCCGTAAACCGAACATACGTTCTAATAAAACATGAAAGGGTGTTCACATGTATCAATACACACTATTAGAAAGCTATATAAAGGATCTTCTTTTTTCAATGTGCGTTCTTGTTCCAAATCAGCTTACAATGGAGCGATTAGCAAAAAGAGCGAAGATTAAACTCCACTATATTGATGATTCAAGTGTCGTCTCATATTACGATGGACAGGTTCATATATTTATTGATTCAAGGTTGTCTATAGAAAAACAGTGGGTGGATTTTTGCCATGAGTTTTGCCACGCAACAACACACTTTGGAGATCAGATGAGATTACCTAAGTCGTTTGTTGATTACCAAGAAGCGAAAGCTCGTAACTTTGCCATGCACATGGCCGTTCCTACGTTTATGCTTATAAAAATGAAATTACCATTTAATATTGTTGATGCAGCATATATCGTTGCAGAAACGTTTGGGGTCCCACCTAATTTCGCTTTAAGAAGACTTCATCATTTTGAAAATCAAGTACTAAGTGCTGAAAGCTACGATCGATTCCGTAAATCTGTACCAACATATTGCAACCTTATGAATTATGGTACAAGTGAGGAGGTATAACCGATGGCAGACATTTATAAAACCGCCGATGGATACGGTTTTCGGGCAAGCATGGGAAAGGACCCAGTCACTGGGAGGTATATTCAAAAGCGATTCAGTGGATATACCTCTAAAACTCAAGCCAGACAAGAAAAGAAACGGATCGAATTGGAGGTGAAACAAGGGACTTACCTGGTGGATCAGGATATAACGCTAGGAGATTTTTTGAAGGAGTGGCTAAATCATAAAGGCAAACATGTCACAGAAGGGACTATGTCTCATTACCGACCTTATATCAACAAACACCTAATCCCTTATCTTGGTCATGTGGAAATAGGCAAGCTCAAGCCTTCTCACATCCAGCAGCTCTATGATTATTATGTAGAAGAAGAACTCCTTACCAATCAATCTATTAAGCACATGCACCGTGTTTTACACAATGCTTATAACACAGCAATCAAGTGGGAGTACGTAGCCAAAAACCCGTGCTTAGGTGCAACTCCACCTGCCCCTGAAAAACGAATGATGCAAACATGGGATGAGGTAGACATTGAGACTTTTCTAGAAGAAAACAAAGAGCACCGACTCTACACGTTTTATTTATTATCACTTTCTACCGGAATGCGTAAAGGGGAATTGCTGGGGCTGACCTGGAACAATATCGACTTTACGAATAACATGTTGGCCGTAACCCAGGCTATAAGAAAGAAAAAAGGTGGAGGGTATGAGATTGGGAAGGTGAAAACAAAACACGCCGAGCGCACGATCTCACTATTCGATCACGTTAATGAAGCATTGAAAAAACATAAGAGAGAGCAAATGGCATACAAAATGAGCAATCGTCAGAGTTACAAAGATGCGGACTTAGTTTTTGCCACCAGCAATGGCACGCATTTTAATCCACATAACATTCAACGCTATTGGATGAAGTCTCTGGAAGAGTCAGCAGTTAAAACGATTCGCTTTCATGATATGAGACATACTCACGCAACTCTTTTATTGAAGATGGGGGTTCACCCCAAAGTTGTCCAGGAACGTTTAGGCCATTCATCAATCACTGTGACCTTGGACTTATATTCTCATGTTATGCCAAACATCCAGAAGGAAGCAGCCACTGACTTTGGAGAGAAGATATTCGGTCATGCAAAAACGAAAAATGACTCGCTTTAAATGCCATTTAGCCAAATTTCAGCCAAAGCATTCAAAACGAGCCAATCTACTATTGGGGTGTATAGGGTAAATCCCTTGAGCCCCAAAGCTTTTATATAGCGCCCCCGGCAGGATTCGAACCTGCGACACACGGTTTAGGAAACCGATGCTCTATCCCCTGAGCTACGGGGGCAAGAAACGTACGTATAATATTATACAAAACATACCAAGAATTGAAAAGGAAATGCTACTTAAAAATCTTCCTCTCCTGTTACTTCCGAGGAATCTATATGGTAAAATGTTATTTGTCTGTCAAAATGAATCGTATTTTGTTGTATCCGCAGTGACCAAAGATAACGTCACTGATGCTTTCTGATTTGAGTTTGAAGGAGGAAAAGAGATGGGAGATCTACCTTTCATATCCGTTGAAGGGCCCATTGGGGTTGGGAAAACGTCTCTGTCTAAAAAGCTCGCCTCCCAGTTTGGTTTTCATTTACTAAAGGAAATCGTTGAGGAGAATCCGTTTTTAGGCAAATTTTACGATAATATCGGGGAATGGAGCTTCCAGACAGAAATGTTCTTCTTATGTAACCGTGTGAAACAATTAGAAGACATTGACCGAAAATATTTACAGTTTGGGAAACCTGTTGTCGCTGACTATCATATTTCGAAAAACATGATCTTTGCCCGCCGTACTTTGCGGGAGGATCAATTTGATAAGTACTCGCAAATTTTTGATATATTAACACATGATATGCCTAAACCGAATATGGTCGTCTATCTTCATGCGAGTTTAGATACCCTGCTTGAACGTATTCGTATGCGCAACCGTGATGTAGAAGCTAATATCCAGCCTTCTTATCTGGAACAGCTTTCCAGAGACTACGAAGCTTTCATGAGTCATTTCGAAGCGACTCATCCTGATATTCCAGTCATCCGTTTGAATGGAGATCATATTGATTTTGTAAAGCATCAAGACGATCTTAATTATATTGTTGAGCAAGTGGCGCAGCATTTAAATAAAGGAGAAGTTATCAAATGAACGCACGTGAACGCTATGGTATACCACATGACAGTGTCATAACGATCGCAGGGACTGTCGGAGTCGGTAAATCGACGATGACGAACGCTCTCGCAGATGCCCTGAACTTCCGGACGTCCTTCGAAAAAGTGGAGACCAACCCTTACCTCGATAAATTTTATCAAGATTTTGAACGTTGGAGTTTTCACCTGCAAATTTATTTCTTAGCTGAACGTTTCAAGGAACAAAAGAAAATCTTTGAATATGGCGGCGGCTTCATCCAGGACCGGTCGATCTATGAAGATACAGGGATCTTTGCTCGTATGCACTATGAGAAAGGGACAATGTCGGAAACGGATTATGTGACCTACCGCAACCTTTTCGACGCTATGGTGATGACCCCTTATTTCCCCCATCCAGATCTATTGATTTATCTGGAAGGATCGTTCGATGATATCCTAACACGTATTCAGGAACGAGGCCGTCCGATGGAACAAGAAACCCCTGTCGAATATTGGGAGGAAATGTTCAAACGTTACGAAAATTGGATTGATAATTTCAATTCCTGCCCTGTGCTTCGCCTGAATATCGCTGATTATGACGTTTTAAATGACAAATCCAGTATTGAGCCGGTTTTGGAAAAAGTCGGACATTTCATCCAACAATCACGCAAATGGCGTTCTAGTCATTTGCTGACTTAATTGTAAAGGCTGCAGCAGATGCTGCAGCCTTTTATCATGAATGTTTCTGTTGAAACTCTTTCAGCATCTCCCGGTGGCTCCTAATCACCTGTTCCGGGAAATAGTCAGGGTGGATAAACTGAAATTGTAAAGATTCATCAGGGTCCATTTGATAATCACCATGGAACTCTTTCGTATAATAGACAGTAGTGACTACATAAAACTCATCACCGTTAGCTGCCTTTATAAACTGATTTTCCCCTGAGTACACATTCATCAATTGAAGATTTTCTACTTTCAGCCCTGTTTCTTCATAAACCTCACGCTCAGCTACCTCTTCCGTACTTTCCCCTAGCTCCATAAGGCCACCCGGGAGCCCCCATGCTCCATAAGGGGAAGTTCGTTGTTGAAGCAGTACCTTTCCCTCTTCATCGCTGATAATCACCACAGCTCCTACAAATATGAGCGGTCTATGGCCTACAATTGCCCGTAAATCCTCCACATACCCCATATGTACCTCCTGTTAATAGGCTAAGCCCACTGTTTTCTTGATCCTAGACTCATTTTGCAACGATGCGAGGAGAAAGTGTGCGACATCTTTCCTGTTGATCTCTTTTCCACCGTTGGGCAATCCCTCTGACATACGGTATTGTCCCTTAAGATGCCCATCATTCAAGCGCATAGGTCGTGCAATCGTGTATTCCATATTTGCAGCCAAAATCAGATTCACAGCTTTTCTATGGTCTGCTAGCACATTTTTTAAAATACGCTGGGACATCCATCCCAAGACACCAGGGATCTCATTATAAATTCCAGCAGAAGCCACATATAAAATACGTTTCAGTCCGTGTTTTTGCATTCCGCTTAAGATATTATCTGTCATTTCTTCAAACACTGTAGATGGTTTCAAACCTTCAGTTCCTAAGCAGGATACGACTACCTTATGACCTTCAATGGCTGCCACTACTTCATCTTCATGAAGAGCATCTCCCTGAATGACGGCCAGATTATTATGTAAGATCCCGAGCTTCTCGGGTGTTCGTGCAAAAGCGGTAACAGAATGCCCTGATTGTAAAGCTTGTGTTACAAATTCTATTCCTGTTGCTCCCGTTGCTCCGAATACAATGATATTCACACAAATCCCTTCCCTTCTTATGTCATCAATCTCCTCTATTATAACGGCAATTCCGATCCAGTGTCTCCCATTCGAAAAAAGGTGATTTATCTTAATATTAAATGATAAATTTATTCAACAAACGTGCAGGATACTGGAAGACTTGTTTCCAAGATATTGTGTGGAGAAAGGGGCATTGGGGAACGAGTCGCTTTCCGCGGGAGTCTCCCCGTTCCCCAACGCCCCTTGCGATATATGCTTCTTTGTAATCGGTCAAAACTAGTCCTGGCCGGGAAGGTGGAGATAATGCTCAAATACCCATGGTAGAGCCTTTTCCAGTAGTCTTCCTTATGATTTAGAAAGATGGTTTCGTGCCTCTAATCATGGGAATTGGGTCTTGGAAATGGTGAGACTCCTGCGGGAAAGGATAGACTGGCAAGACCCCGCAGAGCTTTAGCTCGAGGAGGCTTGCCGTCTTCCCCGCGGAAACCGAGCCATTTTCCAAGACCCCATTTATCCAAGCAATAGCAACGAAACCGCTCTTACAGATAGGGAGGCGTTTGTGGTATAGAAGACAATAAAAAAAATCGTTACACAATGTAACGATTTTTGTTCTATAAATCTCCAATATTATGCGCTATTGTTGATAATAAAATGGCGGAGGAGGAGGGATTCGAACCCCCGCGGGGCGTAAACCCCCTGGCGGTTTTCAAGACCGCTCCCTTCAGCCAAACTTGGGTACTCCTCCGTGTGACCGACAATAAATATAATATCATGGCCATCTTCTACCGTCAATAAAATTCAATGATTTTTTTGAAAAACTGTCGAATTATGCGATAGGTTCCGGTTTCCTCCGTTATTATACAAAGGCTCCAATCCGAAGTCAATACCACGACTTAGGACAAAACAGGCACCCAGGCAAGCCGCCAAACTTAAGTCCATCCTTAACGTGAAAACATTAAAGAGGGGCTTAAGACCTTGAGAGGCTAGGTATAAAAGCGAAAACAAAGCCGTGTTTGGAAATCAAACACGGCTTTGCTCTATATTATTTGATTATTTCTTTCCCGCCCATATAAGGCTGTAACGCTTTCGGAACGGCTACAGATCCATCTGATTGTTGATAATTTTCGAGAATTGCAGCTACTGTACGGCCAATCGCTAAACCGGAGCCATTCAATGTGTGTACAAATTCCGGCTTTCCTTTATCTTCACGACGGAAACGGACGCCTGCACGACGTGCTTGAAAATCTTCGAAGTTTGAACAAGAACTGATTTCCCTGTAAGTCTCCTGGCTCGGGATCCATACTTCAATATCGTATTTTTTTGCTGCTGTAAAACCTAAATCCCCTGTACACATACTCATGACACGGTATGGAAGTTCTAATTGTTGCAGAACTTTTTCAGCATGCCCCGTCAATTCTTCTAAAACATCATAGGAATCCTCAGGCTTAGCAAATTGGACGAGCTCTACTTTATTGAATTGGTGTTGTCTGATCAGTCCTCTTGTATCACGACCGGCAGAACCTGCCTCAGACCGGAAGTTTGTACTGAAGGCAACAAACTTTTGCGGAAGATCTTCGACAGACAAAATTTCTTCGCGGTAAAAGTTTGTCACGGGAACTTCTGCCGTCGGGACGAGGAAGTATTCCCAGTCCTCAATTTTGAAGGCATCTTCCTCAAATTTAGGAAGCTGCCCCGTACCAGTCATTGCTGTACGATTGACCAACTGAGGAGGTAGCATTTCCTGATAGCCATGCTCATCTGCATGAAGATCCATCATGAAGTTCAACAATGCACGCTCCAAACGGGCACCCAAACCTTTATAGAAAACGAAACGGCTTCCTGTCACTTTTGCCGCTCTTTCAAAGTCTAAAATCCCTAAGTTTGTCGCTAAATCCCAATGTGGTTTCGTCTCAAAGTCAAAAGAAGGGGTATTTCCGACTTTTCTTGCTTCAACGTTATCTTCTTCATCACCACCGACAGGTACACTCTCATGAGGGATATTCGGTATTGATAGCAGCAAGGTTTCTAATTTTTCTTCCACTTCCTTCAGTTCGGTATCCAGCGTTTTGACTCGATCACCGACTTCTCTCATTTCTTTTATTTTTTCGTCCGCATCTTTTTTCGCTTTTTTCAACTGGGAGATTTCTTTAGAAACTTCATTACGGCGAGCTTTTAACTCTTCTGATTCCTGAATCAATTCTCTGCGTTTACTGTCAAGATCTCCAAATGCATCCAGATCAGAAAGATCTTCACCGCGATTTTTCAATTTACCTTTTACTTCATCAAAATTCTGACGTAAGTACTTCATGTCTAACATGGACTTTCCCTCCTAAAATTGAATATAAAAAACTCCCGCCCCTTATGAAAAGGGACGAGAGTTTTTTTATACTTCCCGCGATACCACCCAAGTTGAAGGTACAGATGACCTTCCGGCTTAACTCCTAACGGTGAGCACCGGTCCAACTTACTGTGTTTCAGCTGGACACTCAAGGATGGATTCACACGGCTTTTTCATCAGTTTCCACCAGCCACTGACTCTCTTAAGAAAAAGGGACATGCTACTAATTCCTATCATCGCGTTAAATATTCTTGTTATGTTACATAAGATTAGCGGATTTAAAATTATAATGCAAGTGTTTTTAGAGAGTTCTCCACCATTTTGACAAAATGAGCCGTAATTCGATGGTCATCCGTCAATTCTGGATGGAAAGAACAAGCTAAATACTGATCTTGCTGTGCGGCAACAATATGACCATCATATCTAGCTAAGACTCGGGTATTTTTACCGACACCTTCAATATAAGGAGCACGGATAAATACTGCATTAAAATCTTCTGCTACACCCTCAATGTTCAGTTCAGCCTCAAAGCTTTCACGCTGACGACCGAAGGCATTGCGACGGACAATGATATCCATGACACCGAGGTGTACATCATAGGATCCATCAATCTCAGAAGCAAGTAAAATAAGTCCTGCACAAGTGCCAAATATCGGCTTTCCTTGTTTACCGAACTGACGAATCGGCTCCAGGAAATCATATTTGTCAATGAGACGACGCATGGTTGTGCTCTCGCCTCCAGGGATAATCAGGCCATCAATTTCTCCAAGCTGTTCTTTCCGTTTGACGACGATGCCGGTGGCACCTGCCGCTTCTACTGAACGAACATGCTCACGGAAGGCTCCTTGAAGTCCCAATACACCGATTGTTGTCATGATGCATATCTCCTTTTCTTACTGGCTGCGGTCCTGCATACGTTGTTCAGGAGTAAGAGTGGACATTTCCATCCCTTTCATCGCTGTACCCAGACCTTTGGACAGTTCACCAATCAATTTATAATCATCATAATGGGTGGTAGCTTCAACAATAGCACGGGCGAACTTCTCCGGGTTATTGGATTTGAAAATTCCAGATCCAACGAATACACCATCTGCTCCCAATTGCATCATAAGGGACGCATCAGCAGGTGTAGCAATTCCTCCAGCAGCAAAGTTAACGACAGGCAGACGTCCTTCTTCACGGATTTCCATAAGAAGATCGAATGGCGCACCGTTTTCTTTTGCAAATACCATCACTTCATCTTCTGACAAGCCACGCAGGTGACGAATATGAGATTGGACCTGGCGCATGTGACTGACAGCTTCTACAATATTGCCCGTTCCAGGTTCTCCCTTTGTTCGCAGCATTGAAGCACCTTCACGGATACGGCGTGTCGCCTCTCCCAGGTTACGGCATCCACAGACGAAAGGAACAGTGTAATCGTCTTTTTTGATGTGATATATTTCGTCCGCAGGCGTAAGAACTTCACTTTCATCGATATAATCTACACCCATCGCTTCAAGCACGCGTGCTTCGCTGATGTGGCCGATACGCGCTTTCGCCATGACTGGAATGGAAACAGCATTCATCACTTCTTCTACAATTGTAGGATCTGCCATACGTGCAACTCCACCTGCAGCGCGGATATCCGCTGGTACACGTTCAAGAGCCATTACGGCTACAGCTCCTGCTTCTTCAGCTATTTTTGCTTGTTCTGCATTTACGACGTCCATGATGACGCCACCTTTTTGCATTTCTGCCATCCCACGTTTGACGCGATCCGTACCTGTTTGTGACATGATATATTCCTCCCTAAAAGCTATATATTTTAAGTATTTTTGTGAATCGAATGATAGATTCTTATACTCTATTGTAACGCATTACCCCACTAAATCCTACTAAATATATTTGAGTTTTTGTTAGAACCAGCCTTTAACCATATCTACTGCGCCAGTGAATATATCACTGAAGAACTCACCGATTCCACCTAGCATCAGCATAAACCAATTGGATTTTTCGACAGCTCCTGTAGTTACGATATCTACCGACTGTTTCCCATTCGGTAAAATATTTCCATAGCTCTCTTCACCAGTGTAGACAAGCGTGGCTGTTCCTACTTTCTGCCCCTTTTCTACTGGTGCGACTAATTGTTCTTCGGATAGCGAATAGTCGATTTCATATTGATCTTCTTCTGCTTTTTTCACAAGTGTGCTTAATGCTTCATTTGTCTCAATGGATATTTTGTCTTCTTTTCCTTTAGTGACGGGGAGAGTGGATTGATCTTCGAGTTGTTGCGCTGCAGGGTAAAGTTCCTTATGTTCAAACTGGTTGAATCCATAATCCAAAAGTTTCCTGGTTTGCTGGAAACGTGAAGCCCTTGATTCAGACTTCATCACCACGGAAATGAAACGTTGACCGTCACGTTCAGCTGTTCCTGTAAACGTATTTTGAGCAAGTTCGGTGTAACCTGTTTTCAATCCATCAATCCCTTCATAAGAGAATTGATCAAGATTACTTCCTGGCATGCCTGGAATCATCCAGTTCCAGTTTGTTATAGTTTGACCATCAAATTCAGCAGTAGGCTGACTGGAAAACTCTAAAGCTTCTGGATAGTCATTAATCAGATGATAAGCAAGAAGTGCTGCAGACCGAGCTGAAAGCATGTTCGTAGCATCAGGCTCTGTCCCTTCTGGGTAGTTATCTCCCAAGTGCGAATTATTCAATCCGGTAGCATTGACAAATTCATAGTCCGGCAAACCCATTTCTTCTGCTTTTTCATTCATCATTTTTACAAATTCACTCTCAGAGCCGGCAATTAACTCTGTAAGTGTGATCGTCGTGGCGTTATCTGAATTGATTGCCATCGCTTCATAAAGCTCACGAACGGTATAATCTTTATTCATTTTTAAACCGACACCCGAAAATTCAGGGTTCGCAGATATTTCATAAGCATAAGGACCGATTTCTGTAGTGGTTTCCCAACTGATCGTCCCTTCTTCTATAGCTTCCATAACTAAGTACTCTGTCATCATCTTTGTCATACTTGCAGGAGGTAGAGTCAAATCTGCCTCTTTCTCAAATATAACCTTTCCTGTTTCAGCATCGACGAGAATCGCTGATTTTGCTCCTACTTCAACCGTGCTTGCATATGTATGTCCAGGATTCGTGGATACCGCAAACAAACTTAGGAGCAATGCCAGCGTTATGGCCATTGATGCTTTAAATCTTTGTGTCAACTTTTTCAACCTCCACCCTTATATTATACACCCTCGTTATTTTATCACATGCTTATATAAAAAAATAGACAGGGAAAAGTCCCTGTCTATTCTTTCTTTACCAGGTCAAACGGAGTAGTTTGGTGCTTCTTTTGTGATCTGGACGTCATGGGGATGACTTTCGCGTAAACCAGCACCGGTAATTCTGGTGAACTGGGCATCCGTTCTTAAGGCATCGATGGTCGCTGTTCCACAATACCCCATTCCTGAACGAAGGCCACCGAGTAGCTGGTGGATCGAATCGGAAAGTGGTCCTTTGTATGGCATGCGACCTTCAATTCCTTCTGGAACCAGCTTTTTCGCCTCTTGTTCGCTTTGGAAGTAACGGTCTTTGGAGCCTGATTCCATTGCTCCTACAGAGCCCATACCGCGATACACCTTGAAACGGCGTCCTTGGAATATCTCTGTTTCTCCAGGGCTTTCTGATACTCCTGCCAGAAGACTGCCGAGCATGACTGCATGCCCGCCTGCTGCCAGGGCTTTGACGATATCTCCAGAAAATTTGATCCCGCCATCCGCTATGATCGATTTGTTGTGTTTTTCTGCTTCTCTTGCACAATCATTAACAGCAGTAATTTGCGGCACCCCGACGCCTGCAACAACTCGAGTGGTACAAATCGATCCAGGACCGATGCCGACTTTGACAACATCCGCTCCTGCTTCGATCAACTCACGTGTCGCTTCTGGTGTAGCCACATTTCCCGCAATGATATTTACACCAGGGTGGCGGTCTTTAATGCGTTTCACCTGGTCTATCACTCCTTGGGAATGTCCATGAGCGGTATCGACGACGAGTGCATCCACCCCTGCATCTACCAATTTATCTATCCTTGTCATCGCATCAGCTGTCACACCTACAGCAGCTCCGCACAATAAGCGGCCTTGCTCGTCCTTTGCTGAATATGGAAATTCGATGACTTTTTCAATATCTTTAATGGTGATCAATCCTTTAAGGATTCCTTGATTGTCCACCATCGGCAATTTTTCGATTTTATATTTTTGAAGTATTTTTTCTGCTTCATCAAGTGTTGTGCCAACAGGAGCCGTTACAAGATCTTCACTTGTCATTACATCACTGATAGCCATTGAATAATCTTCGATGAAACGAAGATCGCGGTTTGTAATAATGCCGACGAGCTTCTGATCATCTACATTATTTACAATAGGAACACCTGAAATCCGGAATTTCCCCATCAAATGCTCTGCGTCGAAGACTTGATGCTCGGGTGTCAGAAAGAATGGGTTGGTGATGACACCACTTTCAGAACGTTTCACCCGATCGACATGTTCCGCTTGTTCCTCAATCGACATATTTTTGTGGATGACACCAAGACCACCTTGACGAGCCATCCCGATAGCCATAGCTGCTTCCGTAACAGTGTCCATACCGGCGCTCAAAATCGGCATGTTCAAACGTAATGTCGGTGACAACTCTGTAGCCAAAGACACATCACGAGGGAGAACATCTGATTTCGCAGGCAAAAGCAACACATCGTCAAACGTCAAACCTTCTTTAGTAAACTTGTCTTCACGCATGTTTGACCTCTCCTTTTCTTCGTTCAAATAGTTTGGGTAAAAGTGGGTAAAATAAGTGGTAAATGAACAGACACCATTTCTTATTGTTATTTACAATACGACAATGATTGTGCTTTTTCAACCATAAATAATTGGCATACACTTCCTATCAACACGGAAAGGAGAGAGGAATATTGGCAAGTGATGATACTATATTGACTTATCTTCAAGTTACCGCACACACACGGCCGTTTTTATCCGCTTGTTATGACAAAATCAAGCATTCAAAAGCAGAACATCATGCTTATAACAATGCAGAGCGTTTCGTTTATGGTCTTACCCTGGGTCATGATTACTGGTCCACGGCCCTGCATACACCATTAAGCGTCAAGCCTCTCCTTTTCTACTACGGGCTGAACCACTATTTAAAAAGCTGCCTGCTTACAGTTGATCCCGGGTATCCGGCTACAGCAAAAGTATTGGCTCACGGGTTATCGACGAGGAAAAGAAAAAAGCAGCACTATCGATTTTTAGAAGACGATATCCGCATTCAACCACATGGACTCTTCCCCCATGCGGCTCACCACCTTTTCCAGTTCACATCCACAAAAGATAAAATCTCCATGGATGAGCTGTTACGTCCGTTGGCATCCATGGATAATATCTATCAATTGAAAAAATCCCCCCCTTTGGAAATAGAGGAGGATTGGCCTGAGTTATTGAGTTATTTTGCTGTTTTATACAACTTGAGCATGCTCGTCCGTTATGAAGGAGAGTGGTGGGGCGAGATGGAGCAGATGAAAGACCGTGAAGATTATGTATTCATCGTCCATTTCCTTAATTCTGCTGCTGGACAAATCCCATCTATGGTTTCTGCATGGCTCACTGATCAGTTCTCATCCACCCATTGAATCAATGAGAGAATGCTCAGTCGTACACTTCTTCTATGTGTAAATACAGATGCTCTTTCAAATGAAGGATTTGACCATCTTCCTCTAGGCGGATCATTGGCCGGGTCGGATGGTTGCTTTCCACAAAAATAATTTCCGCAAGACGGCTGTCTGATAAGCGGATGTTTGTCCCTGTCGAGTAATTGGTCATTTCTTTGACGAAAACACGGATGATTTTATGATCATAACGCCCGAACTGTTCCTGGAGGATTTCTTCTAATACTTTATAAGGGGACTGTTTTCGGCGGTACAAACGCTCTGATGTCATGGCATGGTACATATCACTGACGGCGATGATTTGACTGAAATCATGAATTTTTGATTGTCCTAACCCTAATGGATAGCCTGTGCCATTCAACCGTTCATGGTGTTGAAGGATGGCTATTTTGGCTTGCGCGCTCAAGGTAGGAACTTTCTCAACATTACGATAGGAATATGTCGGATGGTTTTTCACCTGTTCAAACTCTGCCTCTGTCAGTGCGCCTTCTTTCCAGGTGATCTTCTCATCTAATTTCGCCATTCCGCTATCACATAAGACTCCTGCTAATCCGACCTGCATCCACTCGCCATAATTGTAGCCCATCTTAGAAGCCAAATATCCTGATATCAAGCCTATCGCCACACTATGGTGGTAAATATAATCATCACTAGAAGTGTAATGATGAAGCGTAAAAACATCCCGTTCGGATTCAATCACTTTCTCTAATAGAGGGACCATTACTTTCCTGACCGCATTCATATCTATAGGAGAACCTCCACTCCAATCGGTGAACCACTTCTTATAAGATTGCACAGCTTCTAAATATTGATCATGGAAAGAGGGAGAGGGTTCTTGGATGTGTGTTTCAGTAGAAGCGGTAGTCTCCTGACTTTCCATTCGTTCCATTGGATTGAAAGCAGTACCATCTGTTTGTTTATTCGAAACGTCGACAGACTCAATTTGAAACTTTTTCAAAACTTCGATATGTATTGCTTGTATGGTCGTATTTTTTGGCACGATCGGCCTGTTGGTGCGTCCCATCACATCTTTAGTAACTAAACACCCGGGCACAAGTTGAGCAGGGCTCACTCTCATGGAATTCTTCCACCTTTCCTATGCTAATCACAGTCTATGGAGGTAAAAAAAGCCGCCTGCCGCTATTAAACCGACAGGCGACTGTTATTCAAATCTTCTTATGATTCATCTGATTCGTCATTTTCTTCAGTGTTGGAGGTATCTGCTTCGATGGTGTCACCAGATTCCTGACTGGATTCCAGTTCTGCCTCTTTCTCCAAAGCCTCTTCTACGATTTCATCTTCTTCTTTTTCAGACTCTACCCGGGCTACGGTAGCAACTTCTTCGCCATCGCCCAGTCGTATCAAACGTACACCTTGAGTGTTACGTCCTGTTTCAGAGATACTTTCCAGCGGCATCCGGATCAAAACACCGCTAGCTGTGATGATCATAACATCCTCTTCACCATTTACAGCTTTCGTTGCGACAACCTGCCCATTTTTATCGGTCAAGTTACACGTAATGATCCCTTTACCACCCCTGTTAGTGATTCTATAATCACTTGCAGGCGTACGCTTCCCATAACCTTTGCTTGTAACGGTCAGTACCTGGAGGGAATCATCAAGTATTTCCATCGAAACGACCTTGTCGTCATTCCTTAGAGAAATACCTTTGACACCGGCAGCTGTTCGTCCCATCGTACGGATTTGATCTTCATTGAACCGTATCAGGTAACCATTTTGAGTACCGATCATGATATCCTTCGCCCCGTCTGTCAAACGCACGGAAATTAATTCATCATCTTCCCGTAAACCGAGAGCAATCAATCCTCCGCGGCGGATGTTGGCAAATTGAGACAGCGTCGTCCGTTTCGTGATTCCATTCCTCGTAGTGAAGACGAGGTACCAATCATCGACGAAGTCCTCTACGGAGATGACGGCATTAATCCACTCATCCCGTTCCACGTTCAACATGTTGATGATAGGAATCCCTTTTGCCGTCCGACTGAATTCAGGGACTTCATACCCTTTTGCTTTGTATACTTTCCCTTTATTCGAGAAGAACAGGAGCGTGTTATGGGTTGAAGTGGATAAGAGATGTTCCACGAAGTCTTCCTCATGTGTCCCCATTCCTTGCACACCACGTCCCCCTCTTCGTTGAGAACGGTACGTATTGGCAGGCAAGCGCTTCACATATCCCTGGTGGGTTACTGTCACGATGACCGTCTCTTCAGGAATCAAGTCTTCGTCTTCGATAAAGTCTGTGCCACCTAGAATAATTTCTGTTCGCCGCTCATCGTTAAAGCGTTCTTTGACATCCACTAGCTCTTCACGGATGATTTCAAGCACCTTTTCGTCATCCGCTAAGATCGCCTTCAATTCAGCAATCAAGTTTGTGATTTCATTGTACTCATCTTCAATCTTCTCCCGTTCAAGCCCTGTCAAACGCTGCAAGCGCATATCAAGAATCGCTTGTGCCTGTTTCTCAGAAAGGCCGAAACGTTCCATCAGACCCGTGCGGGCGATGTCCGTCGTTTGTGATTCGCGAATCAATGAAATGACCTCATCCAAATGATCGAGTGCAATTCGCAGACCAGCTAAAATGTGAGCCCGGGCTTCTGCCTTTCTCAGCTCATACTCTGTCCGTCTTCTAATGACGACTTTCTGGTGATCGAGATAATGCACGAGACACTGCTTCAGGTTCAATACCCTTGGATGTCCATTCACAAGAGCTAACATATTGATGCCGAATGTAGATTGTAAGGCCGTCATTTTATAAAGATTGTTTAAAAGGACGTTCGGGTTGGCATCACGTCGCAGTTCAATCACTACACGCATACCATTACGGTCTGATTCATCACGCAAATCAGTGATCCCGTCGATTTTCTTATCACGGGCCAGGTCCGCGATCTTTTCAACTAGACGGGCTTTGTTGACTTGATACGGTAATTCCGTAACGATCAGGCGGGATTTTCCATTTGCCTGTTCATCAATTTCGACATCAGCCCGGACCGTAATTGATCCTTTTCCTGTTTCATAAGCTTTACGGATTCCGCTCATTCCGAGAATTTTACCAGCTGTCGGGAAGTCCGGTCCGTAAATATGGTTCTCCATCAATTCCTGTATCGTAATATCAGGATCTTTACTTAACGCAAGAACGGCATCGATCACTTCCCCTAATTGATGGGGTGGGATATTGGTTGCCATTCCGACTGCGATTCCGGACCCGCCATTTACGAGCAAGTTCGGGAATTTGGCAGGGAGTACGATTGGTTCTCTTTCCGTACCATCGTAGTTGTCATCATAATCGATGGTATCTTTATTGATATCACGGAGGATTTCCATCGAAATTTTTGACATTCTTGCCTCTGTATAACGCATAGCTGCTGCTGCATCTCCATCGACTGAACCAAAGTTCCCGTGACCATCGACCAGCATATAACGATAGTTGAAGTCCTGAGCCATACGCACCATCGTATCGTACACAGCGGAGTCGCCGTGAGGGTGGTACTTACCAATAACCTCACCTACGATACGGGCAGATTTTTTATAAGCTTTATCTGAATGCATACCAAGGTCATGCATCGCATACAATATTCTTCGGTGTACAGGCTTCAAGCCATCCCTAACGTCTGGGAGGGCACGTGCGACGATGACACTCATCGCGTAATCCAAGAAGGAAGTACGCATTTCTTGGCTGATGTTTATTTCCTGTACGCGCGGGCGTTCGGGTTGATCCACCATTCTTTTTTACCTCCTAATTGCCTTTAAGGAGGAGAAGGACTTGATTCCCTTCTCCAATCTATTCCTTCACGTCAAATGACGTCTATGATGCTTAACATTCGATCGGATCAAACATCAAGGTTTTGTACATATTGAGCATTTTCCTGAATGAAGTTACGTCTTGGTTCGACTTTGTCCCCCATCAGGATATCAAACGTTTCGTCTGCTCCGATCGCATCTTCTAAGCTGACTTGAAGCATCGAACGTGTGTCAGGATCCATCGTAGTTTCCCAAAGTTGTTCAGGGTTCATCTCTCCAAGACCCTTATAACGCTGAACGCTTGGTTTAGGCGACTTCGATAGTTCAGCAAGTTTCGCATCCAGCTGTTTATCACTATACGTATAGTTAATCGCTTTTCCTTGCTGAATCTTGTAAAGCGGTGGCTGGGCAATATAGATGTACCCTTTTTCAATCAATGGCCGCATATAACGATAGAAGAACGTCAACAGTAAAGTCCGGATGTGCGCCCCATCGACATCAGCATCCGTCATAATCACGATTTTATGGTAACGGGCTTTGGAAATATCGAAGTCCTCTCCGATCCCTGTACCTAATGCTGTGATTATCGCACGGACTTCATTGTTCGATAAAATCTTGTCTAACCGCGCTTTCTCTACATTGATGATCTTACCTCTCAAAGGTAGGATAGCTTGGAAATGACGATCCCGCCCTTGTTTGGCTGAACCACCTGCTGAGTCACCCTCAACGATGTAGATTTCAGATATTTTGGCATCTTTTGATGAACAGTCCGCCAATTTACCTGGAAGGTTGGATACTTCTAAAGCACTTTTCCTTCGTGTCAGTTCACGTGCTTTCTTAGCTGCCATACGAGCTCTTGAAGCCATCAGTCCTTTTTCCACGATGGTCTTCGCCATGTTCGGATTTTCGAACAGGAATCTGGAAAATTTCTCTGAAAACAGCGCATCTGTAACCGTACGGGCTTCACTATTTCCAAGTTTCGTTTTCGTCTGCCCTTCGAATTGGGGATCCGGGTGCTTGATGGAAATGATGGCAGTCAAACCTTCACGCACATCATCACCAGTCAAGTTCGGATCGGTCTCTTTGAACATGTTGTTCTTTCGCGCATAGTCATTTATGACACGAGTCAGCCCTGTCTTAAAGCCTGATTCGTGCGTTCCGCCTTCATACGTATGAATGTTGTTTGCGTAAGAATAAAGATTGCTGGCAAATCCATCATTGTACTGCATAGCGATTTCAATCGATATATCCTCTTGTTCGTCTTCTAAGAAAAACGCCTCGTGCAACGCTTGACGCGTGCGGTTCATATGCTCGACGTAGGATAAAATTCCGCCCTCATAGTAATATTCGACTGGATCTTCGTCGGTGCGTTTATCTTCGATCGTGATGGTCAATCCTTTATTCAAGAATGCGAGCTCACGTAATCGATTGGCTAATGTTTCGAAATTATATTCTTGAGTCTCTGAAAAAATTTCAATATCAGGAGTGAATTGAATCTTTGTTCCGGTTTGATCAGTCTCTCCGATCACCTTCAAGTCTTCCTCCGGCACTCCGCGATGGTACGCCTGGTAATGAATCTGGCCATCCCGATGGACAAATACCTCCAGCTTTGAAGATAATGCGTTCACCACAGATGCACCCACACCGTGAAGTCCGCCGGAAACCTTATAACCGCCGCCCCCGAACTTACCCCCTGCGTGAAGCACAGTAAGGATGACTTCTACGGCTGGACGACCGGTCTTTTCTTGAATCCCGACAGGAACTCCTCGGCCATTATCCGTAACAGTAATGCTGTTATCTTTCTCAATGGTGACTTGAATTTGATCGCAAAAACCGGCCATGGCCTCATCGATACTATTATCGACAATTTCCCAAACTAAATGGTGAAGACCCTTCTCGTTCGTTGAGCCGATATACATTCCGGGTCTCTTCCGGACGGCTTCTAAACCTTCCAGTACCTGTATCTGACTTTCATCATAAGCCTGCTGTTCTTCGATAATATCTTCCTTCATGGTACTCACCTACATTTCTCAAATGGTTTTACGTGGATTTTCTTACGCCAAAATCTATCTTTATTTCACCATTCCGTTTCTTCCGAGAAATCTTCCAATTTATTTAAAGTGGTCATCATGTTAGCCCGTTTCTTCAAGGTGAAAACAGAAAGCGGACTAAAATAAATCACATCATTCGTTATGACGATTGCTTTCGCCTCGTGATCTTCCGTTTCAATCACACGTCTATCTTTCCGTTGATTAAAGATCATCTCCTCAATGATTGAAGAGGAGGATATCAAACTATGATCGATAATGGCTACGACATCCTTCGACTGGATCACATGATCATCCCCGATGTGAATGAACAATCTCCCACCTCATTTCTCTATGTCTATCGTTCCTTCACTGACACGGAAGATTTCCGCTTGTTCAAGGGCTTCATGTTCAATTCCGTCAATGCTGGTAGTAGAGACGAAAGTCTGCACTTTCCCTTGAATCGTATGAAGCAAATGTGACTGCCTGTAATCGTCCAATTCACTTAGTACATCATCCAATAGTAATATCGGATATTCACCTACTTCACTATGAATCAATTCAATCTCCGCAAGTTTCAAAGACAGCGCCGTCGTCCGCTGTTGACCTTGCGAGCCATAAGTCTGTACATCTTTTCCGTTCACATAAAAAACAAGGTCATCCCTATGCGGACCAGCTAAAGTGGTCCCACGTTCAACCTCTTTTGATTCTATATCCAGGAATTTATCAGTGTATGTTCTCTTTATTGTTTCCAAATTCATATCCTCTGATACTCTTACACTCGCATCATAGGCGATTTCCAGTTTTTCCAATTGACGACTGATCCCCTTATGGATCGGAGCCGCCCAAGAACGTAGCAGCTGGAGGAACTTGAATCTGCGTTCAACGATTGTCGTCGCATGCTCGATCAGTTGTTCTGTCATGACTCCGAGCATCGTCCGATCAGCCCCTGGTTTCCTTTGCAGGTCTTTCAATAAATGATTTCGCTGCCTCAGAATTTTTTGATACTGTCCTAAGTGATAAATGTAAGTAGGCTGGATCTGACCGATTTCCATGTCAATAAACCGACGACGCACCTGAGGGCTCCCTTTGACAAGATTGAGATCCTCAGGTGCAAACATGACCACATTCAAAGCACCGATATAATCGCTGAGGCGCTTTTGCTCAATATGATTTAACTTCGCTTTTTTCCCTTTCTTGGAAATGATGATTTCCAAAGGAAAACGACGATTCCGTTTATAGATAGTCCCTTTTATTTTACCATACTCTTCATCCCACTGTATCAATTCTTTATCCCTGGGAGTACGGTGGGACCTCGCAAAGGCTAAAACATAGATCGCTTCCATCAAATTGGTCTTACCCTGGGCATTTTCACCAATGATGACATTGATCTTATCGTCGAATGTCAAAGAAAGCTGATCATAATTTCTGAATGATCGCAATGACAATTCATGAATGTGCATAGGCGCTTCTTATAACCTCATCCTTCTTGGACAACTGTGAAGCTGCCGAATTCTTCTATTTCTACTGTATCTCCCAGGTACAGTTTACGACCACGACGATTTTCAAGCTCTCCATTTACAAAAACTTCAAATTCAGCCAGGAAAATTTTAACCATTCCGCCTGATTCGACAATATTCGCTAACTTTAAAAATTGTCCCAATGGAATGTATTCCGTAGTTATCCCAATTTCTTCGCTCATATTTATTCACCCTATTCCATGAATTCACCTATCTTTCATTTTACTAAAGATAGGGCCGTAAAGAAAGTGCAAGTGACTTAAAGTGAAATTTCGTTCATTCTTCACCAAAAGTGAGGGGCCTTGGTTGTTGATTTTTTATTATTTTTATATTTCTGGTCAGAGAGAAAAGAAAGAAGATGCCATTATAGAATCCATAACAGCATCTTCTTAATCTTGTTTATATTCGTCTCATACTTGGCCGATCAATACGTACGTACAGGTAAAATCAATTGCAAAATTTGTTCATCATCTACAGGACGAATCAAAAATGGCCGCATAGCTCCTGTGAATTCAACTTTTACTTGATCATAATCAACTGCTTTCAATGCATCCATCATGTACTTCGCGCTGAAGGAAATTTTCAGATCTTCCCCATCGACATCATTCGCTAATACTTCTTCAACCACATTCCCCACTTCTGGAGAATTCCCTGTGATTTCTAAGTGATTGTTCTCTTTCGTCATCAAACGTACCACATTGTTTCGGTTTTCTTTCGATAGCAGGGAAGCCCGATCGACAGACTGCAACAATTCCTTCGTGTCTATCTTCACAATGGTTTTGCTCTGCTCTGGAATTAAACGGGATGTTTCAGGATAGTTTCCGTCCAGTAAACGGGATAAGAAATATAAATGTTTGGTACGGAAAAGTACTTGATTGTCCGTGACACTGATTTCAATGGTGTCTTCAGAATCATCAAGGATTTTGTTCAATTCCGTTAAACTCTTCCCTGGAATGACCACGGCAGGTAAAGATTTACCTTCAGGTTGTTCCAAAGGAATCTTGCGGGATGCAAGACGGTGACTATCGGTCGCAATAAATTCCAGTTCACCTTCTTCCATACGGATGTGGACACCTGTAAGAATCGGTCGCGTTTCTGAAGTGGATACAGCGAATACCGTTTGTCGGATTAAATTCTTCAAAAGGTCAATTGGTAATTCAAAGCTCTCTTCTGTATGCAGTTGTGGTAACTGCGGATATTCTTCTGGATCCTGCCCATTCAAGTGAAATTCTGCATTTCCTGAGCGAATCGTTATATTCCTTGTGTTATCACTTTCAATTTCCACCGTGTTTTGAGGCAGTTTACGAACGATGTCCGGGAAATATTTTGCTTGGAGCACGATACTGCCAGGTTCGATATTTTCCACATAAACAATACCATCTTCTTCTGTGGGGATAAAAGATTCAATAGAAATATCTGAATCACTACCGGTCAATTTGATACCCTCTTCTGAAGCCTCGATTTTCATTCCCGTCAAGATTGGAATTGTCGTTCTCGAAGATATAGCTTTCATTACGTTTTGGACGCTGGCGATCAGTTGGTCCCTCTGGATTACAAATTTCATTTCAATACACTCCTCCTAATGAGCATATATTTAATTATTTTTTATATAAAATATAGTAATAGTACTAGTATGGCCTGTGGAAATGTGGATAACGGAAGTGAAGACTGTCAGTTCTAGGTTATCCACATGTGCATAAGTTGTTGATGAATGTGTACCCTTTATACACATTATCCACTAGTGAGTTTTCAGTTGTTCTTTGATTTCATCTAGTTCTCTTTGCAGCTGCTGATCATCTGCTACCATTCTTGATATTTTTTCATGAGCATGGATGACTGTCGTATGATCCCGTCCTCCAAACTCTTCCCCGATTTTTGGCAATGAAAAGTCAGTCAGTTCTCTTGAAAGGTACATCGCAATCTGACGAGGGAAGGCGACGGATTTCGTCCTTTTTTTAGCAGGGAAGTCTTCCAATCTCACATTGTACTTCTCTCCTACTATCTCTTGTATACCCTCAATCGTTATTACTTTCGGTTTTGAACTAGGAATGATATCTTTCAACGCTTCAGCAGCTAATGAAGCATTGATATCCCTGTTGATCAGGGAAGAGTAAGCAACCACACGAATAAGCGCCCCTTCAAGTTCACGGATGTTGGTATCGATTTGATTGGCGATGTAAAGCATCACTTCATTAGGGATATCCAGGCCTTCTGCTTTAGCTTTTTTGCGCAGAATCGCAATCCTTGTTTCTAGATCAGGCGGCGTAATATCTGTAATCAGTCCCCATTCAAATCGCGAACGTAACCGGTCTTCCAATGTAGGAATTTCTTTTGGAGGCCGATCACTTGAGATGACGATTTGTTTGCTTTCTTCATGGAGTGTATTGAATGTATGGAAGAACTCTTCCTGTGTTTGTTCTTTTCCAGCTAAGAACTGGATATCATCAATTAAAAGCACATCGACACTGCGGTATTTATTACGGAAGTTCACCGCTTTATTGTCACGGATGGAATTGATGAATTCATTGGTGAATTTTTCTGATGATAAATAAACGACTTTCGCATTAGGGTTGTGATCCAGTACATAGTGGCCGATGGCATGCATGAGGTGGGTTTTACCCAGTCCGACGCCCCCGTAAATGAACAGTGGATTATAAGCTTTGGCAGGTGCTTCAGCCACAGCTAAAGAAGCCGCATGAGCGAACCGGTTCCCCGAGCCAATGACAAATGTGTCGAAGGTGTACTTCGAGTTCAGCATGCTTTGTGGTGATTCCTCATTGCCATTGTTTTTGACATTCGGTACATTTTTCGATGAAAGTTTTACATCTTCCAATGATTCCTCTTTAGATTCCGGTATGATGAACTTCGTATCCAGTTCCGCGCCCGTCACTTCATATAAGGTCTCTGTAATCAAACCTTCATATTGATTTTCAAGCCAATCTCTGGCGAATTCATTCGGAGCAACGATCGTAAGCGTATTTTCATTAAGAGAATCAGCTTTTGTCGCTTTCAACCAGGTCTCAAAACTCGGCTTACTGATTTTCTCTTTAATTTGATCCAACGTATTCGTCCATAATTCATTGATGTTCTCCAAATTTTTTCACCCCTTTCTATTTCAGTGGAAAACAAAAAAACCTTTCGTTCTCTTTTTCGAACGTAGCAAAAGGATCGAAAGGCGTTCGTATAAGGTTTGTATAATATTCTACGATAAAAAACCTCTGATCGGATGTGGATGTCCGAGGGTTGATTTCACTAGAGTTCTAGATAGTTATTTTCAGTATCCACATACTTGTGCATAATCACATAAACAAGCGTGTTAACAACTGTCCACATGTTATCCACACTCTGTGGAAAAGATTTTTAGTCTTCAGAAGTCAGTCACGGTTAAACACAAATATGATACCAAATAAAACGGCTTGTTGCAATGGTTCGCTTTAACTTATCCACAATTATAACAACTTGTAGACAATCTTCATCCACAACAGTAGATTTTGTGATTTTCTTGTCGATAATTGCTGTGGACAGTCGTATCCACAAGAAAAAATTATACACAACATCTGTGAATGTTCGCTAGGGGATGTTTTGTTCGCCTTTTATTATGGAAGATCCGAACCTTTGTTATAGTACAGGGCTGTTATATAACGCTGTGATCCTTATCTATTGGATGTAGAAAATGAATGTTGACAAAAGGGGAGTATTTTGATTATACTAATCGGGACTGCCTTTTAGATTATGTATTATTGGAATTTTTCCCAGGAGGTGTATATATAATGAAACGCACATTTCAACCAAATAACCGTAAGCGCAAAAAAGTACACGGCTTCCGTGCACGTATGAGCAGTAAGAACGGTCGTAAAGTTCTTGCACGCCGTCGCAGCAAAGGAAGAAAAGTTTTATCAGCATAGGCCACTGAAAACAATCAGTGGTCTTTTTTTCAGTATAAGGTGACAGGAGCAGGGGCGGATCTAACGTCCCTCTTTTGTTTTGAGAGCAGCCGAAGGTCTTCAGAAGGCACCGGCGCTTTTCTAATGTCCAGCTCCAACGCCCAGCCCCTCGCGACACAAGTCGATGATCTCCGTGAGGAAAAACCACCTCACTGCGAACCTCGTCTTATGCGTGTCGGGCCTATCAAGGCGTTTGCGCTTTTCTAATGTCCAGCTCCAACGCCTAGTCCCTCGAGACATAAGTCGATGATCTCCGTGAGGAAAAACCACCTCACTGCGAACCTCGTCTTATGCGTGTCGGGTCTATCCAGGCGTTTGCGCTTTTCTATAGTGGAGGGTGTTCGATGAAGAAAGCTTATCGGATTAAAAAAAATGAAGAGTTTCAAAAGGTTTTTCAAGGTGGGCAATCATTCGCTAACAGGCAATTGGTCCTTTATTATATGGAAAAAGAGGACCAGTCCCATTTCCGTATCGGTTTATCTGTGAGTAAAAAAATTGGCCCGGCGGTATTGCGGAATCAGGTGAAGCGATATTTAAGGCAGGCCTTCCATGAACTTGAAGACCATATACAGCCTCGTTATGACCTGGTCATAATAGCAAGGAAACCGACGAATCAAATGGGTTTTCATGAAATAAAACGAAGCTTGCACCATGTTTTATCAAGGTCCAAGCTATTAAATAAAAAAATTAGACTGTAATCATATAGAATTATGCTGGGAACTAATGCTAAACTTATGAATGTCATGTAGTATGTAGTATATTCAAAGGTTAGTTTTTTAGCTTAAGAGCGATTCAGTAAGGAGGAAGGAACGTTGCGTAATAAAATGTTAACCCTGCTTGCGATGGCAGGTTTGCTTACGTTCCTATCCGGGTGTATGGATGTGAACCAGGACATCACCACGGATAGTACAGGATTCTGGAATGAGTACATTGTTTATCCATTGTCGAAAACTTTGTTGTTTTTCGCTGATTTCACAAATGGAAGCTATGGTTTGGCGATCATTATCGTTACCATCATTATCCGCGTGTTACTTTTACCATTGAACGTGAAGCAATTGAAGAGTTCAAAAGCCATGCAGGATATCCAACCAGAACTGAAAGAATTGCGTGAGAAATATTCATCAAAAGATGCTCAATCACAACAAAAACTGCAACAAGAGACGATGCAGCTTTTCCAAAAAAATGGAGTCAATCCATTAGCGGGCTGTTTACCGATTATCGTGCAAATGCCGATTCTGATCGGTTTCTACCATGCAATCATGAGAACTTCGGAAATTCAGACTCATAATTTCTTATGGCTTGAATTGGGACAATCAGATCCATTCTTAGCGATATTGACAGCTGCGACCACATTCCTACAACAGAAATTAATGATGGCTGGCGGAGCGGCGGCACAAAATCCGCAAATGCAAATGATGCTTTATATCATGCCGCTTATGATTGGTACCTTTGCCTTCTTCTTCCCATCAGCGTTGGCGTTGTACTGGATTGTCGGTAACATCGTGATGATTCTTCAAACCATTTTCATTCGTAAACCTATGATGAAAGATTCGACGGGAGGAGCAGGCGAGTGAAGCAAATAACTGCTACGGGAAACACAGTTGAAACGGCCATCCAATCAGCACTAGAGCAATTACAGACATCAGAAGATCAGGTGGATGCCGAGATCATTGATGAAGGTAAAAAAGGATTTCTTGGCTTTGGTACAAAACCAGCCATTGTTAAAGTATCGATTAAGAAAAATCCGGTGCAGGATGCCGAAACATTCATCTATGAAGTAGCAGAACAAATGGGCGCTCCTGTTCAAGTGAACACCGAAATCCACCAAAGAGAGATCTATATGGATTTAGAAGGTGAAAAGATAGCCATGCTTATTGGAAAACGTGGTCAAACGTTGAATTCACTCCAATACTTAGCTCAATTGGTCGTCAATCGTGAATCAGATATTTTTTACACAGTGATGCTGGATGCGGAAGGATATCGCGGTCGCAGGAAAGAGACCCTGGAAAACTTGGCTCAACGTCTTGCTGAAAAAGCGATCCGTACGAATCAAGAAGTCAAGCTCGAGCCGATGCCTTCCTATGAAAGAAAAATTATTCATACAGCCTTACAAGATCATAAAAAAGTGAATACGGATTCTGATGGCAATGACCCCAGGCGGCATGTCGTCATCCGCCCTTCTTAATGGTGTCACCCGAATACTTCTGTCAAAATACATTGGCAGAAGTATTTTTTTTGAGCTGCTATGAAATTATTAACTGCCCTCAAGTATTTCGGATTAAGATTTCAGCGCTCTTTGTCCGAAGACAGGGGCCCGTATCGCTCTATTAAAAATTGGGGAAAATGAAAAGAAAATCAATTATACACATGTGGATAATTGATGAGCGCATTTTTATACCTTATCAGGGTGTTGATATCTTTTCAAAACACGTGGCGGTGTGGTAAGGTAGTATGTTAGTGACAACAATAAAAAATTTAATTGTGGATAACTATAGATACGTAATATTTCAGGAGGTGAGTGCGTGTGGAAACGGATACGATAACTGCGATTTCGACTCCGATGGGTGAAGGTGCGATTGCTATTGTCCGTTTGAGTGGACCAGAAGCGGTTAAGATTGCTGCTGATCTATTTAAAGGGAAAGATTTGAACAATGTCGATTCCCACACAATGCATTACGGAAAAATTATTGATCCAGAGACGGGTGAAATGGCGGAAGAAGTGATGGTATCCGTCATGCGTGCCCCGAGGACATTTACAAGGGAAGATATCGTTGAAATCAATTGCCATGGCGGCTTAGTTTCAGTGAATCGTTTGTTGGAGATTGTACTCGCAAGTGGAGCACGATTGGCTGAGCCGGGCGAGTTCACTAAGCGGGCGTTTCTCAATGGACGGATTGATTTATCTCAAGCTGAAGCGGTCATGGACTTGATTCGGGCAAAAACAGACCGGGCAATGAATGTCGCTCTGAAACAGATGGATGGACGCTTATCGAAGCTTATCCAGGAATTGAGACAGAAGCTGCTTGAAACATTAGCTCATGTAGAAGTGAATATCGATTATCCTGAGTATGATGATGTCGAAGAAATGTCTCATGAGATGATGGAAGAAAAGACGAAAGAGGTCCATGAAGAAGTTTCCCGTTTATTAGAAACAGCAAAACAAGGGAAGATTCTTAGAGAAGGGTTAGGAACGGCGATCATCGGCCGGCCTAATGTCGGAAAATCTTCGTTGATGAATGCTCTGGTTCATGAAAATAAAGCGATTGTGACTGAAATCCCTGGAACGACCCGTGATGTCATTGAAGAATATGTTAATGTCAGAGGTGTGCCACTAAGGTTAGTCGATACAGCGGGCATCAGAGAAACGGAAGACATCGTCGAGCGTATTGGTGTTGAGCGTTCAAGGCAGGTGTTGAAAGAAGCTGACCTCATCCTTCTTGTGTTAAACTATGGGGATGAATTGAATGAAGAAGATGAGAAATTATTTGAAGCGATTAATGATATGAATGTCATTGTCATCGTCAACAAGATGGATTTAGATCATAAATTAGATATCGATCGAGTGAAGCAACTAGCGGGAGAGCATCCTGTCATCACAACTTCATTGATTCATGAAGAAGGGATTGACCAATTAGAGAAAGCTATTGGTGACACATTCTTTGAAGGAGATTTGGACGCTGGTGACATGACGTATGTATCCAATGTCCGGCATGTCCAATTGCTCAAGCAGGCGAAGCAATCACTTGAGGATGCACAAAGCGGAATGGAACTGGGTGTGCCTCTTGATGTCGTCCAGATCGATGTGACGAGAACATGGGAGATCCTTGGTGAAATTGTCGGTGAGACCGTACATGAGAGCTTGATCGATCAGTTGTTTTCACAGTTTTGCTTAGGAAAATAATCAACAAAGGAGAGACATCCAAATGACTTATGATGCAGGGCATTATGATGTAATTGTAATAGGTGCCGGTCATGCTGGAGTAGAAGCAGGACTTGCTGCTGCAAGGCGTGGAGCGAAAACGCTTATGCTATCTTTGAACCTTGACCTTGTTGCTTTTATGCCATGTAACCCGTCAATCGGAGGGCCGGCAAAAGGGATTGTAGTACGAGAAGTGGACGCTTTAGGCGGTGCAATGGGGAAAGTCATTGATAAGACACACATTCAAATGCGTCTTCTCAACACTAGAAAAGGACCAGCAGTAAGGGCATTACGTGCTCAAGCGGATAAGCCCCTTTATATAAAAGAAATGAAGCAGGTCCTTGAAAATCAGGAAAACTTGACCCTTCGTCAAGCTATGGTAGAGAAGGTCTTAGTGGAAGATAATCAAATCAAAGGGGTCGTTACAGAGACAAAGGCTGCTTATTATGCCCCTTCAGTAATCGTAACTACAGGTACGTTCATGCGCGGCAGAGTCATCATCGGAGATTTATCTTATGAGAGTGGGCCGAATAACCAGCGTTCCACCGTTTCCCTTTCAGAACAGTTAGAGGAAATGGGCATCGAAATGGTCCGTTTCAAGACAGGGACGCCGATGCGTGTGAATAGTCATACCATTGACTACTCAAAAACGGAAATCCAGCCAGGGGAAGAGGAGCCTCGTTCCTTTTCTTACGAGACCACAGAATTTATTACAGATCAAATTCCGTGCTGGCTGACATATACGAATGAAGAAACGCACAGAATCATCAATGATAACCTGGGACTTTCAGCGATGTATTCAGGGGCGATCAAAGGAACGGGGCCACGTTATTGTCCTTCGATCGAAGACAAAATCGTACGTTTCAATGATAAGCCACGCCACCAAATTTTCTTAGAACCAGAAGGAAGAGATACCGAGGAAGTCTATGTGCAAGGACTTTCCACTTCTTTACCTGAATTCGTTCAAAATGAAATGATGCGGACAGTTCCAGGTCTTGAGAAAGCAGAAATCATGCGCGCTGGTTATGCGATTGAATATGATTCTGTCGTACCTACACAACTGTGGCCGACGCTCGAGACAAAACAAATCGAGGGGCTATTCACGGCTGGTCAGATCAATGGTACCTCCGGCTATGAGGAAGCAGCTGGCCAGGGACTAATGGCTGGAATCAATGCCGCCGCGAAAGCATTGAATTTAGAACCGTTGATTCTTGATCGTTCTCAAGGTTATATCGGTGTCATGATCGATGACCTTGTGACGAAAGGAACGGGAGAACCATACCGCCTGCTGACCTCCCGTGCTGAGTTCAGATTGATGCTCCGCCATGATAACGCTGACCTTCGATTAACGGAAATCGGCTATCAATTAGGTTTGATTCCTCAAGATCGTTACGAACGCTTCCAGGAGAAGAAACGTTTGATTGAAGAGGAGAAGAAACGCTTGGACAAGGTCATCTTGAAAGAAACGGATGAAGTACAAGCCGTCATCGAAGAAGCGGGCGGATCCAAGCTGAAGGATGCTGTAAGAGCGATCGATCTTCTGAAGCGTCCAGAGATGAAATACAGTCACCTTGAGAAAGTGACACCTAGTGATGTGACACTGCCGGAAGATGTCAAAGAGCAAGTGGAAATCCAGGTGAAATACAGCGGGTATATCAAGAAAGCCCTGGAACAAATCGACCGTATGAAGAAAATGGAGACGAAGAAGATTCCAGATGACATTGATTATGATGCCATCAATGGACTTGCGACAGAAGCGCGCGACCGCTTAAAAGCCGTCCGTCCATTATCGGTCGGTCAAGCGTCCCGTGTCTCAGGTGTCAATCCAGCTGACGTATCGATTCTCCTTGTCTATATCGAACAGGGTAAAATTGCGCGCGTGTCTGGCGAATAATTTGAAAGGATGGACTTATGGATACAAACACCTTTCTGGAAGCTCTGCAAAAACAGGGTATTGTACTGGATGAAAAACAACAAAACCAATTCCACCGTTATTTTGAGATTTTAGTGGAATGGAATGAAAAAATGAATCTCACAGCGATTACCGATCAAGAAGGGGTTTATCTAAAACACTTCTATGATTCTCTGACTGCTGCCTTTTATTATGATTTTAACGATCAACCGATCCGGATTTGTGATGTGGGAGCAGGAGCGGGCTTTCCAAGTCTTCCATTGAAAATCGTCTTTCCCCATTTGAAAGTGACGATTGTCGATTCTTTGAAGAAGCGTATCACATTTTTGAACCACTTAGCCCATGAATTGGAATTGGATGATGTCGCTTTTTATCATGACCGTGCCGAAAATTTTGGTAAAAACGCAGATTTTCGGGAAGGATACGACCTTGTTATGGCCCGTGCTGTGGCGCGAATGTCCGTACTAAGTGAATTGTGCCTTCCACTGACAACAAAAGGCGGTCACTTCATTGCAATGAAAGGGCCTAATTTGAATGAGGAAATGGAAGATGCGCAGGTCGCTATCCAAACCGTTGGCGGGGAAGTAGTGGATGTACACACCTTTGAACTGCCTGAAGAAGGTAGTGAACGGAATATCGCGATTATTGAAAAACGGAGAAAAACACCGAAGAAATATCCGCGAAAAGCGGGCACACCAAACAAAACACCGATTCAATAAGCACCTTAATCCTCTCCATCTTCAGATGGAGAGGATTTTTCATAGCCTCAGTTAAAAGTGACCTATTCCCCAAACTCGCAGGATACTTGAAGACTCGATCCCAAGATACTGTGTGGAGAAGGGGCGTTGAGGAAAGAGTCGCTTTCCACGGGAGTCCGTCGATCCTCCTCGAGTTCTTCGGGTCCTCACCTAGAACTCTTTTCCGCAAGAGTCTCCCCGTTCCCAACGCCCCTTGCAATATAGGTTTCTTTGGAATCGGTCGAAACTATTTTTAGCCTGGAAGGTTGAGATAATGCTCAAACACCCATGATAGAGCCTTTTGTAGTAGGATCCTTTTATGATCTGGAATGTTGGTTTCGTTCCTCCAATCATGGAAATAGGGTCTTGGAAATGGTGAGACTCCTGCGGGAAAGGATAGACTGGCGAGACCCCACAGGGGCGCAGCCCCGAGGAGGCTTGCCGTCTTCCCCGCGGAAAGCGATCCATTTCCAAGACCCTATTTCTCCAAGCGAAAGCAACGAAACCGAGCTTACAGATAAGGGACTTTAAAGAAAAGAGGGAGAATATGAACCTTTTAGTAATATCCGATACGCATATGCCTGAGAAAGCACGACAGTTACCAAGGCGTTTAATAGAGGAGCTGCCTGCTGCTGACATGATTATCCATGCAGGAGATTGGAAGAGTTTAGATATTTACGAACAACTGAAAACCTACGCGCCTGTTGTTGGTGTTTATGGCAATATCGATGAAGAGGATATCCGCGGAGTCTTCCCTTATAAACAGAAAGTGGAATGTGAAGGGTATACAATCGGGATCGTCCATGGGCATGGAGAAAAAAAGACTACAGAAAAACGCGCTCTCGAGGCGTTTGAGGAAGTGCCTGTCGATTTACTCATTTTTGGCCACTCCCACATACCTGTTCTCCGTTACTTTAAAAAAACACTCCTGTTCAACCCTGGTTCTGTAACAGACAAACGCAGGCTGCCTTTCTATTCTTTCGGGAAAATCACCTTAGAGAAAGACTGCTTACACGCAGAACACATCTTTTTCAAAAAATGAAGGAAAAAATTTTCTTTATTCAATTAACCTTATGAAAAGGATTTTCTTTATTGGGGTAAAAGAGTTATAATAGGGTATGAAAGCGCTATTAATAATAGATCGAAAGGGGATTTCAATGAAACAAGGTTTATTTCAATTAGATGGGAAAGTTGCAGCCGTTACAGGAGGGACCCGGGGCATTGGTCGTTCAGTCGCAATCGGATTGGCAGAAGCAGGGGCAGACATCGCTTTGCTGCAGCGCAAGCCCGATCAAACCGATGTGAAAGAGGAAATTGAATCTCTTGGAAGGACATGTCATATCATTGCTTGTGATCTGAATGATGCAGAACAAGTAAAAGGTGCGATTCCTTCAGTTGTTGAGACTTTTGGAAAAATAGATATTCTTTTAAACGCGGCAGGAATCCAAAGGCGTTCAGACGCTGTAGACTTCTCAGAGGAAGACTGGGATGAAGTGATTAACATCAACCTGAAAACCACATGGGTACTCTGTCAGCAGGCAGGAAGGTATATGGTTCCACAGGAAAGTGGCAAAATCATAAACTTCGCGTCATTACTATCCTATCAAGGAGGTATTCGGGTACCTGCCTATGCGGCTTCAAAAGGCGGTGTTTCCCAATTGACGAAAGCCCTGTCGAATGAATGGGCTCCCCATCATGTGAATGTCAACAGCATTGTGCCAGGTTACGTTGCTACAGATATGAATACGGCCCTCATCAATGATGAAAACCGTAACCAACAAATCCTTGACCGTATCCCAGCAGGCGATTGGGGTAAACCGGAAGATTTCATAGGTGCTGCTGTATTTTTAGCATCAGATGCCTCTCAATATATCCATGGTCATCAACTAGCTGTAGATGGTGGCTGGCTGGGCAGATAAAAAAATTCCGTATCACTAATAGTGATACGGAATTTTTTGTAGTGTCACAAGTCCGTTCATTGGCTCATACTCTCCAACCGTCGATCAGCTGGAGGTGAACATACCGCCATTGATATGAATGAACTGGCCTGTCATGTAGGTGGAATCATCAGAGGCAAGCAGGACATAGCTGCCGACATGCTCCACCGGTTGTCCAGGACGTCCCATCGGTGTGTTGGTTCCGAACTGCTCCACTTTTTCATCAGAAAATGTTGATGGGATCAATGGAGTCCAAATTGGTCCTGGGGCAATGCCGTTGACACGAATTCCTTTATCCACGAGCTGTTTAGCCATGGAGCGGGTGAATCCGACCACAGCTCCTTTTGTCGCGGTGTAATCAACCAGTTCCGGGTTACCGACATATGGATTCACGGAAGCGGTGTTTATAATGGAGCTACCTTGTTTCAAATGTGGAATCGCTGCTTTGGTCAAGTGGAACATTGAATAGATATTTGTTTTGAATGTGCTTTCTAACTGCTCGACAGAAATGTTCAATATATCATCGGTCGGGTGCTGTTCGGCAGCATTATTGACGAGTATATCCAACTGTCCCAATTCATCGACCGTCCGATTCACGGCATCAATACAGACAGATTCTTCACCTACATCTCCCGGGATCAAAATCGCACGGCGGCCTTGAGCTTCCACTTGCTTCTTTGTATATTCAGCATCTTCGTGTTCTTCCAGATAAGAAATAGCTACGTCAGCGCCTTCTTTGGCATACCCAATGGCTACAGAGCGGCCAATACCACTGTCGCCACCGGTAATGAGCGCAACTTTACCTGCTAATTTATTTCCACTTTGATAATCATCGTCCGCCTGTAGCGGAGAAGGGTTCATCTTACCTTCCAATCCTGGCTGTTTTTCCTGTTCCTGGCCTGGTTGTCCTTCAGTTTGTCGATTGTAACGAGTCATACCCAAACTCCTCCTCAATTGATGATTTGTAAAGTCTCATTCCACCATTTGGGATTTTTCAAACGCAATCAATGTAAGCCCAAAGCTTAAGAAAATAAGGAAACCCCCCTCATGATGTTGAATGAGGGGGATTTTTGCTGAGTAAAAGTCGTTTGATTACAAGTCCTATTATGATGCCTGGTATGAGAAATAATATCGGCAGCCATACAGGTCCGAGTTGGGTGCCGGCAATTTCAAAAACGGGAGAAAAGATGAGTCCTACTGTTACGGTATAGGCAGAAAATGCAAAAGGTAAATAGGCGTAAGGAGGATGCTGTGCTTCAGCAAAGCGATAAGCATCCCAAACAGCGAACATATACACACATGGATAAAACATGAGCCATTGATAGTCCGTCACTTCAATTGCTTGATTGATTTCCCCGGTAAAGCTGAACATGATGGCCATGTTGAACGAGCTGTTGAGGTTAATGATGACTTCTAAAATGATGAAAGCAATCCCCTTCAGAACATGACCGTTCAAAATTTGACCGAACCCTGGAAAGGCGATGCTCCATAACAAAATCTCTAAACGTTTTTCATTCATATATATTCCTCTTCCGCTAAAGGTTATTGGATGAGTTGCTGCCTGTCTGGTGCTTGAGGCGGTTCTTCAAACCAGCCATTTTTGATCATGATATCCATTCCATCTTTAGCATACATAGCAATATCAACAGATAATCTTTGATAAGTGAAGATGAGGTCATACCGTAAACTTGCTGATGATGCTGTTGCATAATTGCCATGCCCAGCGGAGCTTAATACGCCGATCAAGTAAATCATCAATCTGTCTGAAAACACTGGGTCTGTAGCCATCGTTAGGAAATTAGAAGAAGTCATCGGAGTCTGAATACCGGACTCGTCCAGTACACTTGAGAAAAGTTTGCGGTGTTTAATAGAGAGATTCTTTCCTTCTCTCATATATTTTTTAATGGTTTTATTCTTGCCTGTTTGAGCAAACCCCTGACAGATCACTTCACCGATTGAATTCGTTTTATAGTTTTCAAATAAGTGGGAGATTTCAATGGCATTCAACGAACGTTTATTGAATGGATGTAAATAGCTTTTTCCTTTGACATACTCGATTTGGTCCTGGATTTCCACTTGGGGAGCCCTTACATATAAGCCTTTATTCATTCCTAGCTCGACACATTGGTTATAAAGGGTGCTCTGTCTTTCTATTCGGTTAGTGAAAAAATCCCTTACCTCTTCACTGGCTGAGGTTCCTAAAGATAAACTGGCGGAAGTTAGCCCTACTTTCCCAAGGTGTTCAAGGAAATTGAGGATAAAGGCATCCGTAAATAACTTAGGGGCGTTTGGATTCAAATCTTCTTTTCCGTATCCGTCAGGAACAGGTAAGTGTTCGTCTTTAAAGATCTGCGTACATTGACTGACTCCATTGTTTGCAGTTTGCTTCGCTACTTCGAGAAGGGGATGAATCTCATCATCTTCTAAAGTCTTCTCAAAATAATCAAGTAGGGGAAGTGTCATACTATTTTCCATGTATTGGGTCCACAACACTCCGATTTCATTGGCTGTCAGTATTTTTTGAGACATGGTTCGATTCCTCCTGAGGTGATGATTGCGTATTACGCTGGCTGACTTCCTCTTTGTAAAGCATAAAAAAGGGTAAGCACATTAAATTGACAATGAATGTGTAAATGAAGAGCTTTGCCAGCCAATCAATAACAAAAAAAGCCGCTGTAAACATGGCAATAAGAATGATGAATGGACTGATATAGGCATATAGCATTTTCGTCCTCCTTGTTTCTCTGTCTATCTTTTCCGAACGGGTATAAATTATTACTTGGTGCAGAAAATATAATAGAAATTTCTTTAAGCATTAGATGTCTGACCCTCAAGTAAGGAGTTTGTCATGTGGAAATGGAAACAGAAGCCTAAACAACAGAAGAAGCGGTCAGAGGGGAATTCAGCTAATCAAGAATCCTTGGAGTCTTTCCTTAAGACTCTGGGTGGATCTGATGATTTTGTGCGTTATCAATTATCAGGAGATACTTCTTGCACGATTTCTTATATTAAAACGATGAATGAACCAAAATTCATCAACCAGCAGGTACTGCCTCTCCTTAAAAATACTCATTTACATTCTTTAGAAGAAATGCAACGGAAAATACCGATAGAAAAAGTAGAAGTAACCGATCAATTGGATATTATAAGAGAGAAAGTAATGATCGGCTCTGTAATGATTCAACTAAAGGAATTAGATGAAAAAGTGTTACTGATTCCTGCTACTTCTATAGAAGCAAGGGATGTAGGAATTCCTGAAGTGGAATTCAGTGTTGTCGGTCCTAAAGAGGCTTTTGTTGAATCATTGGATACGAATTTGAATTTAATTCGAAAGCGTCTCCCTCTTCCACAATTGACCATCAGTGAATTGAATATTGGAAAAGTGACAAAAACCCGTGTTTCTGTTGTCTATATTGATGGAATTGTTGATCCTGTCAATGTGGAAACGGTAAAGCAGCGTTTGAATGATATCGAGTATGACCAAATGATTGACAGTTCATTTATTACACAGATGATCGCAGATAATTCCAATTCTCCTTTCCCGCAATTATTAGATACAGAAAGACCAGACCGGGTAGTCGGAACACTTGTGGAAGGCAAGGTCGCCATTCTGGTGGATGGGTCTCCACATGCTTTAACATGCCCGACTACGGTTGTGGAATTTTTCGGGGCAGCGGATGACTATTTCTTACCATGGCATTTAGCCTCTGCTTTTCGCTTGATCCGATTATTTGCCGTCATTTTCTCCGTATTGAGTACACCTTTGTATGTAGCGATATTGACATACCATCATGAAATGATTCCGGGCGAGTTGATGGCGACAATTGTTTCCTCTAGGTCGGACATCCCTTTCCCTCCGATCCTTGAGGTCATCGTTCTTGAGCTTACCATTGAACTGCTGAGAGAGGCGGGAGCACGGCTGCCGACGAAAATCGGTCAAACAATCGGTATCGTAGGTGGTATCGTTATCGGGACAGCTGCCGTTGATGCTGGTCTTACGAGTAACGTCCTATTGATTATTGTGGCTTTAAGTGCCCTGGCATCCTTTACGACGCCTGTCTATCAAATCGGTAATACCATTCGTCTGATCCGTTTTCCTTTTATCATTGGAGCCCAATTGTGGGGCTTGATCGGAATTTCCATGTGTATGGTCTTTTTCATTGGACATCTGATTAAATTGCAATCGATCGGCAGACCCTTCTTTGAACCGATCTATCCACTAAGGATTCTCGATTTGAAAGATGCATTCATCCGTTTACCATTCAGTAAACAGACGGAACGCCCTATCCTGATGCGTACACAGGACTCGGGAAGGATGGATGGCAAACGTGCCAAGGCAAAGAGGGATATCGATGAGTAAACCAAAAGTCGAAAGCGGATTGAATATACCAGAAAACTATTTGGTCACGCCTGCCTATGTATTTTTTCTAATACACGCGATGCAAATTGGTGTCGGAATTCTTGGATTTGAGCAATTTCTTGTCGAGAAAGCAGGATATGACGCGTGGATTGCCTTGCTGGTGGCCGGCGGGATTCTTCACGTAATCCTTTGGATGATCTATCGCCTCTTACAAAATGGAGGGGGCGATATTGTCGAAATTCATAGGAAGGTGTTCGGCAAATACTTGGGAGGATTGTTAAGCATGATTTTTTGCGCTTACTTCCTTCTGTTGACGTTTACAGTCATCGTCACGTTCATAGAAGTCATCCGAGTATGGATGTTCCCAAGTCTCCATGTGTGGGTTTTTGCCTTCATCTTAATTTTACTTGTGTATTACTTAGTGACTGGAGGATTCCGTGTTATTACAGGCGTTTGTTTAATTAGCGTCGCCATCGGTCTTCCACTTCTTTTATTGAAATTCTTCCCGGTGCAGGCAGGGCATACAATGACGATTTATCCAGGAATCAGTCACAGCTTTACAGACATCATGGGAGCGACAAAAGCAAGCGTGCTCAGCTTCCTCGGTCTGGAATTTCTATTGATTTATTATCCATTCATTAAAAATGCTGAAAAATCGAAGAAATGGGCGCACATGGGAGTCTTTTATACAACAATGATTTATTTGATCAGTATGATCGTTACCTCTGTTTATTTCAGTGAGGCACAATTGCGACAGGTCACATGGGGGACGATTTCAGCCTGGAAAATTGTCGAATTCCCATTTATTGAACGTTTTGAATATGTAGGGATTGCCATGTGGTTATACGTGATCTTACCGAACGTCTGTCTCGGGCTGTGGGGGGCTACACGTATTCCAAAACGTGTTTTCAAAATAAAACAGAAGTATGTTTTGCTGGCTTTTTGTTTTGTTCTTTTTTTAGGCTCAGGACTAACTGGGGGCAGAGCGTTCATTAACACACTTAACAATTTTTCTAGTCAAGTGGGAATGTATATATTATTATACGTCCCTGTCCTTCTGGTCTTAAAGACTATCTCAGATAAAGTGAGGAAAAGAAATGAACAATAAGACCCGTTTGCTGCTAAGCATAGTTCTGTGCTATCTGCTGGTAGGGTGTATGCCCAATCAAAGTGTCGAGGAAAATGCCATTATTGAAATTGCCGGCTACGACCGCGGTGAAGAGGAAAAAATCGAAGGAACCGTCTCCATTCCACAATATGGACGTGATGAAAAGAAAACCTCTGCTTCAGAGCTTTATTTGAGTGTGAGGGCAGATTCAGTCAAAGATGTAGAAAAGGAAATACAAAAGCAATCTTCAAAACCAATCACTATTGGAAAATTAGCCGTGACTTTATATAGTGAAGAGCTTGCGGAAGAAGATATTTCTGATATCATCGATGTTCTCAGTCGGGATCCGAGGTTGAGCCGTAACATGTATATCGGCATTGCCGAAGGAGAGGCGAAGTCGTTGATTGAGGGAGGATATACCCAGGACGAAACGACATCAAAATATTTACAAGGTTTGATAGAGAATAATATGCATTTCAATTTTCCCAAAACGAGTTTACACGATTACTTGTATGCCTATTATGCTGAAGGAATGGATGGGTACCTTCCTATTTTATCGAGAAAGAATGATTATGTGGAACTTTCAGGAATTGGTTTTCTCAATAATGGAAAATTAGTAAGGAAAATTCCCGATTCTGATGTGTTTGTTTTTAAAATGATGAAGGAGAATTTCAAAAAAGGGATGCAGGATTTGGATTTCAAAGAAGGTACCATCCTAATGGACAACATCGGCTCACACGTAGAATATCGTTTGAAGGGGACAACGGATCAGCCGGAGTTCGAAATTGATGTAAAGATGAAGGCTGTCGTTAATGAGATGGTAGGTATCCACCAGGATATCAATGAGGGTTTAGCGAAAGAAATGGAAGAAACCTTTAAAGACTACTATCAAAAGAAAGCGAATGAGATGATTCAGATGTTCAAAGAAGAAAAAATCGATCCACTCGGCTTAGGGCATTTTGCTAAATCCCGTAGAGAAAGCTTTGACTTGAAGAAATGGGAGGATGCTTATCCTGAGCTGCCTGTAGATGTGAAAATTTCTGTTGATATTACTGAATATGGGATATTTTCTTAAACAAACTTGAATTCATCCAATAGTCGATGGAGCTGGACAAGTTGTTTTCCCCAACCCTCCTCAGTCCATTACGGTAACGAACCTCTCTTTTCTAAAGTCGACTCTTCCACATAACAAGGTTAGATAACATAAGAAAGAGGCGCTCTTCGTGGCGCCTCTTTCTTATGTGAAGTATTCCAATCTTGCCTCGGGAAAGTATTGATCGATGTATCCGCCGAGGGTTTGTTTCATGTCTTCCTGTTCATCATTTTGGTAGACATACTTACCAATCCCGTATTTCCCCCACTTGTATTTCCGTTTTTCTTCATCCATCTCAAGTTTTGACATGGGATAGTTTTTCTGGATGACTCGTTTCGCCGGCTTTGTGAAACGGTGTTGAATAAGCTCGAAGGTCAAATCTTTCGTAGCATAATCCGGAAGTCGATCGTGTAATTTTTCGAAAAGGATGCGATACCCTTCCTTCCAGTCCTCGTATAAGTAAATAGGTGCAATGATGAAACCTAATGGATAGCCGGCCTTTGCGACTTTTGCTGCCGCTTCAATGCGTTCATTCAAGCGTGAGGTCCCGGGCTCTAGATATTTAATCACATAATCAGCATTCATACTGAAGCGGAACCGTGTCCTACCGTTGTGTTTGGCATCAAGCAAATGATCGACGTGGGCGAATTTTGTCACAAAGCGAAGCCTGCCATTTTCGGATTCGCCGAAGTACTCGATCGCCTGTTTCAAGGAATGAGTGAGGTGGTCGACTCCTACAATATCTGAGGTGCAGGAAGCTTCGAACCTTGTCTCCTCTGGTGCGCGTCCCTGCATATATTTTTCTGCTGCATCAAATATTTCTTCTACATTTACGTAGGTGCGGATATATGGTTTGCTGCCCATCGTTGTTTGTAAGTAACAATAGTGGCAATGCCCCATACAGCCTGTTGCAAGCGGGATAGCATACTCGGCAGAAGGTTTGGACGTATCGAATTTGAGTGTTTTCCGAACACCGACGACAAGGGTTGATTTAGCCGTCCGATATTTTTGGAAGTCGTTTTCACCAGGCAGATTACGAACCTGATTATGTGAAGTTGTTTGACGGATTTCGATGCCCATATCGTCGAATTTTTCTTTCAAATTTTGGCCTAAGGGGTATTCAAGAGCCCTAGGTTCCATGTACACAAGTTCAGGTATAAAAGGTTTTACCACAGCTCACCCTCCGATTCTGCTCCGCCGCCAAAAGCATCATGGTAAGCACGTTCTGCTTCTCCTTCTGAGGCATAGACAGCGATGTTTTCATCGAGAGGAAAATAGGTTTCATATAGAAAAAGAGCCAGTTCACCAGCACTTTCCGGACTGTTGACGACTGCTGCTTCCTGGACATTAGCAACATCATACGTATGTGGATTGCGGTAGATGACATATACGATGTCACCTGCTTTGAAATTTTGTTGAATATCCATTCCATCACCTGCTCTTTTATTTTTGCCAAAAGGTATACGAATGCTTTTGACCATTTGTGCTCATCTTTCCACAAAGTCCGACTTTTATTACATTTTTTCATTTCCAAAAAAGGATCCCCTCATTCGAGCGTAGAAGTAGGTGTGGGATTACATATGAAAAGGAGTAGAAGTCTATGGGAGTCACACTACATACTGAACGTCTGGATTTACAGCCTTTTACCAAGGATTTGGCGCAGCAAGTTACTGAGCTGGCGGGTGATGAAGCAGTGGCAGCAACGACATTCGTCCCCCATCCCTACACACTGGAGGTAGCGGAGGAATGGATTGCCGAGCACGCAAATTGGATTGATAGTAGAACCGCTTTTACTCTGGCGATGATTTTAAGAGAGACGGATGAGCTTGTCGGAACGATGACTTTGCGGGTCGATCAGAAGCATTCGAAAGGGGAGCTTGCTTATTGGGTCGGAAAACCTTTCTGGAATAAAGGGTATGCATCCGAAGCGGCTCGAAAAATAGTTGAATTCGGTTTAAACGACCTCGATCTACACAGAATCTGGTCTGCAGCGATAGCTACGAATCCTGCCTCAACAAAAGTGATGCAAAAAGCCGGGCTTAGTTATGAAGGAACATTGAAACATGACCTCTACCACCGGGGGGAATATAAAGATATCGATGTGTATGGATTAGTGAAACAGGAATAGAAATGATTGTTTCATGTGAAACATGATAAAAAAGCGAGGTCCTTTTTTGGTTGTAAAGGACCTCGCTTTTACTGTTTTTGCTATGAAAAAATGTTGGTGTAAGACTCTAGGGCGGGCTTATGGTCGCTTACTTCTTCGGTTTGATCGGAATCGAAGTTCCTATCAAGGCAATGACAGTACAAGCGATGAACATCTGCGTGAATCCTGTAAAATCCATGCCGCTGACTGTCGTGAAAATGAAAAGCTCGAACAATGAAACGATGGAGAATATTGAAGTATAATAATGTGGAATTTTTTAACATGTACTGTATCATCCTTAAAATTCATCAAACCGTTTATTTCTCCAATGAGTACAGCTTTCCTTCTTTTTGATTGGTTTAGATTTTGTTTGCTTTATGTGAAATAATTCCTCATTTGATTTGAGTAAAGGGAAATCAGCTTGCTTCCCATGCCCCTTTTCAAAGACCTCCTACAGAAAATTCATACGTACCCCTATGAAGAAGCTCCCTGCATTATTCAGATCGGCATGTTTGCACTGGAGTAGTAGAAGTTATAAGCTGATAGTTAAGGAGTTTACGAGAAAATATATCGACTCGATTTGTCATGAATAGTCACGAAAAAAGGTCGTTGAAATCGCGGAATTTTGCCTTTTATGCCCTCGGAATCAGATTTTTTCGACAAAAAGGTCCTATAATTCTTCTTTCTTCACGATACTTTTACTAGAATAAATATGATAAAATGAATAAAGAAATGGAAAACGGCATACGTAGGCGCAGCAGCCAAAAAGCCTGCGGCGCTTTTTATATTTCAATATACAGGATTAAAACGAGTGCAAGCGTATGCTCGATCGTATAAAGGTGGTGTCTGATCGTGTTACATCCTTTTGGTCGTTTATTCGGGCTAGGGGAAAAACCGGATTCGGATAATGACAACAATGAAGAAGAAGGCTACAACCCCGATGAAGTTGTACAAGTTCCAGTAGAACGTGTGCAGCCAAACCGTTACCAGCCTCGAGCGATATTTAACAACGAGAAGATTAGCGAACTCGCCCAGACGATACATACGCATGGGATGATTCAGCCGATCGTTCTCCGTCGGTTAAATGAAGATGAGTTTGAATTGATTGCTGGTGAACGCAGGTGGAGGGCCGTCCAGTCCCTTGGATGGGAAACGATTCCTGCGATCATCCGTGACATGAATGATTCCCAAACAGCCTCAGTCGCTCTCATTGAAAACCTGCAGCGGGAAGAGTTGACGGTAATTGAAGAAGCGATGGCCTATTCGAAGCTGATCGAACTCCATGAGCTTACCCAGGAAGCACTGGCTCAACGCCTCGGAAAGAGTCAGTCGACCATTGCGAATAAGATTCGCCTCTTGAAGCTTCCAGACTCCGTCCAACAGGCGATTATGGATAAAAAGATTACAGAACGCCATGCTCGTGCTTTGATCGGTTTGAAAGATCCACAGCTCCAGGAAACGATCCTGACAGAGATTATTGAAAAACAGCTGAATGTGAAGCAAACGGAAGAACGGATTGCGAAGCTTAGTGATCCTAAACCGAAAAAGAAAAAGCCGACGCTCAAAGGCGTCAACAAGGATATGAGAATTGCTATGAATACGATTCGCCAGTCCTTGAATATGGTGACAGACACAGGTGTTGATTTGGAAACAAACGAAGAAGATCATGAGGACTACTACCAAATCACTATCAAAATACCGAAGAAAAAATCATAGCTTCTTTTCCCCATCTTTGACTGCGTGTGAAGATGGGATTTTTTTAAGTCATTGGGCCTATGTTTTCAATTAAATGGTAAGATGGTAGAAAAGAGAAAGAGTAGGTGACATCATGGGAAAAGTGATTTCAATCGCTAACCAAAAAGGGGGCGTCGGTAAAACGACGACGGCGGTCAATTTGAGTGCTTGTCTCGCTTACTTGGATTATAAAGTTCTTTTAGTGGATATTGATCCCCAGGGAAATGCGACCAGTGGGGTGGGTGTTGATAAAGGTGAGATGGAACAGTGTATTTATAACGTTCTCGTAGATGGTGTGGAGGCCAGACAAGTGAGGACTTCGACCCAAGTGAGTAATTTGGATGCGATTCCTGCCACCATTCAACTCGCTGGTGCTGAGATAGAGCTCGTTCCCACCATTTCCAGAGAAGTACACCTGAAGAAATCCATCGACCAAATCAAGCATGAGTATGATTATGTCATCATCGACTGCCCTCCTTCGTTAGGTTTGCTGACGCTCAATTCCTTGACTGCTTCTGACACCGTGTTAATTCCCGTCCAATGTGAGTATTACGCCCTCGAAGGTCTCAGCCAGCTGCTCAACACGGTCCGCCTCGTACAAAAACATTTGAACAGGCAATTGATGATTGAAGGAGTTCTTCTGACCATGTTGGATGCCCGTACAAATCTTGGGATTCAGGTCATTGAAGAAGTGAAAAAATATTTCCAGGACAAAGTTTATCGCTCGATTATTCCTCGTAATGTACGGTTGAGTGAAGCGCCGAGTCATGGGAGACCGGCGATTCTTTACGATGCGAAGTCCAGAGGAGCGGAAGTCTATCTAGAACTAGCAAAGGAAGTGATCGTGAATGGAGAGAGGGTTAGGTAAAGGTCTTGGTGCTTTTTTCAATAGTTCGGAAACCATTGATGAAGAACAACTCCAGGAAATAGCAGTAAAAGATTGCCGCCCCAACCCTTATCAACCTCGTAAGGAATTCGATAAAGAAGCGTTGAGCGGCCTGAAGCAATCGATTGAAGAACACGGCGTTCTTCAACCTATTATCGTCAGAAAAAGCATTAAAGGCTATGAAATCGTCGTCGGGGAGCGCAGGTACCGGGCAGCTCAATCCGCCCGTCTTGAAACCATTCCCGCTCTCGTCAAGGACTTGACTGACGAACAGATGATGGAGCTTGCTTTGCTTGAAAACCTGCAGCGTGAAGACTTATCCCCTATTGAAGAAGCGCGTTCATATGAATCGTTGATCAATGAATTGAATGTGACCCAGGATATTCTCTCGAAACGTTTAGGGAAAAGCCGTTCCCATATCGCTAACCTGATGCGTTTGTTGTCGTTGCCGCAGGAAGTGACATCTAAGATCGATGATGGAAAATTGACGATGGGCCACGGGCGTGCTCTGCTTGCCTTAAAGGATAAAGAGCAGCAATCCAAACTCGTCGCCCGTATTGAAAGAGAGTCTCTTAACGTCCGTCAAGTTGAACGAATCATCAATGAAATCAATCAAAACAAGAACCCTAAGAAACAACCTGCTCCTAAGGATATTTTTTTAAAAGAGCGGGAAGAAAATTTGAAAGAACGCTTAGGGACAGCTGTGAAGATTCATAAAGGAAAGCGTAAGGGAAAGATCGAAATTGAATTCATGAATGAAGAGGATTTGGAACGGATACTTGAAATGTTCGATGATAAAGAGTAATCGTCAAGCAGCCTGTGGCTGATGCATTCTTGTTTGTAAAACGGATGGAACTGGAGAGAATCATATGGTTTTATTAGGAACATTAGTGAATGGGTTATGTATAGTCGTAGGCACCCTATTAGGGCTGTTTTTTACGAAAATCCCTGAAAAATTCAAAGAAACGGTGATGAGCGGGGTCGGTCTCGCTGTAATGTTGATCGGTCTTCAAATGGCTTTTGAAACAGATAACATCGTCATCGTCCTGCTCAGTTTACTTAGTGGAGCGATCATCGGCGAAGCGATTCATTTGGAAGATAAATTGGAGTACATAGGACGCTGGATCGAACGGAAATTCACGAAACCTGAACAAACATCCAGCATTGCCCAAGGCTTCATTACTGCATCATTGATCTTTGTCATCGGTGCCTTAGCTGTCATCGGCGCCCTCGACAGTGGATTGCGAAATGATCATGAAGTGTTGATTACCAAAGCGATCATCGATGGCTTCGTTTCCCTTGTGCTCACCTCTACACTGGGAATCGGCGTCATTTTTTCCGTGATTCCTGTCGTGCTTTACGAAGGATCGATCGCCCTTTTGGCAACACAAATCAACCGATGGGTCCCACAGGAAATGCTTGATTTATTCATCATTGAAATGACGGCTACAGGTGGTTTGTTAATTGTCGCCATCGGTATGAATTTATTGAAAATCACCAAAATACGTGTCGCGAACCTCCTCCCATCTTTAGCTATGGTGGGGATTGTACTGGCGATCGCCCAATGGTTCTAAGATGCGTTTATTGAATGCTTTTTTTAATGGGATATTTAGAGGTAGTGAAGGTTTGGAAAGGCGATTTTTCCATTTTCACCTGTCGACGTTTGGCCGCTGTCAATTGAATGGCAGCGGCTACTTTTGCGGCCATCTGCATGACCACGTGCAGCCTTGTGTTTTGTAGGACAACATGCTCCATGAAACCACTGACATTGACCATTCCGCTGATATGCAGCTGACCTACTGGCGGAAGGTCTTTTTTTAATGCCGATCCAGGGGTTAGGGAGCCTTTTCCTAAAATAACGGAACCTACAGAAGAGGATTTTCCTAAACAAGCGTCAATAGCCAGAATATATGGATTCGGGTGGTGTTTCCTGATGGTCATCAGCCGCTCCTTCAAGTTCAATGCATGTAAAGGATCCTCCAGCGTCCCATAGATATGGAAGGAATCGATCTGTTGATCGCGAAGCATCGATCCTACCAGTGGGCCGAATGAATCCCCAGTGGACCGGTCTGTGCCGATACAGGCAACGATAATTTCTTTTGAAGGGGGAAGCCATTCCTGTAGATAGCTGCTTAATGTATCGCTCATAGCCGGATCATCGGTGCTGACACGCTTTTCTTCTTTAGAAAACTTGTCCTTGAAATTCATAGCTTCTCCTCCAGACACATAGTAGTAACAGTATATAAGGTTGTCCGTCGTTCTATACGTGACAAATACATAGATGTGGAGGAACGGTCATGGTAAAAGCAGGATTCAAGTGGATGTTCTTGATTATAGGGACGATGATTGGAGCCGGTTACGCATCAGGGAGAGAACTATGGCAATTCTTTGGACAAGATAGCAGTCTCGCGATCCTTTTGTTCTCGCTCATGTTCATTTGTTGTTGTAAAGTGATCATGGATATAAGCTTCAAAAAACAAACGGGACACTACCTGCCTGTTCTGAAGGCAGTAGTCGGTAAGCATTTGACCGGGGTTTATGATTGGATGATCATCATCTATCTCTTTACGACGACCGTGATCATGTTGGCAGGCAGTGGGGCGACATGGCAGGCATTTCACTTCTCCTATCGGTTCGGTGTATTGGCAATGGTTATTCCCCTGGTCCTTCTGTTTGTATGGGATGTGAAAGGGATTGTCGCGGTGAACAGTTTTGTGCTGCCACTATTGATTTCCGGGCTGTTGTTCGTCCTCATTTTATTCATAACCGACCAGGACCTTTCCTTGTTCGGTCATGTGCATGAAATGGGGAATTGGATGGCTGCCTTCCCTTTTACGGCCTTGAATATCCTTCCCCTCATTGCAGTGTTAGGGGCGATCGGGAATCAAGTGCGGCATAAAGGGGAAATATGGATTGCCAGTCTCGGGAGCGGTTTGACTCTTGGAGCTGTATCTTACCTTTATAACAATAGTCTGATTCAAATTTCTGAAGATATCATATTGTATGAGATTCCGCTTTTTGCGATATTGAAACATTACCCATACGAGATGATGATCTTCATGTCAGCCATGCTTTGGATCGCTATTTTCACCACTGCTGCTTCAGGAACACTCGGTCTTGTTACCAGATTCAGAGATTACCTCAAGCAGCCGCTGTGGATTTTAGCGCTGGCTGTCATTGCGATCATGCTGCCTTTTACTTCTTTCGGGTTTTCTACATTGATTGAATACCTGTATCCGTTATATGGATTGCTTAATTTATATGTTTTGACCTCTCTTCTCCTATACCCTATTCTTTCGAGATTCAAAATTCGCTAGAAACCTGTTAAAATGAATGTCATATTCATAGATGTACAGGAGGAGAAGCAGTGGGTGATGCTGAAAAAGTGGTAGAGGATGCCAAGTCGCAGTGGGATGGAATTGTCAATTATGTCACAGGTGCTGATTTATGGATTACTATTAGCCTCGGTGCCATTAAAATCTGTTTGATTCTATTTATATCCTTTTTGGTTATTCGAATCGGCAGAAAGGTCATAGCTCGATTTTTTGCTAATAAAAAACGCGGCCCTTTTCAAATCACTCAGCGGCGTGAAGCGACATTGAACAAACTCGTACTGAACACCATGTCTTATGTCGTCTATTTTGTTGCGTTCATCATGATCCTCGACACCTTCACTCTGGACATAGCAGCACTTCTGGCAGGTGCGGGAGTAGCTGGGTTAGCGATCGGTTTTGGTGCTCAAAACCTTGTCCGGGATGTCATCTCAGGGTTTTTCATTATTTTCGAAGACCAGTTTTCCGTAGGGGACTATATCCAGACATCTGGAGTCGAAGGTTTTGTCGAAGAGGTCGGTTTACGGACTTGTAAAGTGAAAGCATGGACAGGTGAAGTCCATATATTACCAAATGGGAACGTTACACAGGTGACCAACTTCTCGATTCACAATAGTATTTCAGTAGTAGACGTGAGCATCGCTTATGAAGAAGATGTGGAAAAAGCAGAAAAAGTCATCTTAGCTTTAATGGAAGAATTACCTGAACGGTATGAATCCATGCTCAAAGTGCCAGAATTGTTAGGGATTCAAAACCTGGGGGCATCAGATGTCGTCATGCGGATCATTTGTGAAGTGCATCCAATGGAGCACTGGGCGATGGCGCGTGCGATCCGGAAAGAAGTGAAGAACCGTTTAGATGCTGAAGGAATTGAGATTCCATTCCCGCGTATGGTTATGTATTCACGGGAAGAAGAACCAAGCAGTAAGCAAGGTGCTGATGAATAAGGAGGGGACTGCGGATGACTGAAAAAACTTACCATTTAAATGACGTCGTACAAATGAAGAAACCTCACCCATGTGGAGAAAACCGCTGGAAAATCATTCGCATGGGTGCTGACATCCGTATCAAGTGTGTAGGGTGTGGTCATAGCGTTCTAGTACCGCGCCGCAAATTTGAAACGAAGCTGAAGAAAGTGCTGGAAACAAGTGAATGATACCCATCATCCTTCCGCCCTGCGGTAGGATTCTTTTTTTGTTTAATAAAGGAGAGCTGTTTCAGGGGAGCTACTGAAAAACCCTTTACCATCTTGAGGAGCTGTTAACGTTTGTTGTTGCTTCTCACGAATCACTTGTCGGTGGATGCTTGCCGCGGGCCCGGCCTCAGCTAACTTGGTCAAGAAGATCACTTGACCAAGTGGATCTTCGGCTCGCGCTGTTCCCGCAGGCGTCACCACCGACCGCTCATCGTGGAAACAACGTGGCCTATCTAAAAAGAGTGACTTTCATTAATTTATAAAATAAAATCGCTATCATCCCTCTTTTCCAGAAGAAGTGCTGCGCGACTGACCAAAATCTGGACGGTTTAGTGTAGGTGGTTGGAGAAAATAACTTCACTGACTAGAGATGATAAAGAGCGGAAAAAAGGACGAACAAGCAGTTTTCAACAATGAGCGATCGAATTATTTAATTTTTCCCGGCAGAAGCAGGGAGAATCTTCGGGGAGACCTGTCTATTCTTGTTTTTGCATAGGTTGTTATTTTCAAGTACAGTATCTATAATTGAAATGACTGACATACATGTATGTAAATCCTTAAGGAGTGAAAGTCTTATATGGCACTAACAGCAGGAATCGTAGGTTTACCGAACGTAGGGAAATCTACGTTATTTAACGCAATTACACAAGCAGGCGCTTTGTCGGCCAACTATCCTTTCGCTACCATTGATCCGAACGTAGGGATCGTGGAAGTTCCGGATCCCCGGCTCGAGAAGTTGACCGAGCTTGTCAAACCGAAGAAAACCATTCCAACAGCTTTTGAATTCACTGATATCGCCGGCATCGTCAAAGGGGCGAGTAAAGGGGAAGGACTCGGGAACCAGTTCCTATCTCACATCCGTCAAGTCGACGCCATTACTCACGTCGTACGTGCTTTTGAAGATGAGAATATCACACACGTTTCCGGCGAGGTCGATCCGATTACAGATATTGAAACTATCAACCTTGAATTGATATTAGCTGATCTTGAAACAGTCTCCAAGCGCATGGACAGAGTGGCAAAAATGGCTCGTCAAAAGGACAAAGACGCAGTAGCTGAATATGCCGTTCTTGAGAAGATCAAAGATGCTTTGGAGGCAGAAACACCGGCACGTGCTGTTGAGTTCAGCAGTGACCAGCAAAAGATCGTCAAAGGCCTTCATCTACTGACTTCGAAGCCGATCCTCTATGTGGCTAATGTGAGTGAAGATGAAATAGGAGAAGCAGATAACGATAAAGTGAAGCAAATCCGTGAATTTGCTGCAAAAGAAAGCGCAGAAGTCATTGTGGTCTGTGCTAAGATTGAATCTGAAATCGCTGAACTTGATGGCGAAGAGAAGGATGAATTTCTGGAGGACCTCGGTATCGAGGAATCCGGTCTGGACCAGCTTATCAAAGCCACTTATAATTTGCTGGGCTTAGCCACTTACTTTACTGCAGGCGAACAGGAAGTAAGGGCTTGGACATTCAAAGAGGGGATGACCGCCCCACAAGCGGCAGGGATCATTCACACGGACTTTGAACGTGGATTCATCCGTGCAGAGACAGTCTCCTATGAAGACCTCGTAGACGCGAAGTCCATGAGCGTGGCTCGTGACCGTGGTCGTGTCCGTTTAGAAGGTAAAGAGTATTTAGTTCGTGATGGCGACGTTATCCATTTCCGTTTTAACGTATAAGCAGGGATCCTTCCGTTTAAAGGTTGTAATTCTTGGACAACTTTGATACAATACTAAATTGTGAGTAATTAAACGAATTACTCCTTGCTCCTTTCAAAGAAAAGGAGCCGTCAAGTCCATAAGGAGGTGAAAACGGATGAGTAGAAAATACGAAATCATGTATATCATCCGCCCAGATATCGAGGAGGAAGCGAAAACATCTGTCAAAGATCGTTTCAGCACAATCCTGACTGATAACGGAGCGGAGATTGAAGAAGTTAAAGAAGTTGGCAAGCGTCGTCTTGCTTACGAAATTAACGACTACCGTGATGGGATCTATGTAACGATTGATTTCACAGGTACACGTGATGCAATCAATGAATTCGACCGTCAAGCGAAGTTCACGGATGATATTATCCGCCACATCGCAGTGCGTGAAGATGACAAATAAGGAGTGGTTCTGATGTTGAATCGTGTCGTATTAGCCGGCAGATTGACGAAGGATCCTGATTTACGCTATACGCCAAACGGAGTAGCCGTCGCCAACTTTACAATCGCCGTCAACCGCCCATTTTCCAACAACCAGGGAGATCGCGATGCCGATTTCATCAACTGTGTTGTTTGGAGACGAGCGGCTGAAAACTTAGCTAACTTTATGAGTAAAGGCAGTCTTGTCGGAGTCGATGGACGCTTACAGTCCCGAAGCTTCGATAATCAGGAAGGCAAGCGTGTGTTTGTAACAGAAGTAGTTGCAGATAGCGTACAATTCCTAGAATCCAAAGGTTCTTCCCAGGGCGGAGGAAATCGTGGAGGTTCAGGATTCCAATCAAATCAGAATCAACAACCATCAGGAAATAACTTCGGTTCCAATAATAATGATAACAACAATCAACGAAATGAAGACCCATTCGCAGACAATGGGGAACCTATCGATATATCAGATGATGATCTACCATTTTAAAAAGGAAGGGGTGAATGCTACATGGCACGTCGTGGACGCGGAAAACGTAAAAAGGTGTGTTTCTTCACTGCTAACGGAATCACACACATCGACTTTAAGGATGTTGATTTGCTAAGACGTTTCGTTTCTGATCGTGGAAAAATTCTTCCTCGTCGAGTAACAGGAACTTCTGCAAAGTATCAGCGTAAATTGACGAAAGCTATCAAACGCTCTCGTCAGATGGCTCTATTACCATACTCTACTGAATAGTAGCGTAAACAAAAACCGCGAAGTCTTATTTAAGACTTCGCGGTTTTTTTGTTTATACAGAAATTCCAGGTCCTGGTCTCTCTGAGGGTTGGCTTTAGCTGTATAAATGAGTGAACGTCGATTTATTTGCTCTTGCGCCGAGAAATCGAATCAGCTTTCCCCTTGTCAAAGCAAAAAGCCAGCCTTCATCAGGCTGGCTTTTTCGTGTTCCCGGTTGCGTGCTGGTTCTTTCCAGTTTGTGGTCCTATTCACTCCAGCCCCATTAATTCGCGTAATTCTTCTTGATTGGCTAGTAGGTCTTTTAATGTATACCCGTCCAGGACATTCAAAAAAGCACGTAAAGCTTCGTGCAGAGCATGCTTTAGCTTACAGGCTGGTGTGATGACACAATAATTCGTGGCACAGTCGAAGCATTCCAGTAAATGAAAGTCATCTTCCATCGCCCGGACGACACTTCCTACATTGATCTCTTCAGGATTTTTGGCTAACCTTATACCCCCAGAACGGCCACGAATGGTTTCTATCAATCCCAATTTGTTCAACTCATGGATGATTTTCCCCAAATGATTTTCAGATATATGAAAGACTTCAGAAATCTCTTTTTTGGTTGCAAGTTCTCCCTCTCGTTTAGATGCCGTCAAAATCAGTACTCTCAGGGCATAATCTGTATATTTTTTTAAGCGCATCAGCTTTTAACCCTCATTCTTGTTTTTTTTCATCTTATCATAAGAACGGGTTTGTGTCTTAAAAGGGATATGGACTTTAAATTGTCACAAAAGGTGTATTTATAATATTGCTTTTAAGAGTTGAATATTTATATAATAAAGGTGTATTTAAAATACATCTTTAAAGGGGTTTTCATATGTCTGCAAGTGTAAAAAAACCATTAAATGAGACCACGATTAAAACAATCAAAGCAACGGTACCTGTTTTAGCGGAGTATGGGGAAGCGATTACGACCCACTTTTACAAACGCTTGTTTGAAGATCATCCTGAACTGAAAAATATATTCAATCAAACCCATCAACGGGCAGGGGAACAGCCGAGGGCGCTTGCCAATACGGTATATGCTGCGGCTCAACATATCGATCATTTAGAAGTGATTCTCCCGAGAGTGAAACAAATTGCAGAAAAGCATGTGAGCTTGAATGTCCAGCCTGAACACTACCCGATTGTCGGAGAATATTTATTGATCGCGATCAAAGAGGTGCTTGGCGATGCGGCTACCGACGATATTATAGAAGCATGGGGCGAAGCTTATGGCGTTATTGCACAGGCATTCATCAACGTAGAGGAAAATTTATATGAGGAAACTGAAAAACAAGCGGGGGGTTGGACCGGGTTCCGGGATTTTAAAGTGATTGACAAAGTGGAAGAAAGCGAAGAGATTACTTCCTTCTATTTGGAACCTTCTGATGGAGGTGTACTGCCTATATTTAAGCCGGGTCAATATTTGACGATTAAGGCAAAAATCCCCGGGGGCTCCTATGATCATTTGCGTCAGTACAGTTTATCTGATGCACCTGGAAAGAATTACTTCCGCATTAGTGTAAAAAGAGAAAGTGGTACGGGAAATCATCCTGATGGGATTGTTTCTACGTGGCTGCATAATCATGTGAACAAAGGAACATACTTACCTGTCAGTGCTCCTGCGGGTGACTTCTATTTAGACGATCATACTGAGAGGCCACTGGTGCTGATCAGTGGAGGGGTAGGATTGACTCCCCTTATGAGCATGTGGAAATATGTCCAGCAGGCTCAGCCTGAACGTGAGGTCCACTATATTCATGCGGCTAGAAATGGAAATGTCCATGGACTTAAACAAGAGCTGAAGAATACAGAGCACTGTACTTCCCATGTCGTCTATGAGCAGCCGAGTGAAGAAGATGTTCATGAAGGCTTATTTGAAAAAGAAGGATACATTGATTTGGAGTGGTTGAAAAAGATTGCCCCATATGATGCAGATTTTTATTTCTGCGGCCCAGAAGGGTTCATGAAGGCTGTATATCATTCACTAATAGAATGGGAAGTCCCAAACGACCGCATTCATTACGAGTTTTTTGGTCCCCAAGGTGACTTACAAATATAGAACAGTACTATTCTCCTGAATCAGATTTGCTGAACCTATAATAAAAGAGTCGTAGCGCCGTTCCATGGGCGTTACGACTCTTTTAATGTTTGGGTAGGGTAAAGTCGACGGTCGAATTTTTCAATGACGTTCATAAATACATGGATGATAGGGCCGCTCATCAAAGTGATCAACAAGGTACCAATGCCGATTGCTCCTCCGAAGAAGGCAGCGAGGATGACGAGTACTATACTGATAAGGGCTCGTGAAATGGAGACGTTCCACCCTGTCAGTTTTTTTACGACAAGCATCATCCGATCAAATGGATTAGGGGCGAAATCTGCTTGTAAATTCAAGGCGATTCCGAAACCGGCAATCACCATGCCGCTCATGACACAGATGAATTGTGGGAAGAACAGGTCAGGATGGATCGAGTCTTCGATGGTAAACACCCAGAAGTCGATACCGGCGCCTGTTAACAATGAGGTTGCTAAAGCTAACAGTTCCGGACGCCTTCTTTCGGCAACCGCATTGAAGACGATCATGCTGAATCCCACGACGATTTCCCAGCTGCCGATTGTCAACCCGAATGTCCGGTGAAGGCCGACGAGGAGAGCATCAAATGGAGAAGTCCCTAAGCTGGACTGGATGGTCAAGGCGATGCCCAGTGTCATGATCATTATACCGATTGTGTAGTAAAAGGCCCTGTGGTAGATTCGCTTCAAAAGATCTGCCCCCTTTTTTTCCGAGTTTCATACCTTAAGAGACTATACCGCGAAAGAGGGGGGATTTTCAAGGAATAGACTGTAAACATAAGGAAAGGGGCAGGAATCATATCCTGCCCCTCACTAAACCTTCTATTATTCTTCTACATGTGCCCACTTGAATTCGAATTCAGGGCCGGTAGCTGTCGTGAAGACACCTTTGATCGTCGGACGGAATAGTTGTGCTTTCGCGTCTTGGTACATTGGTGCTACGGCAGCATCCTCTTCAAGCAGCATTTTCTCCGCTTCAAGGAATGCTTCAAAACGTTTCTCTGGATCCTGTGCATATTCTCCATTCGCCTTATTGATCAAGGCATCATATTCTTCGTTGGAGTAGTTCATGTTGTTGTTTTGTCCACCAGTCAAGTACATGTTCAAGTATGTGTTCGGGTCGACATAGTCAGGACCCCATGTGGCAGCTTCCATTTCGAATTCAGAAGCATTGTCACGGCGTACACGCTCTTTGAAAGGTACTTCCATCAATTTGATGGTCAGACCTTCAAGGTTTTCTTCCAGTTGGTTCTTGTAATAGGCGAGAACGTTTTTCGAAGTACCTGTATCATCACCTAACAGTTCGATGGTAACAGAATCTGTTCCGAGTGCTTCAAGAGCTTTCTGCCAGTGTTCTTTTGCTTTCTCCACGTTGGATTCGACAAGAGGTCCCTGTGCATCCCGGAAATCCTCATCACTATCAGGCATGGATACGAAGTTCGATGGTACATATCCTTCAGCAGGTACAGAACCATCATTCAGGATGACATCGACTAATCCCTGACGGTCGATAGCATAAGAGATAGCTTTACGGGCATCCACATTCGCCAACGCTTCGTTTGCTTCCTGATTGAATTTGAAGAAGTATAAGTATGGTTTCTCTGCAACATTGAAAGCTTCATTCGTACGGTATTGGTCGACGAATTCGGCATTCAACTCTGTTTGGTCGATTTCACCTGATTCATAGAGGTTGACCCCTGTAGAAACTTCTTTAATGACTTTGGAATTGATCGTTTCAAGTTGAACTGTTTCTGCATCCCAATAAGAGTCGCTCTTTTCAATTGTCCATCCTTCTCCATGGTTCCACTCTGTCATTTCAAATGGTCCGTTAGAGATGGTGTATTCAGCTTCAGTAGCGAACTTTTCACCTTGTTCTTCCACATAGGATTGGTTCAATGGCATGAAAGTGATGAATACAGTCATAGATTTGAAGTATGGAACAGGTTTTTCAAGTTCTACCTTCAATGTTTTATCGTCTACAGCAGTAGCACCGAGATCTTCCAGTTCTGCTTCACCATTACTGATTTCAGCGGCATTTTTAATGATGCCTCCAAGGAAGTAAGGACCATATTCAGAACCTACCTCTGGATCCACCGCTCTTCTCCAGGCATATACGAAGTCGTGTGCCGTTACAGGGTCACCATTTGACCATTCAGCATCACGAAGTTTGAAAGTCCATGTAAGACCATCCTCACTGACCTCAGAGCTTTCAGCCATTCCATCTGTCAATTGGCTGTTCTCATCTAAACGGTAAAGACCTTCATAGGTTTCGCCCGCCCATTGGAAACCGACGGAATCGGTGATCAATGATGGATCCATACTTGGGATCTCACTTTTCGCTGTTACAGTAATCTCCTGTTCGCCGGAAGCACTTCCTTCATCCGACCCCTCAGTAGTGTTTTCTTCCCCTGTCTCTGTTGATGTTTCGCTGTCGCCTCCGCTACATGCGGCAAGAACAAGAACGAACATCAAGGCCATAAATATCCAGAGATGTTTTCTCATAAGTAATTTCCCCCTATTTAAAATTTTCAAAATATAATTACTTTTTGAATTATACAGATAAAAAAGAAAAAAATCAAAGTCCTTTAATAGAGAAAAATATGAAAAAAACGACATAATACGGAATATTCTAATTTAATTGACATCATTTCTTCTTTTGATAGGATTAGAGAATATCATTTCTTTTTCTAATGCACTAAAGAGTTTAAATAGGAAAAAGAGTCATTTATACAGAGGAGGTCTAGTAGAAATGAAGCGTGAATGGGATTTGTTACACACTCCGGGTCCGTCACCTGTTCCACCCAGTGTGGAACGGAGCATGAATCAACCGATGATCGGTCACCGTGGTGGGAAGTGTAAAGAGCTGATGAATGATATCGCTCCGCGGTTAAAGCCCATCTTCGGTACATCCGGAGAAGTGCTAGTGGTAACAGGGAGCGGGACATCTGCTCTGGAAAGTTCTGTCGTCAATATCACTCAACCCGGAGATGAAGTCATCGTCGTAGTGGCTGGAGCCTTTGGAGATCGTTTCGCTCAAATTTGTGAAACTTACGAGCTTGAAGTGAACAGGATCGATGTCCCATGGGGCGAAGCGGTGGAGGTAGACCAAATAGAGGCCGCGCTTCAAGAACGTCCACATACGAAGGCTGTATTTCTGACTCATTGTGAAACTTCCACAGGAGTTATGCACCCGGTGGAAAAAGCAGCCAAGCGCGTGAAAGCGACCAGCTCTGCTCTTGTGGTCGTTGACGGAGTTTCTTCTATCGGAGGAGCTGGAGTCGATATGGATCAGTCTGGAATCGATATCTTAGTTTCTGGTTCGCAGAAAGCCATGATGCTTCCTCCTGGTTTAGCGTTTGTCGCTGTGGGAGATCAGGTATGGAATGTCATTGATGATAATCCCCGCCCTCGTTTCTATTTGGATTTACGATCATACCGTAAACAATTGGAAGGAGGTCAAACGCCATTTACTCCGGCTCTGTCTTTATTGTTTGGCCTGCAGCAAGTGCTGGATTTGTTAGAGGAGGAAGGGTTAGACCACGTTTTTGATCGTCACCAAGTTATGAAAGAAATGACGAGGGAAGCATGTCGTGCCCTTAACTTGCCGCTGCTTGTCACGGATGAAGCTGCCTCTTCAACAGTAACTTCCATTCGTCCAGATACATTCGAAGCAGAGCAATTGAGAAAATTGGCAAACGAAGAATTCGGTCTGATTTTAGCTGGAGGTCAAAAGCATCTGAAAGGTGAAATCTTCCGAATCGGTCATATGGGGTACAGCCGTCCTTCCAATGTACTGCAATATATCGGAATTATTGAAATCATCTTGAAACGCTTAGGCCATGACTTTGAACAAGGAGCGGGGGTCGCCGCTGCGCAGGAAGCCTATTTGAAACGGACGAGGGAGGAATAGCCATGTATCGCGTACTAATTAGTGATCCATTAAGTGAAGATGGAATTAAACCTTTGTTAGAAGCCGCTGATGTAGAAACAATTGTCGATCCTTCTATGTCTCATGAACAATTGCTGGAAGCGGTGGGATCCGTTGATGCAATGATTGTGAGAAGTCAAACACAAGTGACCAGGGAAGTTATTGAACATGCGCCTCACTTGAAGATTATCGGACGCGCAGGTGTAGGTGTGGATAATATCGATGTAGAGGCAGCTACAGAAAATGGGATCGTGGTTGTGAATGCACCCGATGGAAATACGATCTCTACTGCAGAACATACAATGGCGATGCTCATGTCGCTTGCACGAAATATCCCTCAAGCTTATCATCAACTCCAGCAGAAGCGGTGGGAACGTAAGAAGTTCGTAGGGGTAGAATTGAAAGACAAAGTTATTGGCATCGTAGGGTTCGGCCGTATCGGACGTGAGGTCGCCCAGCGTGCCAAAGGCCATCGCATGAAAGTGATAGCATTCGACCCCTTCCTTAATGAAGAGAAGGCGGAAAAAGCGGGTGTGAAGCATGGGACCTTGGAAGAAGTGCTTCAACAGGCTGACTTCCTGACTGTCCATACCCCATTGATAGATAAAACGAAGCATTTGATCAATGAGGAAGCGATTCAAAAGATGAAAACCGGGGCAAGAATCTTGAACTGCGCCCGTGGTGGAATCATTGAAGAGAATGCTCTATATGAAGCAGTTAAATCCGGGAAAATTGCGGGTGCAGCTTTGGATGTGTTTGAAGAAGAACCGGCAACAGATCATCCATTGTTATCCTTACCAGAAGTCATTGCAACTCCGCACTTAGGGGCGAGCACGATAGAAGCCCAAGAAAACGTAGCGACAGATGTCAGCTACGATATTATCGAATTATTGCGGGGGGGAACAGTGAGGAACCCGGTCAATCTTCCTGCTGTCTCTTCGGAAATGATGGAAAAGCTCTCACCGTACTTTAAACTCTCAGAGCAGCTGGGTGTCTTCTTATCACGCGTAGTCGCAGGTACTTTAGAGCGTGTCCAGGTTTATTACAGTGGAGATCTGCTTGATGTCGATACGATGCCATTGACCCGGATCGCGGTCAAAGGGATTCTGAAGCGGCACCTCGGCAGCCGTGTCAATGATGTGAACGCCTTTAAGACAGCAGCGGATAAAGGGATCACCATCAATGAACAAAAATCCACCTCTACCCAAGGATTTACAAACCTGATAACCGTAGAAATAGAGTCAGATCAAGAAACTCGCACTATTGCAGGGACGCTGTTGAACGGTTTAGGGACCAGAATCGTCCAATTCGATCATTATTCCATTGACGTGGTCCCTGAAGGACATCTGATTGTCATTCGTCATACCGACCAGCCCGGAGCAATCGGCCGGGTCGGAAGTTTGCTTGCTGAACATCAAGTGAATATTGCCACGATGCAGGTCGGGCGTACGAATGAAGGCGGAGAAGCTGTGATGGTCCTGAGCGTAGATAAAGAAATCGAAGGGGATTGCCACGAGAAACTAGCCGATATTGCAGACATCAGCCAGGTTCAATGCTTGACGCTGTAAGGTGAAATTAAAATAATAAAAAAAGCTCAGAGTTATTATTTTATAACTCTGAGCTTTTTTCTGTTTTATTGATTTCAGCTACTAATCAAGGATCTCTTCAGTTTGTTTAAAACGACATTTTCCCGTTCGATCCATCCGTTGCGTTCATTGTGCTTAAGAATTTTTTCGTTTTGCGTTATGGCAGCATCAATGGTTAACCAAACAGGGGTGAAATTCTGCTTTGCTTCATACCCATCCAGTTGTTGTTCACTCACTTCGCCAGCCCAATCACAAAGGTAATAATGGGAATTCATTTGGAAGACCGCTTCTTGTTCATGGCGATCGATGTGTCTTTCGGTGACGACTCCGATTTTATCCTGCATGGTACAGCCTGAGCATCCTGTTTCTTCTGCAATTTCACGGACGAGGGCATCTTCGTGCGCTTCTTTTTGTTCTACGCCGCCGCCTGGAAGTTTGTAGTCGCCTTTGTTTGAATGGACCATCAAAAGTTTTCCGTTCTGAATGATGACTCCCCTGACGGCTTCCCTTTGAATGAGTTTACAGGAGTTTATCTCTTTTTCCGTGAGCCCGACAACTTCGTTGAATATCATCGCTCTAACCCCTTCGATTGGGAATTATATTTTTTCCGAGAAACGAAACGTTTAAATCAATCAATCGGGTGAACGGTCGCTTTTCGCCGGGAGAAAACATGAACTTCTTCGTAGCCTGCTGATTTTGCCAGGTCAATGGCCTCCTCATAACGATAGCCAATGTGCTCTGGTTTATGGGCATCTGAACAAAGAACGATTCCAACTCCTTCTTCTTTGCACATTTGGAGAAGGGCAGGGTCTGGGTAGAGTTCTCCGACTGGTTTCCGCAACCCTGCTGTACTGATTTCAATACATGTATTTGTAGAAGCAAGGGCCCTGGCCGCACGACGATACTGTTCATGTAGAAATTCTTCATCATCCGGGCGGTAGCCGAAAACTTTGATTACGTCGATATGTCCGACAAAATCGAAAAGCCCTGATTCAGCAAGAGTGACAACACGGTCGAAATATTGGCGATAGACTTCTTTCAGGTCTCTTTTTTCATATTCTTCACGATAAATAGCTAAATCAATGCCCCATTCATCAATCCAATGGACAGATCCAATCACATAATCAAAAGGGTGTGAAGAAATGAAGGTTTCCATTTCTTTCTCTTTTCCCGGCATATAATCCATTTCGATTCCCATTTTAATAGGAAGACCCTCTTTTTCCGCTGCATCAAACATGTTCTGATAAGTTTGGAAATCAAGGGTCCGCCGATTCTCGACCCATGGGTTAGATAGGATTTCATTTGTTTCCTGAAAAAAGTAGGCATGCTCAGAGATCCCTAACTCGTCAATTCCTTCTTCTTTCGCTTTTCTTATGTAGGTTCTTAGATAGTCGACATTCAAGTCTCCGGTTTCTGCCATATGGACATGATAATCAGTTCTCATGGTCGGCCTCCTCTTTCGAATTTCATTCATCATATCAAACACCGGCAAAAATCACCAAAACATAGCAGGAGGAAACATTTAAGGCGAGATGTTATCGATGTGTGTATGTTAAAATAGGGAGGTTAGCAACAGTGCGATAGAAATAGAGGTGCATTAACGATTATGAATGATACAAGAAGATTGACTGAAGGGGCTTTAATGACCGGCATATATCTGCTATTGTTATTGTTAATTATTTTCATGCCGTTTGTTGGATCCATTGGATTGATGGTTCTGCCAGTCCCCTTCGTCTATTATAGTTACCGCCACGGGTGGAAGGCTGGAGCCCTTATGTTGGTGGCTGCAACCATGTTTACTTTCTTTTTTGCGTCCGTCTTTATAGTTTTCACTTTACTTGCCGGGTTCGGCGGGCTGTTTTTAGGAGGGGCTTTGTATCATAAGCGTTCATCCTATGAAGCTCTCGCAATTGGATCGGTAGGGTTCATCATAGGACTTGTGACGACTTTCCTTATCACGCAATTGCTTCTTGGTGTCGATTTGATGGAAGAATTTAACAATAGCATGAATCAGGCCTTTTCGACATTTGAGCGGTTGTTTTCTGGTATTCTAGAAGGAGAAAGCATGGAAGCGGAGATGGCGGATTTTCGGGAATTGATCGATTTTATCCCGGATATCATTCCAAGCATCCTCGCGATTGCAGGTGTATTGATGGCTTTTGTCAGCCAATGGATCACCTACAAGTTGATCAACCGAATTGAAAATAAGCAGCTGAAATTCGTCAAATTCAAGAACTTCAAGCTGCCGACCTCCGTATTATGGTATTACTTTGTCGCTTTGATTTTGAATTATGTGACGATGGACAGTGATGGACTTTTATACTTAGCTGCCATCAACGTGTTCATACTGACAGGCGCCCTTTTAGTCATCCAGGGCTTCTCTTTCGTTTTCTTTTACGCATCTATGAAGAAATGGTCCAAAGCGATACCGATTCTGATTGTCGTATTTTCCCTCCTTCTCCCTCAGATTCTCATGTATCTTGTAAGAATCTTAGGTATAATTGATATAGGATTTCCATTGAGGGAACGTATAGAAGAGAAAAAAGAGAATTAGCTCGGAGAAGATGGTAGGAGCTGAATGCAATGCCGAATATTTTTAAAAAGCCAACGATGAGTGGACACTTATGGATCATTTATGTGATCTCTTTACTTCTGCTCGGGTTCATTTGGTATTATCAATGGACACTGGGACTGCTGATGACGTTGTTTTTAGCTGCGTCTATTTTCTACAGTGTCCGGACAGAACAGAATATGATCAATGAAACAGAAGAATATATATCGACCCTCTCCTACCGCGTGAAAAAGGTGGGAGAGGAAGCCCTGTTGGAAATGCCCATCGGAATTATTCTGTATAGCGAAGATTATATGGTGGAATGGGCCAACCCCTACATGAACAAATTTACAGAAGAGGATACCATCGTCGGATCTTCTTTGAAGAAATTGTCTGATCAGCTGATTCCTTCCGTTAAAGATGATGAGGATGAAGTCTGGATCAATATTGACGGGTATAAACTCCAGACGATCATCAAAAAGAAGGAACGGTTGCTGTATTTGTTCGACCGGACGAAACAAACGGAAATTCATAACCTGTACAAAAACGAACAAACGGTGTTATCGATTATTTTCCTGGATAATTATGAAGAAATCACTCAAGGGATGGACGATACGGCGAAGAGCCATATCAACTCTCAAGTGACTTCCATATTGAATAAATGGGCCGGAGACTTTGGCATTTATTTAAAACGCACGTCCCAGGAGCGGTTCATAGCTGTCATGAATCAGGAAATCCTTTATACGTTGGAAAAAGCCAAGTTTGAAATTCTTGATGATGTCCGTGAACTGATTACAGATCAGAACGTACCATTGACCTTGAGTTTCGGAATCGGTGTAGGTCCTGTGAGCCTGCCGGAACTGGGTGAATTGGCGCAATCCAGTCTGGACCTTGCCTTAGGGCGTGGCGGTGACCAGGTCGCAATCAAAGATGATTCAGGTAAAGTCCGGTTTTATGGCGGGAAAACGAACCCGATGGAAAAACGCACGCGTGTAAGAGCTCGTGTCATCTCCCATGCCATGAAAGAATTGGTGCAGGAAAGTGAGAAAGTTCTGATCATGGGACATAAATCACCCGACATGGATTCGGTCGGAGCTTCGATCGGGATTTTGAAAATCGCTCAGGCCAACGACAAAAAAGCAGCCATCGTCTTAGATCCTGATGAGATCGATACAGGAGTCCAACGGATGATTGAAGAGATCGAGAAAGATGAAGATTTATGGCATTACTTCATTACACCTGATGATGCCTTAGAAATGGTAACAAATGAGACGCTGCTGGTAATTGTGGATACTCACAAACCTTCCATGGTCATTGAAGAGAAATTACTTTCGAAGACGGAACATGTCGTCGTCATCGACCACCACCGGCGTGCAGAAGAATTCATTTCAGACCCGACACTCGTCTACATGGAGCCATACGCTTCTTCGACGGCAGAGCTGGTGACAGAGCTGCTTGAATATCAACCGAAGAAATTGAAGTTGTCGATGCTGGAATCCACCGCCTTGTTGGCGGGAATCATCGTTGATACAAAGAGCTTCACATTAAGAACTGGTTCTAGAACTTTCGATGCCGCCTCTTATTTACGTTCGAAAGGGGCAGATACTGTCCAGGTTCAAAAGTTCATGAAAGAGGATTTGGATGTGTATGTGCGGAGAAGCAAATTGATTGAGAAGGCGAACATCTACCGCGATGGCATAGCAATCTCTACCGGTGACAGTGGGGAAACTTATGGTCCTGTCATTATCGCGCAAGCAGCAGACACATTACTGACTATGAGCGGAATTGTATCTTCTTTCGTCATCTCGGAACGAAAGGATGGGCGTGTCGGCATCAGTGCCCGGTCGCTCGGGGACATCAATGTTCAAGTCATCATGGAAAAAATGAACGGCGGTGGTCACTTGACAAATGCGGCGACCCAGCTTGAAGACACAACGATTGAAGATGCTCGAGCATTGTTGCAAGATATAATTGACGAGTATTTTGAAGGGGGAGACGAAGAATGAAAGTAATTTTCAACACGGACGTCAAAGGTAAAGGTAAAAAAGGAGAAATCAAAGACGTCAACGACGGTTATGCACGTAACTACCTGCTGAAAAACAACCTGGCAGTTGAAGCCACGAAAGGCAACATTCAAGCGCAAAAAGCGAAGGATGCAAAGCAGGAGCAACGGGCACAGGAAGAAGTGGATGAAGCTGAGAAACTGAAAGAGCAATTAGGCAGCCTTGAAGTGAAACTATCAGCGAAATCCGGTGACAATGGCCGTTTATTCGGTTCCATTACAAGTAAACAAATTGCAGAACAATTGAAGAAATCACATGACATCAAAATCGATAAACGTAAAATCGAGCTTGATGACCCGATTCGTACGTTGGGCTATTCAAATGTACCTGTGAAGCTTCACCCAGAAGTTACAGGGACGATTCGCGTTCACATTGAAGAAAAGTAAGCTCTTTGTATCAACAAGCGCCCAATCCATGCTTTTGGATACATTGGGCGCTTATGTTTTTGTCAATCAGGCCTCGGTAAGCTGTTGTTCTTCACAAGTACGAAACGGGCTATGAAAACCATTCACAAATGGAAAAGATCGTTTGGTACGGGAGCTGAAATTGAGGCGTGTGCGCTTAAGAGTCAGAGGAGGAAAGCTAGTGAGTGAAATGTGGAATGATCGTACCCCGCCTCATAATATAGAAGCAGAACAGGCGGTTCTCGGTGCGGTCTTTTTAGAGCCTGAAGCAATGTCATCAGCCGCGGAGTATTTACTTCCAGAAGATTTTTATCGAGCTAGCCATCAGCGCATATTCGAAGTAATGCTCACCCTTTCAGATAAAGGGGAGCCGATCGATCTGGTTACCGTAACCTCGGCTCTCTCGAACAATAAGGTGTTGGAAGAAGTCGGAGGGGTTTCCTACTTAACGGATATCGCAAACTCTGTTCCTACCGCTGCCAATATTTCCTATTACACAAGTATCGTCAGCGAAAAGTCTACGCTGCGAAGTTTGATCCGCACCGCGACGAACATCGTAACCACCGGTTATGCAGAAGAAGAAGAGTTAGAAGATGTGCTCAACTCTGCAGAGAAGGATATCCTTGAAGTTTCCCAGCGTAAGAATTCGAGTGCCTTTAAAAGCATCAAAGATGTTTTGATCGATGTTTATGATAATATTGAACAATTACACCATAATGACGGAAATACAACGGGAATTCCCACTGGGTACCGGGATCTCGATCATATTACATCAGGGTTCCAGCGCAATGATCTGATTATCATCGCCGCTCGTCCTTCCATGGGTAAGACGGCCTTTGCCCTCAATATTGCTCAGAATGTCGCTGTGCATACCGATGAAAATGTCGCCATCTTCAGCTTGGAGATGGGTGCCGATCAACTGGTATCCCGTATGCTTTGCGCAGAAGGGAATATTGATGCCCAGCGCCTTCGTACCGGGAATTTAGAAACAGAGGACTGGAACAAGCTGACGATGGCAATGGGAAGTCTGTCCAACGCAGGGATTTACATTGATGATACACCAGGAGTCCGGGTCAGTGAGATCCGTTCCAAATGTCGCCGCTTAAAGCAGGAACACGGTCTTGGGATGATTTTGATCGACTATATGCAGTTGATCCAGGGGAATGGAAATTCAAAAGAAAACCGTCAGCAAGAGGTTTCCGAGATTTCCCGTTCCTTAAAAGGATTAGCCCGTGAATTGAATGTTCCGCTAATCGCTCTTTCTCAGCTTTCACGTGGAGTTGAATCAAGGCAGGATAAACGGCCGATGATGTCCGACTTGCGTGAGTCCGGGTCAATTGAGCAGGATGCGGATATCGTCGGTTTCTTGTACAGAGATGACTATTATGATCAGGAATCAGAAAACCAAAATATCATTGAAATCATTATCGCTAAGCAGCGTAATGGTCCAGTGGGTAACGTCGAGCTTGCTTTTGTGAAGGAATACAACAAGTTCGTCGACCTTGATCACAGGTACACAGATGCTGATGTGCCGCCCGCTTAGCATGAAAATGAAGACGCCCGATCAGAAATCTGACCGGGCGTCTTTTTTATGATCAACACTGCCCATCACGCCTCCCGGAGAGTCACGCTGGACAGTGGGTGATCTTAATTCAACCATTGATAGATTTTATAAGCGACTCCGTTTTGATCGTTTGTTCGGGTGATGGAATCACTTGCCTTGAGGACGCTCTCTTTGGCATTCCCCATTGCAGCAGTCTGACCAGCGATGGAAATCATCGACAGGTCATTCGGACTGTCACCGATAGCCGCTGTATTTTCAATCGGGATATCTAAATAGTCGGCCAGCTTTTGTAAGGCTGATCCTTTGGAAGCGGACCTGTGTTCGAGTTCGAAATTATGATCGGCTGAACTGACGATCGTTAAATTTTGCGACGACTGAAATTGTTCCCAGCCTTCCTGCAGTTTTTCCTCATCAAACGAAAAGGCGAGAACATTATAAACAGGGTGGTGTGCTTCGATAATATCTTTGTAGGAATCGATAGAAAAAAAGCCAGTTTGACTGAACTGCTTTTCAAGAGCGACCTCGAGCCTCTCGATATCTGAGTGAGGGTTTGCACTTCGAATGCGATCGAGCTCGATCTGAAGCAGTTCCTGGCCGTTCTGGGGTGTCAGGATGGAGGAGTCACTGAATACCTCGTAGTAAAACTCCTTAGCTTCAAGCCACTTCAAGATTTTTTCCGCGTCTTCTTCCTCGATCGGCACAGCATCAAATAAGGAACCGTCCGGTTGATGGATGGTCGCTCCGTTCGCCCCGATCACCCATGTATCAACAGGTAAATCCGCGAAAATTTGCCTGACATCAAATTCAGCCCGTCCAGTCGCAATGACGATTTCTACGTCTCTCTCTTTAGCATATTGGATAGCTTTTATGTTTTCCTCGCTGATTTGGTTTTTACTATTCAATAAGGTTCCGTCCAAATCGATGGCTATCAAGTCCATAGGTCTGACTCCTCCTCTTCCGTTACAATCAATTCTACATTGAATTTCTCCAACTGCTTTTGAAAATCCTCATTCGGGAGAAGGTCTGTAATGATGATGTCTACATCATTGAGGCTGGCAAATGAAAAGAACTCAGTGATTCCGAGTTTCGTATGGTCTGCCAGAACGATGACTTGCTCTGCCTGCTGCATCATGTTTCGTTTCACCATACCATCCTCTTCGTGACCAATGCTTAGCCCTTGCTCTGAGATGCCTACAACCCCTATGAAAGCTTTGTCGACATGATAGCTTTTCAAGCGTTCAATTACAGAGGAACCATAAAGAAATTGATGCTCCTTCTGGAGATACCCTCCGAGCAGCTGGATGGATACGTCTTCAACGTTTGATAAAATTTCTGCCTGGTGAATCGAGTTTGTGATGACTGTAATATCCATCGGTCTCATACGATTCGCACATGCCTGGACAGTTGTGGATGTGTCTAGTATGATTTTGTCCCCTGTTTGAATTAAAGAAGCAGCTTTACTGCCGATTTGCTGTTTCTCAAACGACACTGTTTTCAACCGATTTGTATAATCCTTGATCGCATTATGAGAAGTAGGCAGAATCGCCCCGCCCCTCGTACGCACAATTGCTTTTCGCTCTTCCAATTTAACTAAGTCTCTTCGTGCTGTATCCCTGGATATGTTGAACATCTCGCACATTTGATCAATGGATATACGACGATTTTCCTTTAGAAACTGGATGACTCCAATCAGCCGCTCTTCTTGGTACATGTGGAGGTCTCCTTCCATATCTCACCTTTTGTAAGTGATTATAAGTCATTATATAATTAAAATCAATTATAACTAAGTTTTCTTAAGTTTTTATAATTGTCATACGATTGTAGTATAATCGAACGATATGTAATCCGATTTATTTATCGTTCGGAAATAGCGTTGACTTTACAAAGGTAAATTGGTAAACTGACGTTGGAAATCATATAAAACAAAAATTTGGCGGAGGTGCCTTATGTCTTCAGTAGTAGTCGTCGGAACCCAATGGGGGGACGAAGGAAAAGGCAAGATTACCGATTTTCTTTCACAAAATGCCGAAGTAGTCGCCCGTTACCAGGGTGGAAATAATGCTGGTCATACAATTAAATTTGATGGAATAACTTATAAACTTCATTTGATTCCTTCTGGGATCTTTTTTGATGATAAAACCTGTGTATTAGGGAATGGGATGGTCATCGATCCGAAAGCCATGCTTGAGGAATTGAAATACCTTCATGATAAAGGCGTATCAACGGACAACCTGCGCATCAGTAACCGGGCTCACGTGATTCTCCCTTATCACTTGAAACTGGATGCTTTGCAGGAAGAAGAAAAAGGCGCCAACAAGATCGGCACAACGAAAAAAGGAATCGGCCCAGCTTATATGGATAAAGCGGCCCGTACTGGAATTCGTATCGCTGACTTGATGGATAAGGAAAGCTTCCGGGAGAAGCTCGAGCAGAACCTGGCTGAGAAAAACCGTCTTTTTGAAAAGGTTTATGAAACAGAGCCTTTCACGATTGATGAAATCTTAGAAGAGTATTACGATTATGGTCAACAAATCGCTCAATATGTATGTGATACATCTGTTGTATTGAATAACAGCCTTGATGAAGGCCGCCGCGTCCTGTTTGAAGGAGCTCAAGGTGTGATGCTGGATATCGATCAAGGAACCTACCCATTTGTCACTTCCTCCAACCCTATTGCAGGTGGAGTGACGATCGGTTCTGGTGTCGGTCCTTCTAAAATCAAGCACGTCGTAGGGGTTTCTAAAGCTTATACGACACGCGTCGGGGATGGCCCATTCCCAACCGAACTGGAAAATGAAACCGGCGATCAAATCCGTGAAGTCGGTAAAGAATACGGAACGACTACTGGCCGACCGCGCCGTGTTGGCTGGTTTGACAGTGTAGTGGTCCGTCACGCACGTCGTGTAAGCGGAATTACCGATCTATCCTTGAATTCCATTGACGTACTAACTGGAATTGAGACACTGAAGATATGTACCGCTTACAAATACCAGGGTGAAATCATGGAAGAGTTCCCTGCGAGTCTGAAGGTTCTTGCTGAATGCGAACCTGTATACGAAGAGATGCCGGGGTGGACGGAAGATATCACAGGGGCAGAATCATTGAGTGACCTTCCGGAAAATGCTCGTCACTATATCGAACGTGTGTCGCAGTTGACCGGCATTCCCTTGTCTATTTTCTCAGTTGGTCCAGACCGATCTCAAACGAACGTAGTACGCAGCGTATATAGCGAATAATAATCAACGCCTGGCTGACATAGTCAGGCGTTTTTTGTCATCAAGGAAATGTGGTATCCATCATATTCTAAAGCAAGAAACAGGAAGGGTGTTTCACGTGAAACGAATTTGCGTTTTTGCCGGATCAAGTCAGGGCAATGATCCAGCCTATTTAGAAAAGACCCAAATGCTCGGCAAGTTGTTTGCCGAGAAAGGGATTGAGCTCGTTTATGGAGGCGCGAAAAGTGGTTTGATGGGTGTGCTGGCTGATGAAGTTCTGAAAGGCGGGGGAAACGTGACCGGTATAATGCCTACCCGTTTATTTGAAAAAGAAATCATTCACCCTGATATCACCAAAATGGTTGAGGTCGAGACGTTACATGAGCGGAAATCGAAGATGAGTGAGCTTGCTGACGGGTACATCGCTTTACCTGGAGGCTTTGGTACATTTGAAGAGCTGTTTGAAACAATCAGCTGGGCCCAGATCGGTATTCATACGAAGCCGGTGGCCCTTTATAATATCAAAGGCTATTATACCCCGTTGGTCAATCTTATTGATCATGCTATTCAAGCGGGGTTTGTTCCGAAAGATAACAGAGACCTAATCATCAATTCTGATCATCCAGAAAAGCTGTTGGAGCTTATGCATCATAAAGGGTAACAGGATTATTATCCGATCTAACCTTACTGGTAATGTTAAAGTTTGTTGTTGCTTCTCACGAATGGCTTGTCGGTGGATGCTTGTCGCGGGCAATGCCTCAGCTAACTTGGTTTAAGAACACTTGACCAAGTGGATCTTCAGCTCGCGCTCTTCCCGCAGGCGTCACCACCGAACGCTCATCGTGGAATCAACAGAAGCCCATCTAAAAAGAGTGATTTCCTTTGATTTATAAAAGAAAATCACTCTGCGTGTACAAGGTCAGGTGGCGATATTCACCGTCAATATCAAAACGAATACTAAAGCTCATGGAGAAGTAAGTGCACGAATGCGCCCTCGAAATTAAAGAAGCCGAGTTGAACGAAAAAAACGTCCCACTCGGTTTTTTTTATTTGATGCATAACTCAAAAAGTTGCAGTTCTTCAGAGGCTTCGTTTAAACACGAGCCTTTATCCTAATGAATTGATAAAACAACTTAATTTTATAAAAATGAAATGAAAATAATCGCAAACAAATTAGCAATAAAATGGGAAATAGCACTTATCCAAGCATTGTTTGTTTTGTGAAATACGATGCCATACAAAATACTATTTATAAAAATGAAAAAACCATCATAACTGACTACTAAAATATTACCGAAAGTAAAATGACCGAGCGTGAATAGGATAGAGGTCAAAATTAATGTTGGAGTTATGGGCAACCATTTGCTCAATTGCTTTTGGAAAAACCCCCGCCACGCAATTTCTTCACCTAAGGCTAAAATGGCAATTTGAAGTGTCAGCAATAAAAGAGTACCTAAAGAGACAGTAAATTCTGTTCTGCCATAAACCCTCTCTATGAATTCAGGTAAGAACATGGCTGCCAATGTAATAGAAATACCATTCATAATCAAAGGTAAAACAATCCAAAGCCAAATTGATTTGTCTTTTAAATTTTTACTAATAGCTATTATATTCAGACCATTATCAGAAGCTGCGTTTTTCTCTAAAACCCTATTGATAAAGAAAAGAGCAATCCCGACAACAACTGAGATTCCAGCAATACCTAATCCAATAAAGCTGGAAAGAGAGAAAATCCCCATAGCCAGCATTGCAATTACACATATCTTTTTATTCCTAGACAAATTCCTCTCCCCACCCTGAAACCCTAAAGTTAGTCTTTTCTTGTTTATATTTAAGATCCTAATTGATTCAATACGAGCTATGTAAATTCCATCTCCAATATTAACATAAAATTACAATTCACCTGTATGATTCTCACTATTTACAAACTAAACCAAATCATAATTCATAGTCATTATGTCAATTAGGCTGCAATTCTTCGCTATTTCATCTGATGATACGCAATAAATGGTGAATAAAAATATAAGAAAAGACCAAACCCCTATACGATTTGGTCTGCAAATTAGTATGCTGTTTTGCAAGAGTCCCATCCAAACGGAACTACTAATTAATGAAAGACAGACTAGACTTTATACGTGAATGGTTTTAACAAATGCAAGACCGAGATAACGGTAGGTCACTTCAATTCTTTCTATAGACGTGTCTTCCGTTATACTAAGACCATAAATTTTCATAGGAGACTGACTTGCTGCTGCAGCCACTTTTTTTGAATCGAGAGGAGAGGTGTCAGGTCCTAAAGAGATCGTTTCATAATCTTGTAATCCTTTTTCTTCGTATAGTGCGTAAGTATCTGTAAGCATAAAACCTTTTTCTGAATCACTGATTTGCAGTTTGATATTGGATGGCGGTTGATTGTCGTTGATGGAAACATTTGTTATTTGAATGCTTCCTACTAGATTCTTGTTGCCCACCGCTACAATAACTGTATGTTTGTCTTCTGTCGTACCGATCGACCCATAAGCCAGAGGGGGGTTGATTTTTAAGTAACCGATGAAAGAGATCAATAAAAGAATGAGAACATAGGATACATAGCGTAATATCCTCTTCAAGTGGACCCTCCTTTCTTTATAAGATATTTATGATAGATAAAAAGCAATGATGTGGCCAAACTGATGATCTATGAAAATTCTATTGCGTCTATGGGGGACATGTGGTACGATAGTTATCGTTGCAGTAAACAAGTAAAGCACACTGGTCCGGTAGTTCAGTTGGTTAGAATGCCTGCCTGTCACGCAGGAGGTCGCGGGTTCGAGTCCCGTCCGGACCGCCATTTTTATTATAACACTCGCTTTGGTCGAAAACACACGTTATGTGGCGGCTGAATAACTTTATTAAAGTCGAAGTTTGAGAGAAAGCTGTTGTAGGGTTTTGTGAGTACTTCACCGAAAATTTCACTGTTATAATGGCTCGGTAGCTCAGTCGGTAGAGCAACGGACTGAAAATCCGTGTGTCGGCGGTTCGATTCCGTCCCGAGCCACTATTGAAAAGCCTGCGGTATAAATCCGCAGGCTTTTTTCGTCGTTCAAAGAATTAGAAAATAGCAGCACTGAGATGAGATTCGTGCTATGGAAAAACTCCTTACTTCGAAGGTTTGCTTAAACCTGTGGCGGCTGATCAGTAAGCTAACGTGTTTTACGTGGTGATGAAGTTATTCATGTTGGAAATTATATCATTTTGAGGAAAAGTTTAAAATGATAACCAAAATCATTGAATAAAGTTTAAATGAATAGCATTCTGTTTTTTTAATTTTTGTTACACTCCTGCAATATAATAATTACTTTTTACACTAAAAGCATAATAAAACCCCTGATTTTTCGTAATTTTGGTAAGTAAATTATATATTTATTACATCGATTGAATTTATGTTTAATCTAGGATTTTGCTATGATAAGTTAAATAAGTGAAACTATAATTATTATAAATATATATATAGATTAACAATTTCAGGAGGATTTGGGGAATGTGGAAAAAAACAGTTATTGTAGCTTTGCTTGTTATCATCCTTAGTGTAGGGACGGTTTATGCGGAAAATTCTCTTCAAACGGTTTACCACGTTTATGTTGATGATAAACCGATAGGAACGGTAGAAAATAAAGAGACGGTGAATTCCTTTTTAAATGATTATAAGAATGAAGCGGAAAAGAATCATGAGAATTGGGAATTGACCATTGATGAGAAGGTAACCTTTGAATCTGAGAAGGTTTTTTCACCTGCAAAAGAAGAAGATAAGGTTATAGAAGCGTTGAGAAAAGAGGTTTCTCTTGCGGTGGAAACGGTTCAATTGAAAGTCAGTGATCAAACGGTTGCCCATCTGCCTAATCAAGAGAAAGCCGATCAAGTCGTGAAAAAATTAAAAGAGACACATGTGAAACCGGAAATTCTTGAAAAGGTCGAAGAACGGAAAATGGAAAATGAGGCGGTAGAGGTTTCTCAAGGGGAAGAGTCTGTAGTGGATGTATGGTTAACATCTCCTCTTTCATTTGAAAAGAATAAGGTAGCCCCAACGCAAGTCAACACTGTGGAAGAAGCTGTATCGAGAATACAAAATGGCGAGAGTTTCTCCAAGGAATTGACGAAAAGCGATTTTATGAAGACTCACTCCACTGCAGATGATCTCCTTGATGCTAACAATGGGCCCCTGACTGATATCATCGTTCAAAAAAAAGAGCGAGAGGTCATAAAACTCGAACATAAAGTAGAAGTTAACAACACGGACAAACTTTATGAAGGTGAAAAGAAAGTGGAGCAAGAGGGGAAAGACGGAGAGAAAGAAATCCATAAACAAATAACCATAAGGAATGGCACCAAGGAAAAAGAAGAAACATTGAAAGAGGAAGTAATCGATGAACCAGTCAAGAAGGTCATTCTGAAAGGCACAAAAGAGATTCCTTCGAGTGGAACAGGCGATTTTGAGTGGCCGGCAGTTGGCGGGTCGATTACGAGTAAGAAAGGTGAGCGATGGGGCAGAGAGCACAAGGGCATTGATATCGCAGGTGTAGAGGACCGCACCATCAAGGCCTCCGATCATGGCGAAGTGAAGGTTGCTGAATTTCAAAGAGGATTCGGCAATAAAGTGGTGATCGACCATAAAAATGGATATGAAACGGTCTATGCCCACCTTTCCAAAATCGATGTGGAGCCTGGTCAGACAGTTACTCGTGGAGAATCCCTCGGGGTGATGGGGACGACAGGTAACTCTACAGGGGTCCATCTTCACTTTGAAATTCATGAAAAAGGAAGCGTCAAGAACCCGTTATCCTATGTATCGAAATGAATATCTCCGCTATGAATTTTTTCATAGCGGTTTTTTTCTTTTTATAGGGAAATGGTAATAGTGGGAAAAGCTTTTAGATGAAGTAAGACATTTGCCATTAAATGAGTTAAAATAAGAGAAAGAATAGAAGACGAGGAAAAGGATGTGACGGAAGATGGCGCAAAAAATCCTAGTGGTAGACGATGAAAAACCGATTGCTGATATATTGAAGTTCAATTTAGAAAAAGAAGGTTATGAAGTTGTCTGTGCCTATGATGGGGACGATGCTGTCGTTAAAACAGACGAAGAAAATCCAGAACTGATTCTATTGGATATCATGTTACCTAATAAAGACGGCAATGAAGTTTGCCGGGAAGTAAGAAAAAGACATAACATGCCGATTATTATGCTGACGGCTAAAGACGCAGAAATCGATAAAGTGCTCGGTTTAGAAATGGGGGCCGATGACTATGTAACGAAGCCTTTCAGCAATCGTGAATTGATTGCAAGGGTGAAGGCGAATTTGCGTCGTCAACAACATGAGCCTGAAGATGGTGCTCAACAAACCAAAGATATCACGATTGGCCGTTTAGCGATTCACCCTGATGCTTACACGGTCACCCGTGACGGAAATTATATTGAATTGACACACCGTGAGTTCGAATTATTACATTACCTTGCACGCCATATCGGACAGGTTATGACACGTGAGCATCTGTTGGAAACGGTGTGGGGATATGATTACTACGGTGATGTTCGTACAGTCGATGTTACAGTAAGACGTCTACGAGAGAAAATCGAGGAGAGTCCGAGCAATCCGATTTGGATCGTTACACGCCGCGGTGTAGGCTATTACTTGAGAAATCCAGAGCAGGATTAGCGTTGATGAAAAAGGTTGGTTTTTTTCAGTCGGTCAGGCTGAAATTGATTGTCGTGTACATTTTACTTCTTTTATTAGGCATCCAAGTGATTGGTGCCTATTTTGTTGATCGGTTGGAAACACAGCTCACCAGCAACTATACAAGCTCGGTGCAGGGTCAACTGAACTCACTTGCCTTCAGTTTACAAAGTGCGTTCAATACAGAGCGTAATGAAGATACAACTACTCTGGCAGCGGATGCCCAGGGACTGATCAATGACTTCGGTAGTGGAAACGAAGATATACGGAAACTTCAGGTCATTGATAGTAATCCTAATATTATTGCTTCCATCAGCCGGGATCAGGACGACCAATCGGTGATCGGGAAGAAAGTGACCGATTTAAGAATTACGAAAGTGTTTTTGTTTGGTGACCCCACAGAACCGAAAGAAATGCTTGATGAGACAAATGAACGGGTTTATGTAGGCTCGAAACCGATTGCGGATGAAACAGGGAATGAAGTTCTCGGGGTTCTCTATTATGAAGTCTATATGTCTGACATTTATAAGCAGCTCCAAGCAATCAATAGTATTTTTACAAAAGGGACGTTCCTCGCTATTGCAGTGACTGCCTTGCTTGGTATTTTGGTGGCAAGAACGATCACGAGACCGTTGACTCAAATGAAGAAACAAGCGCAAATCATGGCGACCGGAGACTTCTCGCAAAAAGTGGATGTCAAAGGAAATGACGAAATCGGACAGCTTGGCATTACCTTCAATGATCTGAACGACAAATTGAAGTTAGCCCAGGCTACAACAGAAGGAGAACGGCGAAAATTAAGTTCTGTTCTGTCGAATATGTCGGATGGGGTCATTGCTACGGATCGTCTGGGTGCCATCATCTTGATGAATGCTCCCGCCTCGAAACTGATTGGTCAATCATTTGAAGAGGTCCAGGGTCAATCGTTGGTGGATGTGCTTGATTTGAATGATCAAATTGAGGACATTGCTGAAGTGGAAGAAGCAGGATCGATGATTATCGACTTGAGCAATGAAGATACCCACTTATTATTGAAAGCGAATTTTTCTGTTGTTCAGGATGAAAATAATGAAATGAACGGTTTCATATCGGTGATCAGTGATGTAACTGAACAACAGCGGGTCGAAAAAGAAAGGCGGGAGTTTGTTTCAAACGTGTCTCATGAACTCCGAACCCCATTGACTACGATGCGCAGTTATATTGAAGCTTTAAATGATGGTGCGTGGCAGGATCCTGAAATTGCCCCAAGGTTCCTGGGTGTCACCCAGAATGAAACCGATCGGATGATCCGTCTGGTGAATGATTTATTACAGCTCACGAAGATGGATCACAAGGAGACGAGTCTTATGAAAGAGCGGGTGGAATTTGTCAGCTTTTTCGATAATATCGTCGATCGGTTTGAAATGAATAAAGATGAAAAGATGAACTTTATCCGCAGTATGTCGAATAAAAGCATGTATGTTTGGATGGATAAAGATAAAATCACGCAAGTGTTAGATAATATTATTTCCAATGCCATCAAGTATTCACCTGAAGGTGGCACCATCCGTTTCGCTGCTCAATCCACGAAAAAGCAGCTGCGGGTCAGTGTCACAGATGAAGGGATCGGCATGCCGGCGGATACGGTAGATAAGATCTTTGACCGCTTCTACCGTGTTGATAAATCCCGTGCAAGAGAAATGGGAGGCACAGGCCTGGGTCTGGCTATTGCCCGGGAAATGATTGAAGCTCACCATGGGAAGATTTGGGCGGAAAGCCAAGAAGGTAAAGGCACAACAGTTCACTTTACTCTCCCGCTCATGAACCAGAAGCGGAGGGGACAGTCATGAATATAGAAACGATGAAGTCTGTCATTTTAGTAATCTTGATTGCTTTCAGTCTGGTTTTGTCGGTCGCGTTGTGGAATTATCAGCCGGAGACTGAAACGGTGGATGATGATGGGCTAATTGAAGATACCCAATTGGATGAAGACATTGGTGGCGAACAAACGATACCCGGTCTCGTCATCCCTGATCAAGTTGTCTTCCACGAAGAAGGGACCTCTTACTCTTTCAAAGATTCAGATGATGAATGGTCCTTTTTTCAACAAATCCAGGAATGGGAATTATCAGCGATGGACTTGAATCCGGATCCTATAAACTTTGAAAATCACGAAAATGCTGTCGAAGTTATTTTTCCTACTACAATCCCGCTGCAGACAGTGGGCGATCTGTTCATGGCAGATCGGGAACTGTTGGGGAATACGACTCAGTCCTTTGATCGGATGTTCTTAGTCCATCATGCAAATGATCAACCTCCGACATCCTATGAACTGTGGTTTGTCGATTCTGAGGGAGATGGGGATATTGCTAAGTTGCAGGCGACCATATCAGCAAGCGCCGGGGAGCGGGCGTTAAGTGTGTTGAGTAATAAAGACGAACTCCAGGAGCAGGTCCGGGTGGCAGATGCCTTTGGTAATGAGGAAACAGAAGGGATGGGGGCTCAACATATTTACCTTCCTAAAGAGGAAGTTTCCATCCCGAGGGTTGTACTCCAACAAACAGAGTCCATCCCGGTTACTCCGTTGCGAAATGACCTTTTCCCATCTCCGGATCTGGTGTCTATTTATAATACGAACAGTGGAGCAAGACGAGCCAAAACTGCTGAACGCCAGCTGGATGCTATTGATGAGCGGCGGATGGAATATGTGGTGATGATTCCTAATAGTGCGAATTCGAGCAATTTGGGGAGTTATGAGTTACTCACGAAAAGTGTTGAAGATGTGAACAGCCATTTAGGCTGGACCAATGATTTTCGGTTGAATGAATTGTTGTCGTACCAGAACTTGAATCAGGTGCAGTATCGTATGTATCATAATGACCTGCCCATCATGGAGAACCAGGATACTACAGGGTTAGCGAATATATTACTCAGTTATGAGCAAGGGGAGATCCAAACTTATAATCGTCCACTGATCAAGTTCGAGTCGGTGAATGAACAAGTTCTGGGGAACATTCCCTCTGGTGAAGAGGTACTGGAAGATCTCCAGCAGTCGGGAAATTATGACCTTGAAGACATTCAAGGTCTTGAAATAAGATACAAATTGGAAGAACAGAATAACAGGTTAGTGTTCAATCTGATACCGAAATGGTATATCCAGACCAGCACAGGCAGTTGGAATGAGTTATATGGTGAAAATCTGACAATGCAGAATGAAGAAGTTTCGTAACTAAGGAGGCAGCAGAGATGCAGTGGGGTCAAATAAAAATATTGTTCATTCTCAGCTTTCTGGTTCTCGATCTTTTTCTCCTGCAGCAATTTTTATCTAAGCAGAGTGAAGATGAATTAGGGCAGATTTCGACTGTCGCTGAAGATATTGAAACAGCTCTGGAAAACAATGACATCACTATAGCGGAGGATGCGATTCCTGAGGTGACCGAGGTGGCTGGGCTGAAATCCAAAGAAGGTGGATTTTCCGAAGACATTTTATCTCAGATCGAGGAAATCGATGACAGCGAGCAACAGGTGGAAGTTGAGAATGACCGTGTACTGAAGGTGACTCTTGATGAGCCTGTCGAGGTGAACGAGGATAACATCATAAACAAAGTGAATTCCATCGTACCCTTTGGAGCTCAATACTCGTATTGGGGCTGGAATGAGGAGGAAGGGACTGCTTTGTTCTTCCAAATCGCTAATGATCGAACCGTGTATTTTAATGAGGGCGGCTATTTACTTGTCAATATTGCCGATGGTGAGATTACAGGTTATGTAGCCACATTACTGAATTTTTCAGATACTGAGGAGGACACGGCGGTTTCGAGTCCTGAGCAGATCATTGCTCCCTTGAGTGCGATTAACACATTGTACACAGCCGGTTATATTGAAGAGGGAGATGAAGTTACATCAATGAGTGTCGGTTATCACAGCAGCTTCAATTTAGTCCCGGGTGAAGAGAATGGTCCGCAGGTATTTGCGCCGACCTGGAAAGTAACCGTCAATGACGAAAAGAATCTGTTCCTCTATGCGATCAGTGGGACATTTATTGAGAGTGATGAAACTGGATTCATCGAAGATTTAATCGGGAAGTATGATGTGATCCAGGGGGAAGTTGAATCAGATACAATAGAGGAGAACGAAACGAGTGAAACAAATTAAATGGAGTGTATTGAATGACCTTGAAGTTTAGTGTGCTGGCTTCGGGCAGTACAGGAAATGCTTTTTATATAGAATCAGGGGAAGAAAAGATTCTGATAGATGCAGGTTTGAGTGGAAAGAAAATTGAAGGATTATTGGAGCAGGTCAATGTAGACCCCCATTCCTTGTCTAGAATTTTAGTGACGCACGAGCATAGTGATCATATCAAAGGACTTGGAATAATGGCTCGTCGTTATCACCTGCCGATTTATGCAAATGAGAAGACGTGGGATGCGATGGAAGGACAATTGGGGAAACTGTCACTTGATCAAAAGTTCCATTTCTCTATGGAAGAAACGCAGACCTTCGGGGGAATCGATGTGGAGTCTTTTGCTGTTTCCCATGATGCAGCAGACCCGATGTTTTTCACGTTCCACCAAGATGGAAAAAAGGTGGCGCTGGTCACTGATTTAGGGTATGTATCAGAACGGATCAAGAAGACGGTTGAAGGTGCGGATGCTTACATCTTTGAATCGAATCACGATGTCAGCATGCTCCGAATGGGGCGTTACCCATGGAATGTGAAACGGCGTATCCTCGGGGACTCAGGACACGTCTCCAATGAAGATTGTGCCCTCGCCTTGACAGATGTGATTACAGATCAGACCAAACGTATCTATTTAGCGCATTTGAGTCTTGATAACAATATGAAGGACCTTGCACATATGTCTGTAAAGAACGTGTTGGAAGAACGCGGTTTCGAACTCGGCACCCGTATTCAATTGCATGACACCGATCCTAAAGAAGCAACGCCGATCTTTGAGGTTTAAATGCTGTTAAAAAGTGAAGAATAAGGAAACAATACCTAAGAAACTATGAGGAACGAAAGAAAGGTAAGGTGAACAGGCGTGGGCTATTATGATGATCATTCACCAGCCACTCGACAAAAGAAGCATCGCCGGCGCTGGGTCATGCCGACAATCGTCGGGGGGATCCTGGGGGCTGTGCTTGTCTTGTTGGCTCTTCCTGCTCTAGTCCAAACAGAATTGTTACCGTATGACATTACGATTCCAGAAGACGAAAGCGGCCTCGTCCAGGACGATCAAAACCTGACAGGGAACACCACCAAAAACGTGGAACTGGATGTTAAGACACAAATCACCGACGTTGTGGAAAAAGTCACCCCTTCAGTTGTGGGTGTCGTCAATATCCAATCTCAGGAGAACTTTTGGCAGCAGAACAATTCGTCTCATCAAGGAGGAGTAGGTTCTGGTGTCATTTACAAAAAGGAAGATGGAACAGCCTATGTTGTGACGAACAATCATGTCATTGAAGGAGCCAGTGAAATTGAAGTCGTCCTTGCTGATGAAACACGGATTAAAGCACAGCTGGTAGGGAGTGACGTCTTCACTGATTTAGCCGTATTGAAAATGCCTAGTGAACAAGTCAAACATGTAGCTGAGCTTGGGAGTTCAGCAAATTTGAAAGTTGGCGAACCGGCGATCGCCATTGGTAATCCACTCGGGTTAAGCTTTGCAGGATCGGTGACCCAGGGGATCATTAGTGGGAAAGAACGCGCGATTCCCCAGGACTTTAATGGAGATGGGTTGGATGATTGGCAAGCAGAAGTCATTCAAACAGATGCGGCTATCAACCCAGGGAATAGTGGGGGAGCCTTAATCAACATTGATGGTCAACTGATTGGAATCAACTCAATGAAAATCGCTCAATCAGCTGTCGAAGGTATCGGTTTTGCGATACCGATCGATGCAGCGGAGCCGATCATTGAAGAGCTTGAAAAGCATGGACAGGTGAATCGTCCATATATCGGTGTAGAAGCCTATGGTCTCAACGAAGTACCTACCTCTGAATGGGACAGTACCCTTAACCTTCCAGAGGACGTAGAGGGAGGCTTATATATCCGTAGCATTCGTCAAATGTCCCCAGCTGCAAAAGCAGGATTGGAGCCCCTTGATGTCATCACAGAGCTCGATGGTGAGCCCGTAGAAAATATCATTGATTTACGTAAATATTTGTACAATGAGAAAGATCCGGGTGATGATTTAGAGATCGCTTATTATCGTGATGGAGAACGTAATACAACTACGATTACCCTCGGTTCCCAGGAATGATGTATGAAAGAAAAGAGTATCCTCTTCAGGGTACTCTTTTTACGTCAAAAATCGACTTTATTCGTGAAATTCCCCCTTCATGTTGTCCACAGGCTGTGAATAGTTTTCTGGATAAGTCACATATATGGTGGCGAACATATTTTCTACCACCATATAGCTTAGAGTGTTGTGTATATGTGGATAGATTTTGTGGATAACCTGTTTATAGCTCGGGGATAGCTGTGAATATCAGAATATTACCAAGTTTTGTGCATAAGTCTGTGGATGATTGTGGGTAACTATTATCGTTAGTAGTTAATTTTCCACATGTGCACAAATTCAAACGCTTTTTTTGAAGGCATATAGGCTGAGAAAGATATTTTTCCAACGCTATATTTTGTCTAATTATAACGTCTTTCGATACTTCGTTGGCTGCGGGTGGGAAGAACCGATGTGCTAGGGTGTTATTCCATTGATAATCCCTGCGTTATTGGTGAATCGTTAGGAATTTCGAGAGGGCTTCCTTTCCATATTCAGCCCTGGTTTCGTACAATAGGGGTAAAGAGGAGGGGGATACATATGATTGATTTGAGAAGTGATACTGTAACAAAGCCGACTATGGCCATGCGGCAGGCCGCGTTGGAAGCAGAGGTCGGGGATGATGTATATGAAGAAGACCCGACCGTGAAGAAATTAGAAGCGAAGGCTGCAGAGATGTTGGGAAAAGATGCGGCTTTATTTGTGACGAGTGGAACACAGGGGAATCAGATTGCCGTTTTGACTCATTGTAATCCTGGCGATGAAGTGCTTCTTGAAGCGAATGCCCACCTTTTTTTATACGAAGGAGCCTCGATGTCGGCTCTTGCAGGCGTCCAACCGCGGACGATAACAGGGCAAAAAGGTGCAATGGATCCTGCAGAGATAAAGACGGCTATTCGGCCGGATGATATCCATTTCCCTGAGACAGGATTGATTTGTTTGGAAAACACTCACAACAAAGCAGGAGGCACAGTGGTTCCGCTAGAAAATATGCAAACCATATACGAAATTGCACGGGAGCACTCGATTCCGGTTCATTTAGACGGAGCCCGTCTGTTTAATGCCTCAATTGCGTCGGGAATTTCCTTGAAGAGCTACGGGGATCAGACCGATACGATTCAAGTCTGTTTATCAAAAGGTCTCGGAGCTCCTGTAGGTTCGGTTATTGCTGGATCCACAGATTTTATCAGGAAAGCGCGTAAATGGCGGAAAAGGCTTGGTGGCGGGTTGCGTCAGGTCGGAATGATCGCAGCCCCTGCTTATGTCGCCCTCACGGAAATGGTCGACCGATTAGCTGATGATCATGAGCATGCGCGACGTTTAGCTTCCGGATTAAGTGAAGTGAAAGGTTTGCAGGTGGAAGAGGTCGAAACAAACATCGTCCTTGCTCATGTGGGAGGTACGGGAAGGACAGCCGCTGAGTTTCTGGAAGAGTTGAAAGTCGATGATATTCTTGCAGTCCCTTTTGGACCTGAAACTGTTCGTTTTGTCACCAATTACGATGTAAATGAAGCAGCTATTGAAACAGTGATTCACCGTATTCAATTACGATACAAAGACGCATAAATCATTGTTCGAAGAATAGAATGATAAAAATAGCCTCCCCTCATGTGAGAAGGATTCCAATGGTTCAGTCGGGGTTATGAGATATGAATAAACCTTTGGAGGTGGCTTCGATAGCGAAGATCCAGGGAAGTCAGCAAGTAAAGAAACGTCCATCCGTTTATGACGAAGGCTTCGCTGAAATGTTTGATAAGGACCGGTTTGTGGATGGTATCCCGCTTGATGAGCTGGGCAGGCACTTGAGAAGAACGAAAAAGTATGGAAAATTGAATCGCAGGCAAAAGTGACAAAACCCCCATGGCCCATGGGGGTTTTGTTCTAATACCGGAAATTAAACCTGTGAATATCATATGCTTCAAAAGCCGACTAAGGTGTTTATACTTTGCTTATCCTAGAGGCTGAGGGACAGGTACTGGTTCATTTGATTGAGCTTCTAATCCAGCTTTGTTAAGAAAATTCCAGGGCTGGTTGAAATGTGGTTGGAAGAAAAAATCTGTATAAGCAAGTTCGTCGATGGTCATTCCTGATTGAATGCAGACGCTCATCGTATTGATGGATTGAGTGACATCTGCTTTAGAAATCACCTGAGCACCAAGGATACAGCGAGTTTGAGGGTCGATGGCCACTTTTAACTTGACGTTTTCAGATGTCGGCATGAAAGCAGGGCGGTGGGTATCTTCAATTGTGATGCTTTTCACATGCATGCCTGTAAGTTTGACTGATGTTTCAGTCAATCCAGTAGATGCCATGTTCAAATCGTAAATGTGAAGTCCGGATGTCCCTTGTGTCCCGACATGCTTCATAGTCGGCTCCATCAAATTGCGAGCGACGAGCGTTCCCATACGAACAGCATTGGTAGCGAGCGGGATATACGCATGCCCACCGGTCGGATTATATTTCACAGCACAGCAGTCCCCCGCAGCATAGATGGATGGATCACTTGTCTGCATATACTCATCTACTTTGATTGCGCCGTTTTCAAGCATGTCGATTTTTCCTCTTAATAAATCGGTATTCGGACGGAAACCAACACACATGATTACGAGGTCTGTCTCATAAGCCCCTTCATTTGTTATGACTTTATTTACATGCCCTTCGCTACCTTCAAAACACTTCACGGTTTCATTCATGCACAAAGTGATGTTGCGTGTCTTTAATTCTTCTTCTACGATATTCGTGAATTCTTCGTCTAAATATTTATTCAGGATACGATCCGCCCCATCTATGAGCGTCACTTCTTTTCCTGCTTTTTCGAAAGCTTCGACAAGTTCAACACCAATATACCCCGCACCGACGACCGTTACTTTTTGGGCATGCTGGGAACGTTCAATGATCGTATTAGCCTGGTGGTAGTTTTTCGCTAGTAAAATATTTTCGAGATCAATGCCTTCAATAGGAGGTGTAACAGGCCAGGATCCTGTCGTGATCACTAATTTATCGTAATGATCGTAGATTTGTTCTCCTGTTATAAGGTTGATGGCTGCAATCGTTTTGCGGACTGGATCAATCTTTTTCACGTCATGCTGCACCTTCATCGTCACACCAAGCTTTTGCAGCTGTTCTGGAGAAGAATAGAACAACCCCTCTGCGTCATTAACGACTCCTCCTACATATAGAGCCAGACCACAAGATAAAAATGATACATTATCGTTCCGTTCGTAAACCGTGATGTCGGCTTCAGGGTATAAGTTAGCCATATTTGTGACCGCAGCTGTACCTGCGTGTGTACTTCCGATAACAGCAATTTTCATGAGTGGTTCCTCCTTGGTTTTTCATGCGGAATATTTTGTGAAACATTTCACATGTTTAATATAGTTTTATTATATAGGCGGAAGAGAAAAGACACAACCCCTTTTGATCAATGTTTCACAAAATAATTCAACCCGGAATGTTTTGGCTATTGGAACTTTATTCCACCTCAGGTCATCCAGATTCTGGATGACCTGAGGTGACAAGAAAAGGTAATTTCTATCCGTGTATGGTAAATTATAAGAATGGTAGTACGTTAGAAGGGGGAATGGAAATGGATGTACGTTTTCAAGTGGGGAAGCAGAGGTTCAACTTCCGGTCTGCGGGGATCCTGATCGAGAATGGTCATGTATTATTACATAAGGAAATCAGTGCTCCTCACTGGGTTCTTCCTGGAGGAGGCATAGAGATGGGCGAGCCTTCGGAAGAGAGTATAGTGAGAGAAATGAAAGAGGAGCTCGGGTACGCTGTGAAAGCCGGACATGTCCCCTGGATCGCTGAGAATTTCTTTGAATATGAAGGCGAAGCGATGCATGAATTAGGATTCTACTATATACTTACCTCTCCTGTTTCACATTTTCAGGAAGGTGTCTTCCATGGTTTAGAAGGAGAACGGTTGATTTATCAATGGCTGCCGATTGATCGTCTGGAAAACTATGAACTTATGCCTCCTTTCCTGACCGGGGCCTTAAAGGACATCCCTGAAGCAACGAAGCACGTGCTCGTCCAGCGTTGAAAACCATCTTTGTTCTAAGCTAAATGACCAGCTCGTACAATAGCATGAGTGCATATATTGCGGAGGTGAAGAAGTGAAGAAAAGGTTCGTCATCTGGACGCTGATTTTGTTCAGCCTTTATGGTCTCTTGCTGGGCCTGTATTTTTTCCAATGGACAGGTGTCGGTGTGCCTCCGGCTTATGAAGGGACGGCGGCCGATCCTGCAACCTTCATGACCGATCGGGAATTGCAGTTAAGTCAGGAATATTCAAGGTATCAGAATTTCCTCTCCTTTCTCGGAGAGCCGCTTGAATGGATCATTTACCTTGGGGTGATGGTGTTTGGAGTATCGCTGGTCTTCAAAAATTTCGGCGAGCGGATTTCACGATTTTCTTTTGTGCAAATTCCGATGTTCGTCCTGCTGCTCTCCACACTGACCTCGATTTTACTTTTTCCACTGGACTATGCCAGGAGGTGGCTGTCGGTCGAATACGGAATCTCCACGCAAAGTTTTTCCAGCTGGATGCGTGATGAGCTGATCGGCTTCTGGGTCGGCTATGTGATCATGGCTCTATTGATTACGGTGTTGTACTTCTTAATGAGGAAGTTCCAGAAGCGCTGGTGGCTGTTCGCGTGGGTACTGATGATTCCGTTTCTGATCTTCATGATGTACCTGCAGCCTGTCGTCATCGATCCTCTTTATAATGATTTCACGGAGCTTCAGGACAAGCAGCTGGAAGAAAAAATCCTCACCCTTGCTGATGAAGCGGAAATTCCGGCTGAGCGTGTCTATGAAGTGAACATGTCTGAGAAAACGAACAGTATGAACGCTTATGTGAACGGAATCGGCTCAAATTTGCGCATTGTACTTTGGGATACGACACTGGAGCGGCTCCAGGACAAGGAAGTTTTATTCATCATGGCCCATGAAATCGGTCACTACGTGATGAACCACTTGTATTGGAATTTGGCTGGTGTCATTGTCGCCACATTCTTCGGTCTTTATTTCACCTATCACTTGATGAAATGGTCTGTGCGGAAATGGGGAGGCAAGTTTGGTTTTTCGAAGATTTCGGACATTGCCACCCTGCCATTGTTTTATTTGATCTTAACGATACTTTCTTTTGTGTCCAGTCCAGTGGAATTGGCGATATCCAGAAACGCCGAAACGGATGCAGACAGGTATGCGATTGAAATGACACAGGATCCTGAAGCTGCCATCGGCTCCTTTCAAGAACTCACTGTCAACGGGTTGAGTGATGTGAACCCGCCGGCACTCGTGAAATATCTCCGGTATGGCCATCCGACGATGATGGAGCGGATCCACATGCTCGAAAGCTATCAGGATGTAGAAATCAAAAAAGAGTGAGTAGTCATATGGTATTTAATTCCACCTCAAGTCATCCAAATAATGGATGACTTGAGGTGACATTTTTTACATGCCTTCCGGTTATCGTCTAGTAAGCGGCGGCGGCTTCTGATAAACTTTGATTAACACTGTAAACGCTATCAGACAATCGGATGTTCAGGAGTGTGAGCCGATGCTTTCTTTATTAGAAGACTATCGTAACAATGTACTGGAAACACTTTTCGGAAATGTTGAGCACTGTATCGTCGTCGTAGATCCAGAAGGAAAGGTTTCATATATGAATGAAAGCTACTGCCGCTTTCTGACCGTAGATCAAGAGGTGATTACGGGACAGCATGTGACGGATGTGATTGAAAACACACGGATGCATATCGTCGTCGAGACAGGAAAAGAAGAAATGGCCGACTTGCAGCAGATCCGGGGCGATTATATGGTCGCTCACCGCATCCCTTTATGGGAAGACGGGGAAGTGATCGGTGCCCTCGGCATGGTTCTGTTCCGCGACACCGATGAATGGAAAATCATGAATTCCCATATTAAAGACCTCCTGCTCGAACTTGAAACGTACCGCAGTCAAATGCAGCAGCAGAACGGAGCCAAATACTCGCTGCATGATATCATTACCAGCTCCCCAGAGGTTCTGCAATTGAAGGAAAAAATCCGTAAAACAGCCCATAGTGATGTTTCCGTCTTATTGCGCGGGGAAAGCGGGACAGGCAAAGAGCTGTTCGCTCACAGCATCCACCATTTGAGTGAACGCAGCACGAAACCTTTCGTAAAAGTGAACTGTGCGGCTATCCCGGAGCACCTGATCGAAGCGGAGCTTTTCGGCTATCAAGAAGGCGCATTTACTGGTGCAAAAAAAGGTGGAAAGCCAGGGAAGTTCCAGCTCGCTCACGGCGGGACGCTTTTCCTGGATGAGATCGGCGATATGCCTCTTCATGCGCAAGTGAAAATATTGCGAGCGCTGCAGGAAGGCGAGGTAGAAGCGGTCGGAGCGGTCCATCCGCAAGAAGTGGATGTCCGGATCGTCGCTGCTACTAATCAGTCACTGGAGTCGATGATCAAGGAACAGCGTTTTCGTGAGGATCTCTTTTACCGCATCAATGTCGTTCAAATCGACATCCCCCCACTCAGAGAACGGAAGAACGATATCAAGATTCTTTCCAAATACCTGCTGCAAAAAGTGGGCGACCGTACAGGGAAACGCGTGCAGGGTTTTTCTCAGGCAGTGGATAATCTTTTTCAAAAGTATCGCTGGCCGGGGAATGTGAGGGAACTTGAAAATGTCATCGAATCGTCCGTCCACATGACCGATAATGAAACCATTGATTTTAGAGACCTCCCTCATCACCTCCATCCGGATGGCCCAGTCACCTCTGAAGGCCAGTCATTGAAAGAAATCGTCGAGCAAACGGAAAAACGAGCTGTCCTTAAAGCATTAGAAGAAACAGATGGCGACAAGAGTGCCGCTGCAAAGCAGCTGGGCATCGGAAAATCGAGCCTTTATGAAAAAGTGAAAAAGTATGATCTCTGACCATTCCAGAATTCAAGAAACCATTCCGAAATTCTGGAATGGTTCTTTTTTATGCATTTATGTAAGGGTTTTCATTTTATCCATCTTCACGATTCCAGAATTCCGGAATACGATTTCACAAATTGTTCACAAACCTTATTACAGCAATACCATTAACTTGGCATGAAACTTGCTTGTATAAAGGTGAAGGGAGTTGAAGACTCATGAAACAAATGTACTCATCATTTCATGAAGCTGTAAAAGACATTAAAGACCATTCAACAATAATGGTAGGAGGATTCGGCCTTGTCGGGATTCCAGAGAACCTGATTCTCGCTCTCGTCGAATCGAACGTCAAGCATTTGACGGTCATCTCCAACAACTGTGGAGTCGACGACTGGGGCCTTGGCCTGCTGTTGAAAAATAAACAGATTGATAAAATGATCGGCTCTTATGTAGGGGAAAACAAAGAATTCGAACGGCAGGTCCTTGCAGGGGAGCTGGAGGTCGAACTGACACCACAAGGGACTCTCGCAGAGAAAATCCGTGCAGGAGGGGCCGGGATTCCAGCCTTCTATACACCAGCAGGCGTCGGAACCCCGCTAGCTGAAGGAAAAGAAGTGCGCAATTTTGACGGGAAAGACTATCTTTTACAAGAAGGTTTAACCGCAGACTTCAGCCTCGTTCGTGCTATGAAAGGCGACCGTCACGGGAACCTCGTCTATAACAAAACAGCAAGAAACTTCAATCCGATGATGGCAGCAGCTGGAGCAGTAACCATTGCTGAAGTCGAAGAACTCGTCGAGCCGGAGGAGTTGGCGGCAGACGGTATCCATACACCGGGCATTTACGTGCAGGGATTGATCGAAGGCAAGCAGGAGAAGCGAATCGAGCGCTATACGGTAAGAACAAACGCATAAACAGGAGGTAGATGGACAATGGCAGTAAAGATGGACAAAGCAGCAATCCGCGAAATGATTGCAAGACGAGCAGAGCAGGAAATTGAAAGCGGTTTCTATGTCAACCTTGGCATCGGCATGCCGACAATGGTCGCGAACTACATTCAGCCGGAGAAAGAAGTCGTCCTCCAATCGGAAAACGGCCTCTTAGGCATCGGACGTTCCCCATATGAGGAAGAAGTCGATCCGGACTTGATCAATGCAGGAAAAGAAACAGTGACAGCAGCACCAGGAGCCGCTTATTGTGACAGTGCCGAATCCTTCGCGATGATTCGCGGCGAGCATATCGACCTTGCAATTTTGGGCGGTATGGAAGTCGCGGAAAACGGCGACCTTGCCAACTGGATGATTCCCGGAAAAATGATCAAAGGCATGGGCGGGGCGATGGACATCGTCCACGGCTCGAAAAAAGTGGTCATCATTATGGATCACGTCAACAAACATGGCGACCCAAAAATTTTGAAGACATGCAAGCTGCCACTGACAGGGAAAAGTGTCGTCGACCGCATCATCACTGATCGAGCGGTCATGGATGTGACCGAAGCGGGTCTCGTGCTTGTAGAAATCGTCGAGGGCTGGTCGGTTGATGAAATCAAAGCCTCGACAGAAGCGGAATTGATCATCAGTGAAGAACTTATGAAAATACACAAATAAGGGGGAAGGCAAATGGTAGAGAATAAGGTCGTGTTCATTACAGGTGCAGCGAGTGGCATCGGCTATGAAATCGGTACAGAATTCGCCCGCAATGGTGCCAAAGTCGTTCTCAGTGATATTCAAGAGGAAAAAGTGAAACAAGCAGCCGCGCGTCTGACTGAAGAAGGATTGGAGGCGATCGGACTCGTTTGTGATGTCACAAAGGAAGACCAGATCCAAAGTGCGATCGACGAAACGGTGGAGAAGTTCGGTCGGCTAGACGTCCTCGTCAACAATGCCGGCTTGCAGCACGTCGCTTCGATTGAGGAATTTCCTACTGAGAAATTCGAACTGATCACGAAAATCATGCTCGTCGCCCCATTCATGGCAACAAAGCATGTGTTTCCGATTATGAAAAAACAAGGCTTCGGCCGTATCATCAACATGGCGTCCATCAACGGACTGATCGGCTTTGCCGGTAAATCAGCCTACAACAGTGCCAAGCACGGCGTGATAGGTCTCACGAAAGTTACCGCACTTGAAGGCGCGGAAGATGGCATTACCGTGAACGCCATTTGCCCGGGATATGTCGATACACCGCTCGTCCGCAATCAGCTCGAAGACCTCGCAGAAAACCGCGGCGTTTCTTTAGAAAAAGTACTCGAAGAAGTCATTTATCCGTTAGTTCCGCAAAAACGGCTGTTGGCCGTCCAAGAGGTCGCTGACTATACGATGTTCCTGGCAAGCAACCAGGCGAAAGGTGTTACTGGCCAGGCAGTAGTCATCGACGGTGGTTACACTTCTCAATAAACGAAAGGGGATGTTTCACATGAAACCAGTGTATATCTTAGAAGGAGCACGCACACCATTCGGTACGTTCGGCGGTGCATTGAAAGACGTGGACCCGACCGAATTAGGAGTGACAGCAAGTAAAGAAGCATTGAAACGAAGCGGTATTTCCGCCGATCACATTGATTTGACTGTGATGGGGAATGTCATCCATTCTTCACAAAACGCACCATACCTCGCGCGCCACATTTCCCTGAAAGCAGGTGTGCCGATGCCGAGCCCGGCACTTGCCGTCAACCGCCTGTGTGGATCTGGCATGCAATCAGTCATCTCGGCCGCTCAGTCAATCCAGCTCGGAGAAGGAGAAACCGCCCTCGCTGGCGGTGTCGACAGCATGAGTCTTGCCCCGTATGCCTTACGCGGCAGCCGTTTTGGTACAAAGCTTGGTGCGCCAAAAGTTGATGACATGCTCTGGGCAGCACTTACGGATGAATATATCGGTGCCGGCATGGGTGTGACAGGAGAAAACCTTGCCGATAAATACGAGATTACTAGAGAACAACAGGATGAGTACGCTACACGCAGTCACCTGCTTGCAAGCGAAGCCCGTAAATCCGGCAGATTCGAAGACGAAATCTCTCCCGTCGAAATTAAGACAAGAAAAGGAACGAAAGTAGTCGATCAGGATGAGCACATTCGCGAAGAGACTAATCCTGAGGGGCTTGCCAAGCTGAAACCAGCTTTCAAAAAAGGTGGTACGGTGACAGGTGGAAATGCGAGTGGCATCAATGATGGCGCAGGCGCCGTCGTTTTAGCAGGTGAAAATTTTGTAAGCGATCATAATGTGAAGCCGGTCGCGAAAATCATCTCCTGGGCTGTCGCAGGTGTCGACCCTAAGTATATGGGCATCGGTCCAGCGCCAGCGATTCGTCAGGCGCTGGAAAAAGCCGGACTAACCCTTGATGACATGGATCTCGTCGAAGTGAACGAAGCATTCGCCTCGCAATATTTAGCAGTCGAAAAAGAACTCGGACTTGACCGTGAGAAAGTGAACGTCAACGGTGGAGCGATTGCGCTCGGTCACCCGGTCGGAGCCAGCGGTACGCGTGTGCTGTACACGATGATCAAAGAATTGAAACGTCGCGAAGGCCGCTATGGTGTCGCATCACTCTGCATTGGCGGCGGTCAAGGCATCGCCATGGTCGTCGAAGCTCAATAAATAATAAGGAGGAAAAACTATGCTCGGAATTTTTCTCGGACTTGCCGTACTGATGATTCTCGCCTACCTGGGCTGGTCTATCATCTGGGTGGCGCCCATCGCAGCTGGTGTTGTCGCCATCACCGGTGGTCTCGACATACTGGAAGCCTATAAAGATACATATATGGGCGGTTTCGTCGCATTCGCGAAAGACTGGTTCCCTGTCTTCATGCTCGGGGCCATCTTCGGAAAATTGATGGAAAACACAGGTATGGCCCGATCTGTCGCTGTCGCTATGACGAAATTGATCGGGACTCAGCGCGCGATTTTGGGAGTACTCGCATCAGCGGCCGTATTAACGTACGGCGGAGTCAGCCTGTTTGTCGTTGTTTTCGCTGTCTATCCACTGGCTCTGTCTTTGTTCCGTGAAGCGAACATCAGCCGTAAGCTGATTCCGGCTACCGTCGCTTTAGGTGCCTTCACATTCACAATGACAGCCCTGCCAGGGTCACCACAGATTCAGAACCTGATCCCGATGGAATACTTCCAGACGTCTGCAACCGCAGCGCCTGTGATGGGAATCATCGCAGCCATCATCATGGCAGGTGGCGGTTACTTTTACCTGAGGTGGCGTGAGAAGAAGCTCGTCACTCAAGGAGAAGTCTTTACAGAACCGAAAGAGAAAAAAGAAATCGACCAACCCGATGAAACACCGAATTTCTTCCTGTCGCTTTTGCCATTATTGACTGTTCTACTAACCTTGAATCTCTTAAACTGGGATATCGTCACAGCACTGATCTCAGGCATTGTACTGATCATGCTGCTTAACATCACGATGTTCAAGAAATTCATCCCATCGATGAACAGCGGCGCGAGCGGTTCCGTCATCGCCATCATCAACACCAGTGCCGCAGTAGGATTCGGGACCGTCGTCCGTGAAGTCCCGGGCTTCGCCAATTTGACCCAACTGCTGATGGGCGTCAAAGGCAACCCGTTGATTTCAGAAGCGATCGCTGTCAACGTGCTCGCAGGTGCCACCGGCTCTGCATCGGGCGGGATGGGCATCGCCCTTGAAGCGCTCGGATCCAAATACTATGAAATCGCACAAAACTCAGGCATCAGCCCGGAATCCTTCCACAGAATCGCCTCGCTATCCTCTGGCGGCTTAGATGCTCTGCCACACAACGGAGCGGTTCTTACGTTATTCGCAATTACAGGTATGACGCACAAAGACAGTTACAAAGACATCTTCGTAGTAGCCGTCCTCATCCCGGTCATCTCAGTCGCTTTCGTTATTTTGCTGAACACGATTGGAATTCTGTAAGAGGGTCACTGTTTATTTGTGAAATTTACTGATATTTTCCACCTCAAGCCATCCAGATTCTGGATGGCTTGAGGTGGTTTATTATGTAAACAGCAATCATTAAACAGATGAGGGCATCTAATTTATGGATGCCCTCATCTGTTTGTTATAAAAAAGCTATCCTTTTAAAAGTCGAACTCCTTTTTAGTGCTATTTATTTTTTCTGTTGAATGTCTTTTCTTTGATTGATTTAAAAGTCTTGGACGAATTGTCCACGGTCTTACCTATCACATCCGACCCTTTCTCGGATACTTTTTTAACGATACTTCCGGAAGAATCCACCGTCTTTCCGACCAAGCCGCCTTCACCTGTAATCGACTTAATGATCTTGCCGGAAGTGTCGACCGTATTATGAATGAAGTCATTGGCTTCTTTGGATATCCCTTTTATAAACCCATCATCTTTCTTGTTTGGCTGCTCATTTTCCTTAGAGTTCTTGTCGAATTCAGTCATGCTGTCATCTCCTCTTTAGGAATTTAATGGTTTACCATCTCAATCTATGAAGGAAATGACGATCTATGATTAGATTCCATTTTATGGATGACTTGAGGTGGATTACATCGCTTTGTGGGAAACCACTTCATGGTACACTAGAGACAAATTAAGTGTAACGGAGGAATATAGCGTGAAGATTACAATAGTCAGTGTCGGGAAATTGAAAGAGAAATATTTGAAGCAGGGCATAGAAGAATACGTCAAACGTCTTGGCCCCTATGCCAAAGTCGATGTCGTCGAAGTCCCGGACGAAAAAGCACCGGAAAATTTGAGTGAAGCGCAAATGGAAGAAGTAAAACAAAAAGAAGGCGAGCGCATCCTTGCGAAGATCTCCCAGGATGCTTATGTCATCACACTGGAAATCGAAGGCAAGCAGCTCACCTCTGAAAAGCTCGCTAAGAAAATGGACGAGCTTGCAACGTATGGAAAGAGTAAAGTCGCGTTTGTGATTGGTGGTTCACTTGGTTTGAGTGATGAGGTGCTGAAGCGTAGTGATTTCGGGTTATCATTTTCGAACATGACCTTTCCTCATCAGTTGATGCGGTTGATGCTTGTTGAGCAGGTGTACCGGGCTTTTAAAATTATTAGAAATGAACCGTACCATAAATAAGTAAAAGTGCCTTTCCTGGTCATTTAGGGTATTGGGGGGAGGCACTTTCTAGTTCGCGTAATGTCCACGACCATAAGAATCCCCTCCTAAAAAAGAGAGAAAAGCCCAAACGGCTCTCCTCTCTTGTGAAAATCTAAGATTAATTCAGTTCAAAAGAAAAGAATTACCTAAGAAACAGAAAAACCTTCCTGTTCCGTCACTCCTCCATGTTCTTCCGTAAACTCATCAAGAAGCGCACGCACTTCATCGGTTGAGTGTGTGCTCATCAGCTGATTCCTCAATTCACTCGCCCCACGGAATCCACGGACGTAAATCTTAAAGAAGCGGCGGAGCGGTTTGAAGATCCGGGGTTCCAGTTCTTCAGAATACTTATCATGAAGATCGATCTGTAGCCTGAGGAGGTCGAGCAGTTCTTCACTGGTATGTTCTTTCTTCTCTGTTTCGAAAGCGAACGGGTTATGGAAAATTCCCCGACCGATCATTACGCCGTCCACGCCGTATTTTTCTACGAGTTCAAGTCCCTTCTGACGGTCAGGAATATCTCCGTTGATCGTCAGAAGCGTCTCAGGGGCTACTTCATCACGAAGTTTCTTGATCTCCGGAATCAGCTCCCAGTGTGCATCAAAATTACTCATTTCCTTTTTCGTACGGAGATGGATGGAAAGGTTGGCAATATCCTGTTCCAGGAGATGTTTCAGCCAGTCGTGCCATTCATCCACTTCCGTATAACCAAGACGGGTTTTCACACTGACGGGTAGACCTCCCGCTTTAGATGCCTGGATGATTTCTGCTGCGACATCCGGTCGACGGATCAGCCCGCACCCTTTTCCATTCGCTGCAACATTCTGCACAGGACATCCCATATTGATATCCACGCCACGAAAGCCCATTTCGGCCATACCAATACTCATTTGGCGGAAGTTTTCAGGCTTATCTCCCCAAATATGGGCGACAATCGGCTGTTCATCTTCCGTGAACGTCAGACGCCCCCGCACGCTGTCTTTTCCTTTGGGGTGGCAGTAGCTTTCCGTATTCGTAAACTCTGTAAAAAAAACGTCAGGTCCTGCTGCTTCACTCACGACATGGCGAAAAACAACATCCGTAACGGCTTCCATAGGTGCCAAAACAAAAAACGGACGCGGCAACTCATGCCAAAAATTATCTTTCATAATATATCTGAACCCTTTCCTTAAGGGAAATCATATTCCCAAAGTTAAAAAGTAAAAATGTCTATTTTATATCCATTACCAGTTAGGCTGGATTTCAACCATTATATACTTTAATAGTATCAAACGAAAAGTGCAAGAGAATGAAACCTGTTTTGAAGGAGGCCTTTATTTAAATGAATTCTGTACCCACCACCAAAAAGAGGACGGGACCCTGCGGCAACTGGAGGAGCAGGTATGGCATTTGACTACAGTTGAGGTTTTATTATGACTTTTGTTAGATGAATTGATTATTATTAAGGTGTCGAGAGGAACCAACAAAACTTCTAGAAAAAAGCTCATTCCTAAAAAATTTAAGTTTGAGAATGAAAAAAGCGTGCACCAATGGAGTGGTCATTGATGCTACGCTTTTCTTTTTTACTCACCTGGTGGAAAAATGGTAGTCATCCCCGCCTCTTCGGTGAAGATTTTGACTGAATAATGTCATTAAGGTGCTTTGAGAGTGGACAGGGGTGTATCTTTTTATGAACCGATTTTTCTATACTCTTCCGCCATCGGCATTTCCTTCACTTGGGTAAAGGTGCTGATGATGACCACGAGGAAGACGTTACATATCAGTCCCAGGATTCCTGGGTTGATGTCCAGAGGCTGACTTTCAGCAACAAGTTGGTAGTAGTAGTTCACTACAGTACCTGCTATGAGGCCTGTGATGACTGCCGGTGCAGTGACACGCTTCGAATATAAAGCGGCATAGACGCCAGGTGCGAATTGAACGATTGATCCGTATGCGCCTAACAAAAGAGCGATGAGACCTTGACCACCGAATACAGTGATGAAGTAGGCAAGACCACCGATAACAAAAACACCGATACGCATGATAAGCAACGTCTTCTTAGATGATAGATCCCTTTTTATATTTCTGACAAACCCGTCTGTAAATTCTAGAGAGGCGCTGTGTGTAATAGCATCGGCGGTACTCATCGCGGCTGCAAGGGCGCCCGCTCCCACGAGACCATAAACCCAACCAGGAAGACTGAGAACGGTCGTAATCAAGAAAGGCAGAATCTCATCAGGCGAACCGATTTGGGAGGAATCGATAACATTTACAGCAGAAAAACCGACAAATAGTAACGGAATCAAGAAAAGGGCGAAAACTGGATAAACCAGTACTGTTTTCTTAATGGTTCGAGCTTTAGTGGCATAAGATTTGGAGAATAAATGGGGCCACATGAGAAATCCGATGGTGGATACCAAAATAGTTGTGGTGTACGCCATAGCTGACATGGTCGATCCTTCTGCTCCGATTTGAAGAAAACCTGGATTCGTTTCTGTTAAGTTGGCAAACATTTTCGGTACGCTTTCATGAAGCTGGTTGACAATAGTAAGGCCGACGGTCCAGGAAATGACGATCATTAGTATCCCTTGGAAAACGTCTGACCAGGCAGCAGCCCGTAACCCTCCTGTTGCTACATAAACAACAACAATTCCATAAGATAATAGGGCACCCAGCCAAAACGGGATTCGACCTTCTGTCATAATGTTGAATATGTAAGCCATCCCTTTCATTTGTGTAGCCAAGTATTGAATGGAAGCAAGTAAAGTGATAATTCCAATCAACATTGCTAATACACGGCTGGTATAGCGTTTTTGAAGGAATCCAGAAACCGTGTAGATGTTATGTTTGCGGCCGATTTTGCCAATCTTCGGCCCGATGATATACCAAGGAAGGATGGCGAAGGCGGTGTATGTGATAATATATAACGCTGGTGCTCCGCGAGAAAACGCCCATCCTGGTGCGCCTAAGAAAGAAAAGGCACTGAATACGGCGCCCCCCATTAAGAACCACATAACGAACAGTCCAAGGTTACCTCCAGCTACGGTGAATTCTTCTAATGATTCTTTATCTTGCTTTCGACCAGCCATAATTCCAATGAAAAGGGCAACAACGAGATACCCGATCATCATGATCATTGCAATTTGCCATTGACTCATTTACTTAACCCCCTCTTCGTCTTTATCTGGATCGATACGATATAAAAATAAAACGATGATGAAAGTGATGATTATCCAGAAAATCACCCAAAAGACAGAGAAAGGAAGACCAATGATGAATGGGGTTTCTTTGTTTCCGATTGAAAACAAAGGGAAGACCATCAGCAAAAACGGCGCAAGCAGCGACAAACAGTAAATTTTAACAAATTTCTCCTTTGTCAATGAACATCCTCCTTTTGTTTTTGATAAGCTATCTCACCATTTAGAATAGTCATATCGACATTTACGTTAAGCAGATCTTCTGGGGGACAGCTTAGAATAGGGCGGTCAAGTATGACAAGATCTGCAAGTTTTCCGATTTCAAGACTTCCTTTTTGGTCTTCTTCAAAACTGGCATAAGCTCCCGCCCAGGTGTAAGCTCTAATCGCCTCTTCAATGGTTATAGATTGGTCCGCTCCTACGGGTTTCCCGCTTTTACTTTTTCGATTAACGGCCGCATAAATGCCTAATAATGGGTGTGCACTTGTAATCGGGCTGTCTGATCCGAGAGCGAAAGGAATTTGAAGCTCTTTGAAGCTTTTCAAAGGGAACATGTTCTTGACTCGATCTCCGTAGTCTTTCAAATACCCGTCCCCGAATTCATAAAGAAATGCTGGGTTAGGAATGGGTATGGATCGGGTGACTTTTACTTTTTGTAAAAGGTCGTTAGGAGTGAATCCGGAATGCTCAAGACGGTGACGATGGTCATCTCTTGGTTGAGAGGCGAGAGATTCTTCAATCGTATGAAGAAGCATTTCGACAGCTTCATCTCCCATTGCGTGGGCAGTGATTTGCCAGCCGGCACGATGGGCAGCACCCAGGCTACCTGTCAGGGCATGTTGATTCATGTATAAAATTCCGGAATCCTCCAGGTTGCTGGTGTATGGTTCTCGCATTTTACAGGTCGGCCCGCTACTACTTCCGTCTATAAAGACTTTGGCAGGACCAACTTTGAAGCGCTCATCGCCAATACCTGTACATATGCCGCTGTTTATTCCTGCCTCGACCATCGCAGGTGACTCATACAACGAGCCGTACAAAGCGTACACCCGCTGTTTGATTTTGTTTTCATCCACCGCTTTTTGAAGATAACGAATATGTTTTGTTCCATAGCCTCCTGCATCATGAACACTAGTAATTCCGTATTTAAGGAAATCATCTGAGGCTATTTCTAATCCTTGCATTACTTCTTCTTCGGAATAATCAGCGAGTTGGAACATTTTCATGTGAGCAGCTTCTAGTAAGAGTCCTGACAATTCTCCATTTATTTTATGGAATGTACCTCCCGGCGGATCAGGAGTTTCGTTAGTCAAGTTCGCCAGTTCAAGCGCTTTACTGTTCACACAAGATATATGACCGCATGTCCTTACGACAATAATGGGGTGGGAAGTGGACACTTTGTCCAAGTCCCATCTCGTCAGGTGTCTTTTCTCCGCCAAATAATTTTGATTATAGCCCCATCCTCTGATCCATTCTCCTTCTGGAGCGTACTCAGCGACGTCTTGTAATTTATCCTGCAATTCTTTGATACTTCCAACCGTTTTGCAATTCACCCCAAGCTGATTGGTTCCATATAATTCGAGGTGTGCGTGGGCGTCAATGAATCCCGGCAATAGGGATCGACCATCTAAATCTATGATCTCTGTGTGTTCGTCGGTTATGTTCATTATCTCCGCATTGCTGTCGATGCGAAGAATAAGGGAATCCTTAATGGCGATTGCTTCAGCCACGCTGCCAAAAGTATCCGAAGTAAAAACTTCGCCGTTCACAAAAGCTTTGGTCGCTTTCATTGTTCTCCCTCCATTTTAATTAAGCAATTATTACTCTATTATGGTAGAGCAATTTTCTACCTTTTTAATTATCTTTCAACTATGTATTGGATCTGGTTAAGGGTGATTCTGCTGCATCAAAGCCGGCGAAAATCATGCCTTTGTGTATTCGAAGGAATATCGATTTTTATCGCAGGTGTGCAATTTCCGACAAGTATACCGGACTTACATAGCAGTGAAAGCCACTATCATAAGGTTCGGATTGGCTATAGGAACCGATCTTTATTCGAGAATGCTAAGTGATAAACTTCTGCATCGCCATTTTCTACTTCAATTAACGTAATGAAATGTTTTGTCTGAATTTACCCCTGATATCTAAAAGGTTATACCTCCTTGTGTTTTCTACACTATATCAAGTGCTTAATTATCTGACAATTAACATAACGTAAAAGGATTTTTGATAATTCTGTTAATTAAACGCCTTTTTGTTTTCTGTTGCGATATGTAATGGAATAAACACGGAATAAAGGAAATACGTGTAGGTCCCCTAAGTAAATCGAACCTCCTAATGATAAAATTATTAAAAAAAAGAACTAAACCAGGTCATTTAACTATTGAAAGACTAGTGAATATGATTAAGATAACAGGAAACGATACACACCAAAGAACCCGGCCGCCTAATGGAGGCGGCCGGGTTCTTTAAAGTGGGCCGGGGGTTCCCGTTAACCCCTCTGTATCCGTGGAGCATGCGAGCTCTTACTAATACTATAAATACTGCCCAGTATAAGAATACCCAGTCTTACCCACTTCAACCGGAGTACCTTCGGCGATGACTTCACCACCGGCTTGACCACCTTCAGGTCCTAAATCAATCACCCAGTCGGACGCTCTGATCAGCTGCGTGTCGTGCTCTACTGTGATGACTGTATTGCCGGCTTCGACAAGTCTGTTCAACAGATTCATCAATTGCTGGACGTCGCTTGGGTGCAGGCCGGTCGTCGGCTCATCCAAGAGGTAGAGGGTGGTTTTGTTCGTTTTTTTGAACAGTTCTTTGGCGAGCTTCAGCCGCTGTCCTTCTCCGCCAGATAATGTTGTTAACGACTGGCCGAGTTTCAAATAGCCTAAACCTACTTCCATCAACAATTCGAGGATCCGTTTGATTTCTTTTTTGTCCTTGAACAGCTCGACGCTTTCCTGGATCGAGTGTTCGAGCACATCATGGATGCTCTGGTCGTTATAAATGACGGATAGTACTTCCTGCTTGAAGCGCCGGCCGTGACAGACAGGGCAGGTGACTTGCAGATCCGGGAAGAACAACATGTTTGTTGCGACATATCCCATGCCTTCACAGTTTTCACAGCGCCCACCTGCTGTATTGAAAGAAAACTGTTTAGCGGTCAGATTTTGTTCTATTGCTGCCGGTGTTTTGGCGAATACGTTCCGGATTGCTGTAAACAGATCGGTGTAAGTGGCTACATTGGAACGTTTCATGCGGCTGAGCGGGGATTGATCGACCGTTACGATTTGGTCGAAGTGCTCTAATCCCGTCACTTGCTCACATCCGCTACGAATGTTGTCATTTCCTTTCGCAAGGGCGCCGAATACGAGTGAAGACTTCCCTGATCCAGATACACCTGTTACCGATATGAGACAGCCGATTGGGAAGGAAACGGTAACATCTTTCAAGTTATGAAGGGTGGCTTGATGGACGATGATTTCTTTCCCGTTCCCTTTTCGGTAGCTTTCCTTCTGTTTCTCGCCTCTCCGTAGGTATTCACCCGTCAGTGAACCTTCTATTCCTTTCAGCTCCTGCAATGTGCCTTCACCGACAACTTCGCCTCCAAAACTTCCTGCACCAGGCCCCATATCGATGATGTAATCCGCCTGCTTCATGACATCGACGTCATGTTCAATGACCAGCACGGTATTGCCGACATCACGCAGTTCCTTTAAAACGTGGACTAGACCGGCTACATCTTTCGGGTGCAAACCGAGTGTTGGCTCGTCCATGACATAAAGGACGCCGGTCAGCGCGGAGTCAAGCAATGCGGAAAGCCGTAAACGCTGTGCTTCTCCTCCGGACAGGGTGATGGACTGCCGGTCCAGAGTCAGGTAACCTAAGCCGGTTTTGGTGATTCTCGTAAGTTTTGTCTTCAAGTCTTCCATAAAGATATCGACGAACTGATAATTCTCCTCGTTATTCGAAGATTTCACTTCTTCGACCCATCGCAGCATCTCCTCAAGTGAATGATTGGCAAGTTCAGGAATTTTAACTCCAGCTACCGATACGTGCCGGCTTTCTTCATTCAAACGATCGCCATGACAGTCTGGGCACGTCTCTGAGTAAAAGTACGCCTTCGCTTCAGCCGATGCCCCCGACTTTTCCGAGAAACGTCTCCACATGCCGGTCAGGACGCCTTCAAACTTTCCGTCTCCTACCGTTTTTGGTGTTTTGATTTCTGGGAAAAGAGCTTTGACTTCATCACTTTCCACACCATAATACAAAATGGCACGCTGACCTTCCGTGTAATCTCGTAAAGGGAGGCGGTCATCGAGCGGTACGTTGTAACGGGCCATCGCTGTTTTCACTACTGGAATTTGATAATCGGCATAGCGGCCTTTCCAAAGATCGACGGCTCCATCTTCTAACGAATGTTCCTGATGAAAGACAGTGCTTTGATCGATGTTGACGACTTCTCCGAGACCTTTACACGTGGTGCATGCTCCTTCCGTTGTATTATAGGAAAAATGAGTGCGGGTCAATTTTTCCATGCGGTGCTTACAGTAAGGGCAGTAAATGAACTCTTTAAAGCTGTTTTCCTCCCGCTCGATATCCTCTTCACGAAAGACGGGCTCGATTTCCGTCTGGCAGGCTGAACATAATCTCATCCCTAATTTCTCATAAATCATTCGCAGGCTTGTATACATGTCGGTTACTGTACCGACGGTTGAGCGGGGATTTTGATTGGTGACATGCTGAGTGATGCTGATGGCCGGGGATAAGCCTTTGATAGAATCGACTTTCGGCTTCTCAATGCCTTGCATCCCCATCGATTCGAGATACTGGCGCTGGCATTCCTTAAATAACGTATCTACGGCCAAGGAAGACTTCCCCGAGCCGGATGGTCCCGTCAATACGACGAGCAGATTTTTCGGAATCGATAAGGAAATGTTCTGCAGATTGTGTTCCTTCGCTCCTTGAATGACAATCGAATGATCCAAAATCATCCCTCCTTTTAGTTTCTGATTTAATCATATAACATTTATGCAAGTGATAAGGTTGGACTTTATTATATATATGATTCTAAGCGATATACTTGAATAACCTTCTCGTGGTGCTTAAGGGTTTTTTTACAATGTTTGCTTCGCCGGACGATTTCGTATACGGTACATACATAACGATAGGGGAGGACAGCCAGATGACTCTTTACCGGCCGATAGATATCGCAAGAGAACTGAAAATCAGTACAAGTGCATTACGCCATTACGAATCCTGGGGACTGGTCCCTGAGCCTGAACGGGGAGATAACGGCTACCGACTGTATACAGAGGTCCACCTCGCCTATTTCCGCTGCCTGCGCGCCTTGTTTTTCGGGTTCGGTTCAGACGTTGCCCGTACAGTGCTTCATCATATTCAGAAGCAAGAAATGGATGCAGCCTTTTGGGTAGTCAATCACCAGCAGTCCCTCCTCTATGAAGAAAAGGTGACGGCCGATCATACGCTTAAGCTGCTAGAGAATATGGAGCTCCCCTCAATCCAGCAAACGAAGCTGAAAAAATATATGAGAATAGGCGAAGTGGCTGATTTCACCGGCGTCAATCCTTCCGCTATCCGTCATTGGGAAAAGGAAGGCTTGTTTACATCTGTCCGGAATCCAGAAAACGGATATCGTCTATTCACCCCTACGCACGTCCGGAAAATACTGCTCATCCACACTTTGCGCAATACCGTCTATTTCCTCGACCATATGAAGGAGTACGTCAATGCAATCGAACAGCAAAGCGTCGGACAGGCTAAACGAGTCACTGAAAACGCCGTTCTGCAAATCAATGAACGGCTCCGCAAGCAGGTTACAGGAATTTATGAATTAGTGGCGCTGTGCCGCCAATTGGAGTTAATGTGAATTTTCCATAGAAGGATTTTAAGAAGGATAAAATGTATCTCGTGGCATCTTAATACATTGGTTTCTTAAACGAGACCATTGATATAACAGGAAAAAATAATCTTTTTATCTGTTTTATCATCTCAATGAGGAAAAAAACGTAAGTTATCATACCCTGGTTGAAGTTGAGAAGCATTTATCATTGTTTTTAATCCAGGTTCTCTTTAGGTTTTTCTTTATGCTTTCTGTCTTTGACCTCCGTAAAGATGTTATCTGCCATACTTGTTTGAGTTTGTGGCGTTATATTCTGAGAATGTGATTGATTTGCTTCAATCAGCGATTTGAGCATCTCAATATCCTCTTTGGTAGCGTATTGCTTGTCAGACTTTAACATATATCCTAACTGACCGTTCGGTTCTATTGTAGCCCATTGTATATCAGCGAAATTTTGAATTTTTTGTTGTCTCATTCGTACTTCAAGCATATCAACCGTTAATCGCAGCTTCTTCAAATTGTTTTCATTCACTTGGCCGTTTTCAACGACTAGAAGTGATTTACCATAAATAAACGTCTCAAGAGCATTGTATTTCAAAGCAATATACTCAATAAAAAGAAGAGTAATGACCATTAAAAATGTGATCACCATTGTAATCCAAATGTTCCTGTCGCCAACCGGTTGAATAATTAATGACCCTACAGCTATCATCATGACAGTCTGAGCAACCGTAAGCTGTGAGATTGATTTTCTTCCAGCTAAACGCAAAATCAGGACGCCTCCTATGACCACTACACTCGCTTTCCATAAGAAGTGAAAGTCCACAAGCAACTCCCTTTCCGAACAATCATTTTTGTTTCGTGCTTTTTTTCTTCTTTTCTATATTTTCTATGGTTTCTCCTGGGGGAGATTATATAACCTGCTCTTAGGGTCATATATTTTCTGAGATGGCCAGAGTCCATGATGTCCTGAGAATAGATAGCTGACTAAACAAGCAATAAAAAAGTACTCTAACCCTTTCCCATCAAACATCTCCATTGCCAGCAGGAAGGCAGCTATAGGGGTGTTCGCACCCCCGCAAAAAACCGCGATTAATCCTAAAGCGGCGAGAAATGACATGGGTAAGTCAATGAACGAGTGTAAGGCATTACCTAATGTTGCCCCGATGAAAAATAAAGGGATGGCTTCTCCGCCAACAAAGCCGCTGCCCAGGGTTACTGCAGTAAATACCAGCTTCGCCAGAAAAGCAAAGGGTGGAACATCTTCACTAAAAGATTGTTGCAGCATATCTAATCCCCGGCCATTATAGTCTTGTGAACCAACAATTATTGTTAATACTACAATGATGATCCCTCCAAAAAAGGCTCTTTTCATATGGTTTTTCTTAAAAAGTTTCTCGGAGAAATTTTGGATTCCGTGTCTCAACTGACAGTATAAAACACTTACAAGACTGAAAATAACAGATATAAGAATAACTTTTAGAACCGTAATAATAGATATATCTGGTATGGTTTGTATTATAAATTCTTCATGTTTATGGTCCCAGGCTGCTGTAGTGATATAGTGGCCGACAAAGCTGGCTGTAAGACAAGGAACAATGGCTTCAAATTTCAGTTTTCCTAAAGCAGCCATTTCTATGCCAAACAGAGCACCAGTTATGGGCGCTCCAAAGGCAGACCCAAAACCAGCACTTATACCGCTCATAATTAAAATTTTCTTGTCGAATTTGTTTACCTTGAAAAATTTGTTGACCGCTGCTGCTACACTCCCTCCCATTTGGACAGCTGCGCCCTCTCTCCCTGTTGAACCGCCAAATAGGACTGTGATGAACGTTCCGAAATAGACGATTGGCCCCATTCTCCGCGGTACCTCTTTTTTTCCATGCACGGAATCGATTACGAGATTATTTAATTCAGCAGTGTCATTCAAAGTATTATTGAAAAACACCTTTCCGTAGTTCATATATATGTATCCGATGATCATTCCTCCAAAGAGAAGAAGGAAGATAAGCCAATCTCTTTTTAATCGTAGATCATCTCCTAGGTAATCGTTTGTCTCTAATAGGAAGGTAGTTGCCGAGCCAACAATGATCCCGATTATGCTTCCAAAGAAAATCCATTGACCAAGGACTGAAAAAAAGCTTTTATACTTTAACGGCACAGAACAACTCACCTCATCTCTAATCCTTTAAGAGTGTCCATTTTATTTTTGCCCATTATATTATAATTATTAAAAGGAGCTTCAATAAGGGGATTAACGACCAGGAGTGGTTTATGAATTAGCCATGCGGCTAGGGCATCTATTTCAAACAATGTACCGGCTGTTGTTGTGGCTTATTGTAGACGATACGCAAACAAAATGCCGGATTGAGTCAACAGCATTCCCATCAAACCAGATACGATAAAGGTGAGTGTGCTGACGTTGATTCCGATAGGTGAGCAGCTTCTGGATGGCGAATGATAAGTTCCAGCATGTGGTTAATGGCGCCGGGGGTCAGGCAAAAAAATAAAGGTCCTTCAAATGCTTATAAATGTTCCTGAAGGTAAAAGGGACCAAGGGTGATTAATTTGTAAGCATGTACGGCTTTCATTATAATTAAACTTAAAGTTAAGAGGAGTAAGGAGTTTTAAAATGAGTAAGCAAGATGAGGTCTCTCAGAAAATTATCGATAAGTCACTGAGGCTTTTTAATACAAATGGAATTCATACGACTTCTATCCAAGATATTATGAATGAGACCGGTTTACCTAAAGGAGCCATTTACAGAAGGTTTAAGAATAAAGATGAAATCGTCTTAGCCTCATATGCAAAAGCAGGATTAATCATAGACTCCTTTATGCGGGAATCAATTGAAAATAAGAACACTGTTACGGAAAAGGTTATGGCAATATCAAATATCTATTTAGATGCAGTGGATAACCCGCCCATTGAAGGAGGATGTCCTATGCTGAACACTGCTATTGAGAGTGACAGCAATTTTCCAGAACTGAAGACGATGATGGCAGAGGCTTTTCAACAAATGATTTTGTTCGTTGAATCTTTACTTCGTGAAGGTATAGAGAATGGAGAATATACGACTGAGATGGAACCACGTTCTTTGGCCTCCCATTTATTGTCATCAATGGAAGGGGCGATCATGACGAGTCGGCTTTCATTAAGCAATGAGTATGTGGAACATACAATAAAATATACAGAAAGGCTGTTAGCTACCTACACGAAGTAGGTGTCAATAAATAGACATATTCATTCAATTGGTTTTTCACAGTGATTAAGTTACAATAAAACCAGACCGGACGGTCCGGTCTGGTCTGGTTTTATCATGAATAATGAGGTGTCCTAATGAATGTTCAAATTATGCTGTTTGAAGGATTTGATTTATTAGATGTCGTAGCTCCTTATGAAGTATTTTCTGCAGCTAATCAGTTTACTGAAGAAGAAATCGACGTTCGTTTTGTAAGTGTAGACGGGGGAGGCGATGTTTTAAGCGGTATAAATGATTTCCCTTTTAAAGTGGAAGGAAAACTGGATGCATCTAAAAAAGGGATTGTGCTTGTACCGGGATCATCAGGGTCAATGGTCGATGGAGAAGCTGATTCCATACCAATGAAGCTTAAAAAAGCATCTGAAACAGAAATGGGAGATTTCATTAGGAATGCCGTTAATGATCCGGAAATGACTGTCACTTCCGTCTGTGGTGGCTCCTTGTTAATAGCAATGACAGGATCTATTGAAGGGCGGAATGTCGTCACACATCATATGGGCATGGATTTACTATCGGCAACAGGAGCAAATGCTGTGAACGCTCGTGTCGTAGACGATGGGGATATTATTTCTGGAGCAGGAGTAACTTCTGGTTTGGATCTTGCTATCTATGTTGTGGAAAGAGAACTTGGTCCTAGGATTGCCTATGAAGTGGAGCAGTTGTTTCAATATGAGAAGAGAGGGATCGTATGGAAGAATGAAGGCGCTTTGCCCATGGGCTATAACTCCTCAAAAAGGAATGACGAAGAACTTACGGTGACTGAAACTCATGAATCCCATCCACTTCAAGAGGAGATTGAAGGGACGTGGGAAGTCACCATTTCGACTCCTATTGGAGAAATAGATGTAACCTATGAATTAGAAATTAAAGATAACAAGCTCATTGGAATCGCAGTTACGGATGGTGATCAATCGGAACTGGAGAAAACAGAAGCCATCGGTAACAGGTTGAAGTGGAAGCAGCAGGTCAAAAAGCCAATGAAAATAAATTTGAATTTTGATGTCTCGATTAATGGAACTACCCTTGAGGGGCAAGCTAAGGCAGGAATGATCTCATCCAAGTTAAAAGGGTCTAAGGTATTTAACAAAGGAGCAGTATGAAAAGAAGAAAGTCTTTAATTGTAATCCTGTCTTTGGTTTCTGTGATGTGGGTTCTGCATACGGCATCAAAAAATTTCATAGTCGATCCTGCATTCACTTCTTTTTTGGACAAAAAAGAGATAGATTTAGCTGACGAAGACCTATGGATCGTGATGATCAGAATCCATATCACACTTGCAATCGTTGCTTTAATGACTGGTCCATTAGGTCTTTCAAAAAGAATTAGAAATAATAATCCTTACTTGCACCGGTGGAATGGCCGTATCTATATCTTGGCGATCCTGTCAAATATGGTACCTGGTTACTATGTTGCCATTTATGCGAATGGCGGTTTGCTGAGTGTGATGGTTTTTGGATATTGAATACATTATGGCTTCTTACAACAGTAAATGGATACCTGAATATAAGGAGAAGAGAAATCGCTCAACATAGAAAGTGGATGTTAAGAAGTTTTTTTCTGACCTATGCAAATTTAACCATCTATATTGTTGTCGCTATTTTTCATAATGGGCTTCACTTTGACTATGGTATTTCTTATATCGTTGCTGTTTGGTCATCATTCACTATCAATTTAGTACTAGCAGAGTTTTTTATTCGAAAATCGAACATCTAATTAAAATGTAAAGAGGTTTAACGATGAGCTATATTTTAGAAAATATCGGTTTGTTTCAGACGATTCATCGCAGCTCTTGGATATTTATTTTCACATTGTTTTTCATAACTTATTTCTTATACGGGTTGAATAAAAGCAAAGCCGCAAACATGACGCAAATGTTCTTGCGATTATTTTTTATAGTGATGTTATTTTCAGGGGTTTCATTAGTGATCGCTTATGATTTTGATCCGTTTTACGTAACCAAAGGATTGATTGCCATAATCATGATGGGGCTTATGGAAAGCAGTAATGTGAGGAGAAAGAAAGGGGGACAGAGCAAATCCGCTTTTATTGGTGGCAGTGTTTTATTAGTGTTGGTTGTATTGATGGGTTTTAGAGTAATAAGCTTCTGAAATTTCTCTGCTTTACCAAAGCGAATGAATCAAGAAAGGAGGCTGATTTCATTTAGAATAGATATTAATAATTCAAATAAAATCTGGGCAAACTCTTCCTAGAGGTGATGATTATGGGTAAGGAGAATTTAAAGCTCACTGCTGCAGAGATAGGGACATTGTGGGGGCAGTATGTGAATGGAACGGCCGTCGATACTGTAAACAAATATATGGTAACGATCATAGAGGACAAAAAGATAAAAACACTTTTCGAAGATGCAATAAAGACGTTTGGGAAACAGAAAAAACAACTGACAACATTTATTGAAAACGAGGGGTTTCCAGTTCCGGTCGGGTTTTCTGATTCAGACCTTAATAATGGCGCGGAGAGGTTGTTTTCAGATATCTTCTGTTTGCACTATTTACATATTATGACGCTGCATGGTTTGTTGGGACACACAACGTCGCTCAGTTCTTCAGTAAGAAAAGATTTACGCCATTTTTACGATTCTTGCGATGATGATGCAAAAAGAATGTATCATCAAACAACTGAATTACTGCTGGAAAAGGGTCACTTTCAACGAGATCCGTCCTTTTACCCGGAAGACAATCCGGAATTCATCCAAGATCAACAATTTCTTGATGGTATGTTTGGTGACAAGCGCCCATTAGCCGCAACTGAAATTATCGCTTTATCTCTTAATATCAAAAAGAAGATATTGGAAAAGTCACTTTCCATTGGATTTAGCCAGGTCACGCAATCAAAAGAGGTAAGAAAATTTTTAAAGAGTGCCCAAAATGCATCTGACCAGCAAATTCAAGCGCTAGGTAAAAAACTGAAAGGTGATAATCTACCTGTTCCAATGTCTTGGGAATCAGAGGTGACTGTCTCTCAGGATGCTCCTTTTTCGGATAAGTTAATGTTGTATCATATGGGGTTCTTATTACAATCTTCTCAATCCTACCATGGAGCAGGTCTTGCATCTGCCATGCGAATAGACCTCGTCGCGACTTATGAGAAGATCATATTGAAAAACATCATGATTACAAAAGAATGGTTCAATGTAATGGCAAAAAATAAGTGGCTGGAGCAAACACCTCTAGCTCCAAATCGTCTGGAAATTGCAAAAGACAAATAAAAGTTTCCTGCTCTCTGATTAACTTTGAGGGCAGGATTTTTTGTGTGCTCACAACATTCCTATATAATATAGAAAGTATACTTCCATCTCACAACTAGAAAGAAGGATCACACGTGCCAAAGGTCTTCACTATTATTTTGCAAATCATAGGATTATACGTAATCTATCTATTCGGAACACTTATTCAAAACACCTTTGACCTGTTCATTCCAGGCAGTGTCATCGGTTTGATCGTCCTGTTTGCACTCCTGTCTCTGAAAATCATCTCGGATCGCTGGCTTAAGCAGGGAGTAGGATTCATGATTACCCACCTTCCGTTTTTCTTTATCCCAGCCACGGTCGGGGTTATGAGCTATGCCTATGTATTCGAAGGGAAAGGTGCAATCCTAATTCTCATCGGCTTGTTGAGTACGGCTTTAGTGATGGGGATTTCAGGATTTGTCGCTCAGTGGATGGCGCGAAGGAGGGAGGCAGCCCATGAATGAAGTTCTGACAGCTGTACTTATGATCGGGCTGACGATCCTCTTCTACCAAGGGGCGTTATTCATTTACCGTAGATTTCGCCGGATCTATACCGCCCCGATCATCTTATCGACACTGGCGATCATCGCTTTGCTGCTTTTATTCCATCTTCCATATGAAACGTACATGACAGGGGGCAAGTGGATCGATCATTTGCTTGGTCCGGCGGTGGTTGCGCTTGCTTATCCGCTTTATCAATACCGTGATGTTTTGAACAGAATGCTCCTGCCGATTTTGACAGGGACGTTGATTGGCGCGTTCGTCGGGGTTACTTCTGGACTTCTGCTCAGCAAGTGGGCCGGGTTCAGTGAGTTGATCATCCATTCCATCGTTCCTAAATCGGTGACGACACCTGTCGCAATGTCGATTGCAGAATCAAGCGGCGGCGTGATGCCCCTCGCAGCTGTGTTTGTTATGATTGCAGGCATTGGCGGGGTGCTGATACATCCTGTGGTGATGCGCTATGCCCGTCTGACCCATCCACTTGGAAAAGGGGTCGGCATGGGAAGTGCCTCGCATGCGATCGGGACAGCGACTTCGATGGAACGGGACCCGCTCGAGGGCTCTGTCAGCACCATTGCGATGGTGTTGAGTGCCGTCATCGTTTCGGTCTTAGCTCCGGGGTTGACGTTGCTTCTTATGTAAAAAAAGTGTCTGCCCTCTTGTGTGAGGGCAGACACTTTTTTCTGTCAATATATGTTTTCCTAGCGAATTCCAATTCTTCTTAAACATAAGATTCTACTGTTCCCTCTATGGTTTTAATCGATCAGATTCAATTAAAGAAAGCTCCCAGCGAATAAACTCTTCAGAGGGAGAAGAATATTCTTGATTCACATCGAATCCTCCTTTACAATTAACATGAGTCAAATCGTAATGACTATGAATTAACTATACTGATATTAACTAGAACATAAGAATCGACGTCATAGAAAGTGTATAGTTCATCTATGTTTGAGTAATAAAATGATTCGTAATCATTACTATTTTGTGAGGGGTATCGAATGAGTAAAAATAAGATAGTAGAAATGAAAAATGTATCTTTTAAATATGATAAAGAATGGGTAGTCGAAGATGTGAACTTCACTATCAGGGAGGGCCAATTCCTTGGATTGGTCGGTCCGAACGGTTCAGGAAAATCTACTTTGATTAAGCTGATTCTTGGACTTAATAAGCCTGCTAAAGGAAGCGTGCACGTATTTGGCCAGCCTATTAAACAATTTAGGAACTGGAAAGAAATCGGGTATGTATCACAAAAATCGAACAGTTTTAACTCCGGTTTTCCTGCAAGTGTTTTGGAAGTAGTGAAATCAGGTCTTGTCTCAAGACTCGGTGCCTTCCGATTTTTCAAACGAGAGCACACACAAAAAGCGCTTGAGGCGTTAAAGGTTGTTGAAATGGAAGATTATGCAAACACCAATATTGGAGAACTTTCGGGGGGCAGCAGCAAAGAATATTCATTGCCCGTGCTCTTGTTAGTGACCCTTCCCTATTAATTCTGGACGAGCCGACAGTCGGAGTCGATGCGAAACATGTCACGGAGTTTTACGATTTGTTGGCAAGGCTGAATCAGGAAAATGGGATCACCCTTCTTTTGATCACGCATGATATAGGTACAATCACCAAACATGCGACCCACGTAGCTTGTATGAATAAGACCATCCATTTCCATGGTGCATCAGAGGAATATGATCAATTCAGTGATCAGGATTTGACGCGGATGTATGGCCACAATGTCCAGCAACTCACTCATAATCATGAGCATGGGGAGGTGTCTTCCTGATGTTTGAGAGCTTTTTCCAATATGAATTTTTGCAAAACGCGGCAATCACAGGTATTTTAATTGGTCTGGTTGCACCCTTGCTTGGAGTGTTTATCGTTGTTCGGAGGCTTTCTTTAATTGCAGATGCTCTTTCCCATATTACATTGACGGGAATAGCGGCCAGTCTGTTATTAGAAAAGAGAGTATCCGGAATAAATGATTGGAATCCCGTTTATATGGGGATGGCCTTTTCAGTTATAGGGGCTGTTTTAATCGAGCGCTTAAGAAAAGTGTACAAGCATTACGAAGAGCTGGCGATTCCGATCATCCTGTCTGGCGGGATTGGTTTAGGAGTGATTTTGATTTCTCTGGCCGACGGTTTCAACACGGACTTATTCAGCTATTTATTCGGAAGTGTAACCGCTGTGAGCCGGTCGAATATGTGGACCGTTTTAATCATTACTTCAATCGTATTGTTGATCGTCCTCTTGTTTTATAAAGAACTGTTTGTCTTATCGTTTGACGAGGAACACGCATCGATTTCAGGTGTCAGTGGACGTTGGGTTCACCTTTTATTTATTTTGATGGTAGCTTTAGTGATTGCTTCCTCTATGCAAGTGGTAGGAATCCTGCTGGTTTCGGCATTGATGACTTTGCCGGTAGCTTCTGCTTTACGCCTTTCTACAAGTTTTAAGCAGACGATCGGATTATCTGTATTATTCGGTGAAACCTCTGTCATTATCGGTTTGTTTTCGGCTTATCACCTCAGCGTACCACCTGGGGGCACGATTGTTATGACAGCGATTCTCATTCTGATTTTGACTATAGCTTACAAAAAAGTGAGTACACAATTCTCGATAAAGGGTGAAGCATTATGAACTTGAATACAGCTATCCAAAAGCTAAAAGAAAAAGGGTATAAGCACACCAGACAGAGAGAACGGATGCTGGAAATTTTTGTTAATCAAGACCAATATATCGCTGCAAAAGAAGTTCTGAAAATGATCCAGGAAGATTTTCCGAGTGTAAGTTTCGATACGGTATATAGAAATTTATACCTTTTGACAGATGAGGATCTACTGGAAGCGACAGAGCTTCACGGGGAGAAACATTTCCGTCTGGCCTGCACTTCCAACGGCCATCATCACCATTTCATCTGTACGTTTTGCGGGAAAACCAAAGCTGTCGAGTTCTGCCCTATGCAAACCATGGATGATAAATTGGAAGGATACCAGATTGAAAATCACAAATTTGAGATTTACGGGGCATGTCCTCAATGTCAGTAAGCCGGTGTAATTTAACCGGCTTTTTTTAGAAGATCAAAAAGTAATCAGTACTATTTACAATTAGTAACCATTACGATATAATCGTTGAGAAATGAAAAGGGGGAGAAGAATGTTTAAAAGAACTTTAGGCATAATCAGTCTAGCTGCTCTCATTTTTGTGTTAGCTGCATGTTCAGATAAAGAGGATAATAGCAGTGAAAACTCAAGTGAAGATTTAAAAATATTTACAACAGTCTATCCTATGCAGTTTTTTGCTGAGCAGATCGCAGGAGACCAGGCTTCCGTAGAATCGATCTTGCCAGCTGGATCAGACCCACATACTTATGAACCGACGAGCAAAAAGATGGTAGAAATTGCAGAGGCTGATGCTTTCATTTATAACGGAGCTGGTTTAGAGTCCTATGCAAAAAAAATCTCAGAATCAATTCAATCCGAAGATGTCAAAATATTAGAAGCTTCAAAAGGGATTGATTTAGAAGAACACGTCCATAACCATGAAGGAGAAGAAGGCAATCATGAGGACGACGCACACGCTCATGAAGATGAGGGCAACCATGAAGAAGAACATGAGGGACATGATCATGGGAATCAAGATCCGCACGTCTGGCTTGACCCTATCCGCTCAATCCAACTAGCTGAGAATGTCAAAGATACCCTTGTGGAGCTTGAACCTGAACAAGAAGAGACATTCAACAAAAACTTTGAAAAGCTTAAAGAAAAGCTAAAAAATTTAGATCAAGAGTACCATGCACAACTGGAAAGTTTACCTAAGAATAAGATCATCGTCTCGCATTCCGCTTATGGATACTGGGAGCAAGCTTATGGAATTGAACAAATCGCCGTTTCTGGCTTGAGCCCCACCAATGAACCATCACAGAAAGAACTGCAAACAATCATAGAGAAAGCTGAACAGCACAATTTGAATCATGTTTTTTTTGAACAGAACGTAACACCTAAAGTTGCCGATGTAGTTAGGAAAGAAATAGGGGCAGAAACCTTACGTATTCATAACTTGTCTGTGTTGACAGAGGAAGATATTAATAATGAAGAGGATTACTTCACGCTTATGGAGTATAATTTAGATCAATTAACAACAGCCTTAGCCGGGTCATCCCCCTAATAGAGATGGTAATGCCCCGCATCAGTAGGTTTAATGCTATGATCACTAAATCCAATATAATTGCGCATGGAAATCAACCAGTCCTGATAGATATTTTAAAAACATCGATCTTGGTAACAAAAGTGTACAAATAGTATAAGGAGAGAAAGCAATTATATTAAAACCTTAATATAATTGCTCTCCTCATGAAAAAAGTGTCTGTACTCCCGCAAGAGAGTCAGACACTTTTTTATCGTCTAGGTAATTATAAACATTAAACTATGAGTAACTTATCATCGTGCCTGGGCGCTTACTCACTTGGTTTCACTTCTTCGGCCAGATGAAGTGGCTGATGGCGATTAAAAAATCGATCCCCAGGACTAGTGTCCAAAGTTTGAGCACGCTTGATAACGCTTCTGTCCGTACAGGGTCATCAATAAGAAAAATCATGCTGGCAAGAAAGGCGGCCCCGATCACATAGGCAACAACATGACGCACCCAGCCTTTAAAGTAGTGCTTGGCATGGGAGATGCCAGAAAGTTTTTCAGGACGCGGGCCCTGTTTTGTTATGTAATACTGAAACCTTACATCTGCCCACTCAATCATGCTCTTTCCGAATGCTACGGAGACTCCGATATATATAGCTGCAATTGCGTGGGCCATTGTGGCTGTCGCCCCGTTCCCCAAGTCTACACTCGTCGTCACTAATAAAATCAGATCAATCACGGGAGTCAATGCTAACAGGAATAGCCCCAGCTTTTTCCGTTTGAAAATATAACGTGTGACGAGTCCTGCAGCAATCACTACCCAAAACCCGATCTCACTTGCGACAATCATCCAGGCAACAAAATCCATCTTTCCACCCCATTCTAAATCAACTATATTCAAGTTTAGATATATGCTGGATTACTTTCAAGATGAATACGTATCAACTTAGTTAACAGTTTCAAAGGTAATGAGAATCAGACTAAGTTTCCTTATGAATTTTTCCTCATGCCGCGCCAAATGAAGGAACTCAGCATGTAAACTTCTAAGTGCGAGGCCTTGCAACCAGCGCGTTCTTTACTATTTCACTAAAATCCGGCGATAATGGAGTATAAACCGAGAAAGGTGATCGCTGATATGAATTTTGCAGACAAATTAAAACAGAACAGAAAAAACAAAGGCTGGTCTCAGGAAGAATTAGCGGAAAAATTATTCGTGAGCCGGCAGTCTGTTTCCAAATGGGAAAACGGGCAAAATTATCCGAGTATTGAAATCATCATTCATTTAAGTGATCTGCTCGGTGTAACCATTGATGAATTATTGAGGAGTGATGAAGAATTGAAGGAAAAGGTGATTAACGACAGCAAGCAGTTGGCCCACCCAAGGCTCAAGGCGTTCTTTGATGTCACTTTTTTAATCGGGGTAGCACTTTTGATCGCAAAAATATCTGTTCTCATTGTGAATAGGACCACGTCGTTAGATATCCCTTTGTTCGGCGGGTCTTTTGTTTGGAACTTTGGACCTTTGGTTCTCATGGTGGCTGCAGGGCTCGGCGCAGAGTTTGTTAAAGATAAGTATATAGAAGACTGACTTTATCCTATACAAATTTGAAGGCAGTATTCGGGACAAGTCACAATTAAAGAGTCTTACCGATATTGCATATTGAGTGAAGCTTTTAGATTTGCCCAAGCTTCTAATAAATCAAGGCCCTTCAGGGGGGCCTTTTCCTATCCTAATGCGACATCCAGTGTCATCATCAAAGCAAATCCGACCATTAAACTTATTGAGGCTATCTGCACATGGCCTTTTTCCTGGGAGCCAGGGATGATTTCTTTGGCTACAACAAAAATCATAGCTCCTGCTGCAAAGCTTAAAGCGTAAGGAAGGAGGGGCTGGATGAAAATCACAGCCAGTGCTCCTGCGACAGCCGCGATGGGCTCTACCGCTCCAGAGGCCTGTCCGTAGAAGAAGCTCTTCTTCTTAGACATTCCATCCCTGCGTAATGGCAGCGAAACTGCGGTACCTTCAGGGAAGTTTTGGATCCCGATCCCGAGGGCCAAAGCGATGGCACCTGAAAGGGATCCTGTGGAAAAATCGACAGCTAAGGCACCGAAAGCGACACCAACTGCAAGACCTTCAGGTACATTGTGGAGGGTGATGGAAAAAATCAGCAGAGATGTTCTCCGTTTGGCCTTTTTATCTTTTATTTCGTGTAAGAAGTTGTCATTCTTCTCTAATACCGGCAATATTTGATCGACCATCATCAAAAACAAGCCGCCTAAAAGAAACCCTATTAAAGCAGGAAGCCATGAGGGCGTCCCGTTTGATTCAGCCATTTCAATTGCAGGGGCAAGCAGGGACCAGAAGCTGGCAGCAATCATAACTCCTCCGGAAAAAGCCAGCATCCCATCCATCGCTTTCTGGTTTTGTTTCTTTCCTATAAAGACGAGAGCTGCTCCGAGAGCTGTCATTCCCCAGGTGAAAAGGGTGGCTGCTAAGGCTTGTAGAACTGGGTTTAAATCAGTGAAAAAATCCATCATAGTGAAGGAACTCCTTTTGCATAAGCGAAATGTTTTTCCTTAGTGCAAAATTATATGCCTGTATCAAATGAATTGTCAATTGTTCTGTTTAAGTACAATTGAGGGAATATCTATTCCGAGTCTCTGTTCTTGTTGAATGAATGAAGGATGAACATAAGGATGAGATAGGCCCATAAGGCAATGACCAGTGCTCCAATGATGTTGAATTCATCGCTCAAGTATGGACTCACTAAAATCACAGCTAAAAGGTACAGGAAGCGAGCGATATCTTTATTTTTAGCTCTGCGTGAAATTCTTTTATCATCACTCAGCTGATTGCAGCCTCTCCTTTTATTCTATACTTCACTATAGTAGTACCTCCGGTGATGAAGGGGCTCAATTATGTATATCAAATAACTGATGGCTTCTTATAATCTATTGATATTGCGGATTTCTCCGGCGGTATAACCTGCCCAGGCACCGATAATCGGAGTAGCATCAAGAGGGAATTCCAATCTTACAGAGTCAAATTCCATGACCAACAACACTACTGTAATACCAATAGTTAAAACACTAATCAGTACAGTTCCCAGGGTTTTCTGTCGCTTCCAGCGCTTTTCCCCCAAATGGTCTTTATCGAAGGAAAGTACACGCTGTGTGGACTTGGTACCGATTGCGTTTCCTGTTATAAGGGTACACCATGAAGTCGCGGTAATGATCCAGAAAACCACGCAGCATAAATTAAAAATGAGGGGGGCCGTTCCGCCGTTCTCTGCATAAAAACCAAACGAAACAACTATCAGCAGCATCACTAAATTGTACAGAATTAAGTGCTTCTTTTTCAGACGCTTTATTTCCTGTATCTCCCATTTTTCTTCATCCATTTTACCCCTCCTTTACTTTTGGCTATAAAATCCCGCTTGGTTATAATTTTCAGATCCTGATAAGGGGAGTCCCTTATCTTAATTAATTAGACTTAGGTAGTGATTTTTAACATCTTGCAGGACGCTATATAGGTCAAAGGATGCTTCAACGGCAATATATAAGGCAATAATACTCGCTGATACCCCTACTATTGTGCCCCCACCTTTAAGTGAGTCTCTGTTCTTCTTATATATGAAAAACGAAATTCCTGCCACAATTAATATGTATGATAACGATATTATTAGTTTTGAAAGGATCACTTTACTATCACTTACAGCCCTCATGAAATTTTGTAATTGTTCTTCATTGTTTCGATTTGCTTCAATAATGGTTAGATCTTCTTTGTAACCAACCTTCCATAAAAATGTATTTTTCTCTTTTGTTATGGTGTACTCATAACCCATCACTTTACCATCACCAATAATGCCTGAATATTCTTGTGTGTCTTCTTCCCCCTTCGTACAAGCTGATAATAGTAAAATGAAACATAACCATACAACCTGGATATATTTTTTTATGATTTCACCTCCTTTTAATGAGGACTTTATACTGATTTACGGATAAAAACCAATGACATTTAATATAGCAGTTCCGACACACGTTACAATAATACCGGTTATAGTCGTCACAACCACGGTTTTGAGGTCTCTTGCCTCCACCCACACCGTAATTCCGATAATTATTGTAAAAAGTATACCGAAAAATAATGAAGCGACTGGATTTGTGGGGGTTATCCAATCAAACCAACTGATCGAACTCATTATTAACGCCTCCATTCAAGTTAGAATTGCTGTCACCTTGAAACAATGTTATGGCGTTCTTCATGATGCTTGATGGGATTGTGATCTATCAGCTTTTTTTATGGAAATTCGATAAGGATCGCTCCTGCCATATCACTTTCCTTTTCCTCTTTCTATCGATAGGATCCGTTCACTCTTCTGGAGTAACTCTTCATTTAATTCCTGAATGCTGGCCCAAACCCTGGATTTGTATGGGTCGTCCTCAGGAAGAGAAACGGGGTGCCAGCTTCTGTACGGCTCCAAACAGACTTTGTGAGGGGACGGATGTTGGTTTTCATCCCCTTCATATGTTGTTACTTTGTATGCCTTCCCTCCATAAAGCTGTATGATATTTCCTATGCGTATTTCACTGCCAGGTTCTTCGTGGAGTTTTGCATTCAATAGTCTTTGTAATAATTTTTTCACTACAATAAAAACCCCTTTCTCATAACGGAAACAAGTGGAAAGTTCAGAGCAGTTTTTTGTTTTTCCTTTCTCTTCCGAAGAAATGGTAAAAACTTATTTCAAACAGAATAAACGCTGCTACCAATGCTCCTATATAGGGAGACGGGGAATCAATCGCTAAGAAGATAGTTAAACACAAAGCAAATGTCAATAATCCGGTGAGTATTGAGTATTTCATATGTTTCTTACCCATCCGAAAACCCCCCTTTGTATTCATTACGTATTGATGTTTATGAAGTTTCAAAAGGATTCCGGGTTTACCGTATCAACTGTTCTCCTTTTTACGGTTAAGGAAGAGAAGGAGCTTTATGATTGAATACCCGACGACCCCACCTGTGATTACGAACACCCATTGATCCCAGTCGAATCCATCGTTGCTTATCACCTCAGCGATTGTAAGACCGACTATGATTCCAACTAATAACATGAGAGACGACCTTAGATTTGCGTTCATGACATCCACCTTATCTTTATCCAGGGCGACAACATAGCCGTCCCAGCCTTTACTATCATCCAACTCTTTGGAAATACGTTCATAGTTATAAAGCGTTGATTGTTCCGTTCGATATTTTCTCTGGACTGGATCCCTTTGTATGTATCTAAACTCCCTTACAGCACACCCTGGAAATTCCCTTGATATGTTCAGCTGATGCTCTTGTAATAGCGATCATCTTTTCATCCCTCTCGTCAATGTCTATTCCAATTATTTCAAACTAACGATGGTCCGGCAATTCTTTTGTTAAGTAAGATTCCGAATGACGCTCTGAATTTATTGCATTGCTTTCCCCATGATAATAGGGCAGACGTAATAAACTTTCCGATAATTCGAGGTTATTCAAAATCATCCGGAAATTATAACATTTCCATGAAGTCGTGAGAGAAAGAGGGCCCCTGGCTGGTTGCTTCAGCGGATATTTTAATTTTGGGATAATAGTGATAAAATGGGTGTTGGATTAAAACGAATTGGAAAGATGTGTAACCAGGTCGAATCCTGTTTTGTGAGTGTACCTCTGCGGGAGCGACTCCATCTTTCCTGCAAAAATAGGGAGTATGAAAAGGGAAATGAGTAAACAACATACGAAAACAGACGTCATTTTAATTGGTGCAGGAATTATGAGTGCAACCTTGGGGTCACTCCTTAAAGAATTAGTGCCGGATTGGAAGATTCGAACTTTTGAAAAGCTTGAATGTGCCGGCGAAGAGAGTTCGAACGTATGGAATAATGCTGGAACAGGGCATGCGGCTCTATGCGAGCTGAACTATACGAACGAACAAGCGGATGGCTCCATCGATATCAGTAAAGCGATCAAAGTGAATGAACAATTTCAGGTATCCCAGCAATTCTGGTCTTATCTTGTGAACAGCCATATGATTCGTAATCCACAGGAATTCATCAGGCCATTGCCCCACATGAGTTTGGTGCATGGCAAACAAAACGTCGAGTTCCTAAGAAAGCGTTTTAATACAATGGCCGAGAATCCACTGTTTCAGGATATGGAATTTTCCGAAGACCCGGAACAGCTGAAGGAATGGATCCCGCTGATTATGAACAACCGTACATTAAATGAGCCGATAGCAGCCACAAAAATCGATTCTGGTACGGATGTCAATTTCGGTGCCTTAACTCGGAAAGTGTTTGACTATCTGGAAGACAATGAGCTTGAGGTCAACTACAAGCACAGCGTCGAGGATATTAAACGGACCAGCGACGGGGCTTGGGAAGTGAAGGTGTACGATAACGAACACGGAAGAATCGAATATCATACAACAGATTTCGTCTTTATCGGCGGTGGAGGCGGCAGTCTGCATTTGCTGCAAAAAACCGGTGTGCCTGAATCGAAGAATTACGGCGGCTTCCCGGTAAGCGGACAATTCATGGTATGTAACAATCCGGACGTCGTAGCCAAGCATTATGCGAAAGTTTACGGAAAAGCCAAAGTGGGTGCTCCGCCAATGTCCGTGCCGCATTTGGACACACGGTTTATCGATGGTAAAAGGTCACTATTGTTCGGGCCATTTGCCGGGTTCTCACCGAAGTTTTTGAAAACCGGTTCTATGCTGGATTTGGTAACATCTGTGAAACCGGATAACCTCGTTACGATGCTCGGTGCAGGTGTTAAAAATGTTTCCCTGACCAAATACCTGATTGAGCAGGTGATCGCTTCTAAAGATAAGCGCATGGAGGATATCCGTGAGTTCATCCCTGATGCCAAAAGCGAAGATTGGGATCTGGTCGTAGCGGGGCAGCGGGTGCAAGTCATCAAAGATACAGAGGATGGTGGCAAAGGGACCCTCCAATTCGGTACTGAAGTTGTCACCGCGGCTGATGGATCGGTCGCTGCCTTGTTAGGGGCTTCACCGGGCGCGTCCACTGCTGTGCACGTCATGCTTGAAGTCATCGAGAAGTGCTTCCCGCAGCATGTGAAAGATTGGGAACCGAAAATAAAGGAAATCATTCCTTCTTACGGTCTGTCTCTATCTGAAAACCCGGAACTGCTTCGGGAAATCAAGAAATCAACAGCTCAGACACTGGGCTTAGTGGATCAAGAAAATGAACGGCATACCACATAATTGAACAAGGGAGTATGTTCGGCTTTAGCAGACGAACATACTCCTTCTTTATTATTTCCGTAGACAGTAAAAGGAGCAAGCTATGGTACAAAGAAAACTATTAACAGCTTTAATCACGTTTATCATATCGGTGGCGTTTTATAGTGTTTATTTAAAGGGACCCGCACCTATTTTATTTGTTGCAATTTTTTGCGGAACACTTTTATCAATCACTGTTGGATATATAGAAAAGAAGATAAAATTTCATAGTTTTCCGCTAGGACTTATTCTACATAGTATTATAGCTTTTCTATTAACGGCTACCTTCCTTAAGGAGCATTATTTCCAAGTAACCTTTTATTTTGCTTTGCCCGTTGCTGTCGGATATTTTTTAATTGATGAAGTATTAAGGGCTAAACTTTCAAGTAAAGCACCTTAGTAGTTCATTCTCTTTTGTCCACTTCTTCATAAGGGGCTTTTCTATGTGATTCTACAGGTGCATGATTGCTATAGTCTCTATTCTTTCCACTATATATATCACTTGTTGGAGTATATTCCTGTCCTTTGGAACCCGAAGTTTTTCCTTTAATTGCGAATTTAATCACACTGATTGAAATTGCACCAATGATGACTCCTAAGATTATCAAGTTCATTAAATACAGCCTTTCTATGCTTATAGTTAATTATTTTCATATTTTAACATACACATCGTGAAACATATTTCAGAGGAAAAGTTAACAAGGGATTGTTGTCCTGGGTGTATAACGGTTATTCCGTTTTTATCATTAAGTAGTATTAACTGAATTATCATTATCGAAGTCAGCATTTTATGTTGGCTTTTTATTATGCTGCAAGGAGTTAAGATTGAAGTGAGTAATTATGGATCAGGAATATGATGCACATGAGAAGTTACGAATGAGTCTGTTTATGATACCCTTTATTTGTTAGTATTTTCCTTTATAGGGTGAGTTAAAAATTGCTATAAAGCTAAGGAGGCACCGAATGCATAAAATATATTTATCGATAATCGTGTTTCTTACTTTAGTTTTAGTTATCGTATTAACCACCTCCAGTGACAATCTAAATAATGTAGAACCAATAGACAACGCAGAGGAAAGAAAGGGAGAAAGGTCAGAACAAACTGGAGTTCCCGCTGAATCAATCAAAGAATATTTCTTAGAAGTTGAACCTAAAAAAGATATTTATAAAGAATGGGATAGTGCGGCAATACAACTGGATAAAGTTCCAGAGGATGAAAGGAAAGAGTCTGCCGCAGGATTACTTTTAGAAGCAAAAAAATCAGTAAATGCAGATGGATATATTGCGGTACCTACGCTGGAAAACTTGAATAACTTCTTTGCTCCAAGTGATCAACAGCTGAAAAAATTAATTAAAGAAAATGATGGTGTACTGCCTATTAGAATTAATAAAACCCATATTCAGTTGAAGCAAGCTGGTGAACTGATAGAAGACGATAGAATAAGTGATCAATTAAACCAAATCAATGAGGAGCTAGTAGATATAGAAATTTATAATAAAGACACTCTTTATGATTTCAGTGTAGCTTTTGATAGATATAAACATTGCATCAAGAACGTTTTGCAAATAACCAGCTCTATTCAATAATACGGGAAAGTTGAAAGTTGACAGAAAATATCAAAATGGGGGGTATAGTGGATATGACGCCAAAACATATCATTGCAGTTTCTGCTAATATTACTAACCAGAACGGAGAAACTCTTTTAGTCAAGACACACTGGCGATCAGATACTTGGGAAACTCCCGGCGGACAGGTGGAAGAAGGGGAGCCTCTTGATAAAGCTGTATCCAGAGAAGTATTGGAGGAAACGGGAATAGTCATCTCACCTGTTGGAATAACAGGAGTGTATTACAATGCTACAAAACATCTATTATCTGTCGTGTTTAAGGCAAAATATATAAGAGGGGACATAAAAATTCAACCAGAAGAAATTAAAGAGGCTGAATTCATTAAACTTACTGAGGAAAATATAGATTATTACATAACTCGTCCCCATATGAAGTCGCGCACCATTGATTGTATGAAAGCCACAAACACCATCCCTTATGAAACGTGGGAGATGAATCCATATAATCTGGTAAGTAGATTATTTTAATTAAGCAAGCGATCTTATTTATCTCTATCGTTTTTTAATGGAAAAGATCCAATATTGTTAGCGGGAAGAAGGAGGTATCCAAGATCATTCTAGTAAACCCCAGCAACATAAGAGGGCATATAAATATGTTGTTCTTATTTTTCTTTTTATATTATTCCAATGATAAATAGCGGGATTTTTATATTAGCAGGTTATTTAAAGGGGAGAAAGTCTATGGAAATAAGAAAAGTCATTTTAAAAACCAAAGATATTAAAAGCATGAAACACTTTTATACCGATACCCTTGAAATGCCATTAACAAAGGACACTGAAGAAAGTTTTCAGGTTGCTGCTGGCTCCAGTCTATTGGAATTCACCTCAAGTAAAGTTGAAGGCGACCCATTTTATCACTTTGCTTTTGATATTCCATCAAATAAGTTCAGAGAAGCAAAAGCCTGGGTGGAAGCTAAAGTGGAGTTAAATGATGAAGATGGAGAAGATGAGGCGGATTTCCCTCATATTCCTGCTCATTCTCTATATTTTTACGATCCTGCTGGAAATATTGTGGAATTCATCTCCCGCCATTCCAGCGCAGATAAGAGTGAGAAACCTTTTTCACGTAGGAGTATTCTACGTATTAGTGAAATGAGTTTAACTGTAGAGGATGCCATAAAGACTGGCCAAAAGCTTATAAATCTGGGGCTCAAAGAGCGTGATAACACCCCAATCAATGATTCATCCCTCAATTTCATGGGCAAAAGTGCAACCGGTTCTTTCCTTTTGCTAATACAGCCCGGGAGAAGGTGGATTTTCTCTGATAAAATATCAGCCGTTTTCCCTGTTGAGATCACGTTAGATACTAACGACCGAATCGTAGTAAAAGATAATAATGAAACCGTCGCTAAATCCACTTGTTGATTTTTTTTTAATACTTCATCCTTTATCCAGTAAGTTTAAAAGACACGAAATAAAGAAATCCTTTGAAGGTTACATTAGGTATCGCACACTAATATATATATAATGATGATTAAAAAAAATAGACTCACGCTAAATATAATTTTACTAGCTATTTTCTTGCCGCTCCATTGCGCTTCGATCCCTCTGATTAAGGACATTAAGAAAAATGTGGTGAGGAGAAAAAACGAAGAATGCGTTACCTCAGTGAATGCTACTAATAAAAGGTAAATAGTCCCTGCTACAATTATTAATACATCAATATTCCGTGTCATATTCAACCTTTTTTCCATAATAACCCTCCATTTTCAACCTGATTCTGAATAATTTTAAAAGCAAAATCAGTGGATTGCAAACTTCTCAATAATTCTTGAGAAGTTGGTGTTGAAACAAATAGTAGTTATCATGCGTATTTATAAACAAGGCGTACCTTGGTTAGAAATAGTGCGAAGGTGAGGGCGGTTGTATGTTGAGATTTGTTAATGATTTAGCTGGAGCGATCTATGATGCATTTAAATTTATTATAAAGTCCATGAGTTATTTATTTGCAGGAGCGATGATTGTAGGTGTTCCAATGTATCTGATCGCATGGTTGTTTGAAATGTATGCATAACATTGTTCAGTATTTAATTAACTGTACCTAAAGCAATATATTGAGATTATCTAAATGAAATTGGATATACTTTGAAGACTTCATCCCAAAAATATGAAATAATGAAAGCGGATCCAAAAGGGGGAGGATGAATATGAAATTTCCTAGTCAAGAAAAGCTTGAGAAATATGCAGACTTAGCCTTGAAAACAGGAGTCAATTTGCAAAAAGGTCAGAAGTTGATGATCAACTCTCCTATCGAAGGTGCTGAATTCACACGGGTGATTGCTCAAAAGGCCTATGAAATGGAGGCGGAAGATGTACATATTAACTGGACAGATGATGCATTGACCAGGATGAAATATGAATATGGTGGGCAGGAAACTCTTTCTGAAGTTCCTGGGTGGCAGCAACAACAGTACACGTATTTTGCTAAAGAAGGTGCTGCGATTCTCTCTGTGATGGCCAACGATCCTGATCTTCTTAAAGGGATGGATGCCGGAAAAGTAGCAGCGGCTAATAAAGCAAGAGCAGAAGCGATGTCGGAGTTCCGTCAACATATAATGAGCGACCGTATTCAATGGTCGATCGTCAGTATTCCGATCCCTGCGTGGGCTCAGAAAATTTTTCCGAACGAGAGCAGTGAAAAGGCAGTGGATAAGCTTTGGGACCAAATTTTCAAGATTGTTCGAGTTGATCAGGAAGATCCTGTTGCTGCCTGGGAAGAGCACAACAAAACGTTGCTTAAGGCAAGACGGTATTTAAATAAGAAACAGTACAGCAAGCTGGTTTATAAAGCCCCAGGGACGAATTTGGAAGTGGAGCTTCCAAAAGACCACATTTGGAAAGGTGGACGCAGGCCCCTCGCTACGGGAAACGAGGATATTCAGTTCAACCCTAATATTCCAACCGAAGAGGTCTTTACCGCTCCTCATAAATACGGAGTATACGGAAAAGTTTCCAGCACCAAACCGTTAAATTACGGTGGGAATCTTATTGAAAACTTCTCCCTTACATTTGAAGGAGGTAAAGTTGTTGACTTCAATGCTGAAGAAGGGGCAGAGACGATGAAACACTTGCTGGAAACCGATGAAGGTTCGCAACGCCTTGGTGAGCTTGCCCTTGTGCCGCACGAATCACCAATTTCTCAATCAGGATTGATTTTTTACAATACACTTTTTGATGAGAACGCTTCTTGTCACTTAGCTTTAGGGAAGGCTTACCCGAATAACGTGAGTGGCGGTTCTGATATGAGTGGGGACGCACTTGATCAAAATGGAATCAACGACAGCTTATCTCACGTAGATTTTATGATGGGTTCAGCCGAACTTGATATTGATGGTGTTTTGGAAGATGGAACACAGGAGCCGGTAATGAGAAATGGGAGCTGGGCCATTTCATTCAACGAATAAGAAAGGGAATGCTGCTAATCATTGATTTAGCAGCATTTTATGTGGCTTTTCAGGCATTAATATGTGTAGGGGTTTTGCGGAAGAGAAAGGGGCAGCACAACTTTCAATTTCAGATGGTGCGCTGCATTTTAGATGTAACATTCTTCTTTACTCGACCCCTCTAAAAGCATCCTTTTTAATATTTCGTTTTGAAATATGCTTTTCCTTTAAATAATTGGTCATGGATTCCACCATGGATTTCGGACCAGAAACAAAGTATTGAGCATTATTGTTATGTGAGGCAATGAATTCATCGATATAGGAGTACATATCATTTCTTGTACTGAGATAGTGTACATCTATTGAAGTATTACGAGCCAATTCATCAAGTTCATCTTTGTAGAGGTGTGCTTCCTGACTATCTACATAGAGAAGTTCACTTGGTTTTCCTCCCCTGTTCCCTTCAGCCTCTAATTGCTTTAGGATAGCCCGGAATGGGGTGATGCCAATACCGCCTGCCATGAATAGTCTCGGGGTCTCGTCCTTCAAGTAAAACGATCAAACAGGACCAATCATTTTGATTCTCATACCCTCTTCAAGTTCTAAGAGGGCTTTTTTAAATTCGCTCGGCTCTTCATCTATCCTTGTTGTAATTCTAACGACACCTTCCGAAGGGGATGATGCCACACTGAAAGGGCGAATAGAGTCCTTCATTTTCTTATGCGTGATGGTGAATAACCCATGCTGTCCCTCATTCCAAGATAAATCCTTACCCTTTTCAAATAGAAAGGTGTAAACACGATCAGATTCTTGATACCTCTTAATAAAGGGGAGTTCTGTTTTAGTGAAGATGGATAATTTATCTTTTAAAAAGCTCATTCTCATATCCCTCCTTTATGTTGTGAATCCATAAAGTGCTTATGATTCTTCTAATACGGTTTTCAGCTGATCCACCATACTTGCCCAGCCATATTTCGCACCCATGAAGGCTTGGTTTTCTTCCTCGAATCCTGTGTGATCAAGATGTAAATAAGTTGTTTCGCCTTCTTGCGTTAATGTCCATGTGACAATAGTGTCGATTGGACCGCCTACCCATGTGTAAGATAGTTTGTGAGGCTTGTCCACCACCAATACTTCACTATCTACAACCAGGTCTATTTCCTCATTTCGGAATTGACATTTATAACCCTCGATCGGCTTGAAGTTATTTTCCATAACCCACTGGGCCAGCGTCTCAGATTGTGTTAAAGCATTCCATACTTTATCAATGGAACTCTTAAACTGAAAATCTAATGATAAATTTGCCATGTTTTATTCCTCCAATATATTTTTGAGTATGCTTGCTCTTTCATTCCAGAACTTCTCATAGAAAGCCAACCAGTCTTTTACTTCCTGTAAGGGTCCTGGGTTCAACTTGAATCTTGTTTCTCTACCTTTTTTACGGTTAACTACTAAATTGGCTTCTTTAAGGACTGTCAAATGCTTAGAAACAGCAGTCCGACCCATCTCAAAATGAGGCGTCAGTTCGTAAAGAGGCAGATCCTCATCTGAATCGGCTAACAGACGTATCAACTTTCGTCTTGTTGGATCTGCAATAGCTACAAAAACGTCACGTTCCTGGTGTGTGCGGTTCAAAACCCTACCTCCTCATCGTTTTATATGACACCAAACAGTGCCTTAATTATATGACACCATAGAGTGTCTAGTCAAGTTTATAGGAAACCGATACTAATCGTGAAAACAAACCATCTGTATTACGTAATATATAAAATTATCCGATAAATCGATTAAATTAAATCCTGGTGCATGGTCTATCGCTATCCTGATTGAGTATGGCTGGGTCAGGCAATTGATAATAATAGTTCCTTTTGCAATAATATGGTAATGAGATGCTCGGTTTTGATGAAGGGGAGAAAGTCTGTGAATCCTGTTAAGAAAGCGTATGGATATGTAGTACGGTATAGGAATGGAAAACCGCAATTGTTAGTCTTCCAACATCCGTTCAAGGAAGCGGGAATTCAAATTCCTAAAGGTACATATGAACACGGTAGTATCAGCGATCTACATATCTGTTTCAATTTTACTATTTACATTAATAGGCATAGCGCAAAGTTTACCAGCTGTTCATTTCAGTTATTCCAATAGTGTCGTTCCATGGTTACCGTGGCTTACACTTGGTTTGGGTATCTATTCAATTGTTGATAATAAAAAAAGATAAGGTTGCTACATAAAGGGTGAAATACTTGTGTGGATCTCGATAAGAGTTGTTTGATGGAGGATTCCGGATGTTTTTATTAGCAGCTACAGGTGGTTTGAATGTTGGAGATATGATAGCCTAGCTATTTTTCTTCGTTATTTTGATTTCTATAGTAGTAGGAATTGTTACATTTGTTGTGATGGTTAAACAGAGAAAGAAACAATTAAATAGGATAGAGGAAAAGTTGGATCAACTCATCCGAAGAGAAAAATAGGTTTTATTGAAAAGGCTGTACATAATGGATTGTTCGTTTGTAAAACACCTTTCAAAGGATACAGCAAACATGGCCGGAGAAAGGAAGGGAAAATTATGAAGAAGTTTGGGTTATTTGTCCTGATCCTTATTGTTACCTCATGTCAATCGGGAGAAAACTCTCAAGATACGCTTTCACCTGAGGATGATCGTTCTGAGGAGGCAGCACCGCTTGAAGAAAAGTACCTAAATGCAGTGTTGAAGGAAACAACTTTTACATTTCAAGGGGAGTCTTATCCGGCAAACTATCATGTGACCTGTTTAAACGAAACGGCATGTGAAGCACCTTCCACAAATAATATTGAGTCATATACAGAGTGGAAAGAAGAAGTGGATCCGGTCAAGATTCCTGCGAATATAGGAGATGAAGTAACCATCGACTTTCCTGAAGATGTGCCTGACCCTGAGCGTCTTAACATTCAAAAACAGCAAGGTGCAACAGGAAGAGATGAATCAATGGAAAATAAAACGATTGAAATCATGGGGAAGGAAGGCACGGATATCATTTACATTGTACGCGCTGAATGGTTTGAAGGGGAAAAGAAGACAGCTGGAGTACAGTTTGCCTTCATTGTTCCGGCTCCGGAAATTTCCTGATCAACCTTAGGAGTTGCTACAGAAAAAGTAAATTGTTAAGATTAACTATAAAGGTTGTTCTATCTAAAAAAAGGAGACATAGCTGATATGGGTCGATCAAAAAAGAAAGACGCAATACTTCAAGTGGCTGAACGATTATTTTATGAGCATGGGTTCCGCGGGGTAGGATTAAAGCAGATTATCAAGGAAGCCAATGTAGCCACCATGACGATCTACAATCATTTTTCATCAAAGGATAATTTGGTGGAAGAAGTACTGAAGCAGAGAGAAGAACGTTATTGGTCTTACTTGGATGCACACGTGGAAATGGATTCTGATTCTCCGTTTATCCTTGCAGTGGAAGCCCATGGTCGCTGGCTGAAAGAGCAATCTTACAGAGGATGTATGTTCTTGAGGGCCATTGAAGACTATGCAGGTACTGATAATGAGATAGAAAACATAGCAAGAGGTCATAAATCCAAATTACTTCAATATTTTCAACTGCTAGCTCAAAGGAAAGGAAAAGACAACGAACGGGATTTAGCACACCAGTTTACATTGCTGCTGGAAGGTACGACATCAATGACTACCTTGGTAGGAGCAGAGAAGGCAACAAATCATTCGATTGCGATGGCGAGGACACTTGTCCAACATACATCGTAATTTTTTTACCTGTATATTAGAAAGGTCGTTCTATATAAAAAGTAAGGCGAGGTGGAGATTATGAAGTTTTCGAAGTTAGTGTTACCTGGAGTTACCATGATTGCGGTCACCTATGGCTTGGCAAGGTTCAGTTTTGGACTGCTTCTCCCTGAGATCAATCGAACACTTGAAATGTCCGAGCTGGTATCAGGGCTGATCTCTTCGCTGTTTTATTTAGCGTATTGTTTCACCATCATCCTATCCACGGTGATCACTACAAAAGAAGGGCCAAGGAGGATGATCCTTTCAGCTGGACTTTCTGCTTTTATCGGACTGCTGTTCATGTGCATAGCTACAAATGTATGGGTCCTTGGGTTAGGAGTGTTATTAGCTGGAGGAAGCACGGGTCTGGTATCTCCTCCCTATGGCGCGGCGATAGCGCTTTGGATTAAAGAGGGTGAGCAAGGCAGAGCAAATACCTGGGTCAATTCAGGCACTAGTTTCGGTATAGCCCTATCTGGATTAGGAGCGATTTTATTAACGCCGCACTGGAGACTGACGTATTTGATTTATGCTATCGTAGCATGCTTGATGTTGGTGTGGAATTTTCAAGTGATTCCTAAAAAGGAAACGGGTTCCTCGAAGTTGATGTTGAAGAAAGGGGACCTCGCTATACGTGGGGTGAAAGGGGCCGTCCCATTAAGTTTAGCTTCTCTTTTGCTGGGAGCTTCCACAGCGGCCTTCTGGACATTTTCCAGATCATTCATTGAAGTGGCTGGGGATTATAGTGATTTACAGCTTTCTGGATTTTGGGTCACTATAGGGATGTTTGGTGTATTAGGTGGGTTTTCCGGTTCTTTAATTGAAAGAAGAGGTTTGTCATTTTCTTATAAGTTAGGAAGTTTGGCGATCGGATCAGCATCGATTATCCTAGCTGTTACGTCTGAGAATTGGTTATTGTCATACTTATCGGCGGGAATTTTTGGTTGTTCCTATATATTTTTAACCGGTGTTCTTATTGTCTGGGGAATCCGTGTGTTTATTAAGAATGCCTCCTTAGGGATCGGTGTGCCGTTTCTGCTTTTAGCGGTGGGACAAGTCCTCGGTTCTATACTTGCTGGCTTGTTTATCGGAACTTGGGGATATGCCATTTCTTTTATGCTTTACGGAATGGTCGGCATTGCAGCTGCCCTTATGGGTCCAAATGAAGAGTCAAAAAGATAGATTTTATGTAGAAGAGGGGATGCCCGGAAGGTTAGCGAGATAATATAAATATTGACTTTTTTCAAAAAAGCGTTGCAAAACGACATTGATGTCGATATAATGAAATCAACAAAAAGACATTGGTGTCGTTTTAATGAGGGGGTCTATCAAATGCAACGTTTAATGAAAAATAAAGGGTATATGACGCTGATGTCCGCACAAGCGATTTCAAGCATCGGCGACTGGCTCAGCATTGTCGCGATCATCACACTGGTCGGCTTGAAATGGGATGCATCTCCACTGGAGGTTTCCTTCGTCTTTCTCTGTCTGGCTGTGCCGATGGCCTTGTTCGGTCCGGTGGCTGGTATCATCGCCGATCGTTTCAGCCGGAAGACATTAATGATTGTTTCCGATGTTGTAAGAGCAGTGTTGATTCTGATTTTGACCATCGCTACATCGCTTTGGATGGTGTACGCAACATTGCTTACAATCGGTATTTTTTCTGCTTTATTTATCCCTGCGAAAAATGGCAAGCTGAAGGAAGTAGTGCCTGAGAAAGACATGAAAGGAGCGATGTCGATCACCTCGATGATCGATTCGTCTACGAAAATCCTCGGTCCGCTCATCAGTGGATTGCTTGTCACTATAGTCGGTGCCCAGCAGGTGTTCATTATCGATTCGGCCACCTTCCTTGTCTCAGCTGTCATCTTGTTGTTCGTGCCGAATGCGGTTAACCTTGAAACTGAAGAAATCGCAACTGAACAGGGCGCATTTAAAAAAGAGTTCGCCCTCGGATTTTCTTTCCTCAAGTCCAACCGTTTTATGATGACGGGTCTGATCCTGGTAGGGCTCAGCCTCTTGATACTTCAGTCAGCTGATTCGCAGTTGATCGTATTGATTAGAGAATTGACGTATGCCTCTCCTGATTTGTTCGGTTATCTTGTGACAGGATCCGGCCTGGGCATGTTCGCAGCTGGTTTTCTACTGGCGAAAAAGACGGACTACAAACCCTATCCCCTCATGCTTCTCGGAGTCTGTGGGATTGGATTAAGCTTTGGGGTTATGGGAGCGCTGACCCATTACGATCTCAGCTATTCGAGCATATGGGGACCAGCTTTAGGTTTTACCGCTGGATTCTCTGCCAGCCTGATTTTCGTACCCTTCCAGGCAACAGTGCAAGTCAACACTCCTGTCCATATGACGGGCCGCGTTTTCGGCGTCATCAACAGTGTCATGACGACAGCTACCATCATTGGACCGCTGCTCGGGGGCTGGATCGCAACGATCATCGGGGTTATTCCGACCTTCACGATTACGGCGAGCCTCCTTGTAGTCGTTTCACTGATAGGATTTTTTACAAAACGAAAAGTAGAGCGAGGGATTACAGATGTCTCCACGAGTAAGCAAGGAACACCTGAAGCAACGACGAGCTGACATTATGGAAGCCGCTACCAGAGTTTTTATTGAACACGGCTATGAGCATACGACGATGAAGCACGTCATGGAAGCAGCAAATGTGAGCCGTGGCGGTCTCTATCAATATTTTTCAAACAAAGAGGACCTGTTTGAAGCACTCCTTGAAGAGGGGCTCACCGACGAAGCTGAAGAAACGGAACTTTCTCTTGAGAAGACGGATTCCTACTGGACATTGCTGATGGAGTTTCTATTTGGAGAGGGTGGGAAACCGAATGCCGGTATGGACCCGCTCGCTCCAAGCAAGCTCGAATTCTTCATCACCGGCCGCAACGATGAACGCCGCCGCGCTTATGGTGAAAAAAGGTATGAACTCGGACTCGGCATTTACAAAGAAATCATCCAGGCGGGGCAGAATTCCGGGGAATTCAGTGATAAATTTGACAGTGAGCTTATCGCCAGGTCGATCATCACCTTTGTCGACGGGCTCGCTCTTGATCATGCGATTTTGCCGCAGGAGAAGATGAAACTTGAAGAGCAGTCTATTTTGTTCGTAGATTATTTGAAAATGGCGTTAGAAGTATCCTCCTCTTGATGAGGGGGATTTTTTGAAGGAATACTTATGATTTCGAGGTTGTTTTTATTAGTACCTGACTCCCGCTATGCTAACGACTTAGCACAAGGGGGGTCAGGCGTGAACAAGGATAGAAATTAAAAATTAAATTCGTCAGGGTCTGGTCCACTTCGAAGGTTTTCATTCAGACCGTTCAATTGCTTCATTTCATCTTCCGGGAGTGAGAAATCATACAGGCTGATATTCTCGCTGATTCTTGAAGGGGTCATAGACTTAGGTATAGTAATGACACCATGTTGGAGATCCCAGCGAAGGATGATTTGTGCCGGTGATTTACCGTGTTTCTCAGCAAGCTCAAGTATCTGTTCGTTGTTTAACAGTTCGGCATTCATGAGAGGAGACCATGCTTCTACTTGAATATTGTGTGTTCGGCAATACTCTCTGACTTCCTCCTGTGTTAATTTAGGGTGAAACTCGATTTGGTTAATTACGGGTGTTACCTCTGCCTTTTGGAGAAGGCTTTCTAAGTGATACACTTGAAAATTACTCACACCGATGGACTTCACCCGTCCTTCCTTGTAAAGGTGCTCAAGCGCTTTCCATGGCTCAAGATATTTGTCCTGCCCTGGCCAATGGATTAAATAAAGGTCCAGATAATTTAGGCCCATTCGTTCAAGGGTTTGTTCATAGGCCGTAATCGTTTCATCATAAGATGAATGCTCATTCCACAATTTGGATGTGATGAATAGCTCTTCTCTTGTCACGATTCCTTGTTCAATGGCTTTACGGATGCCATTTCCCACACTGCTTTCATTCCCATATATAGCGGCGGTGTCAATGCTGCGATAGCCTGAACGTATGGCTGTTACGACAGCATCTTCGAGGGCCTCTCCTTCTTCTACCCGGAAGACACCATAACCGACTTCCGGCATCTCTATACCATTATTTAATTGAATGTACTTAACTCCCATGATGTAAGCTCCTTTTCTTTATACATGAATAAGACCGGTTGGCCAACTCGCGTCTTGTTGAATAATCGTAAATCATAGCATCACGATTGAATAGTAGGCACTTTCATGTTCCATAGGTACTTTTAAGTAACATTCAGTCACTGGCGCTGTTTGGAGGGCCGGCTTCTATTGAAAAAATGACTTATTAATACGCTGTGTTACCTTTTCATAACTGAAAAAACCTTCATGCCATCGCATGAAGGTACAGATTTTCTATATTTGTTGCAGCTCGGTTTCTTCTAATAGAACTTCCGATTTATCAGGGTAAGTGTTCTCAATATGCTGCTCTCCCCAGGCACACAGCATATCCAAAGCAGGCATCAATGACCAGCCATAGTCTGTCAATCTATAAATAACTTTCGGTGGTACTTGATTGAATACAACCCGGTCAAGGACACCGTCTTCTTCTAATTCTCTTAATTGCTGTGTAAGCATTTTTTGAGTGATTCCCGGCATCAAACGTTTTAACTCGCTTGTTCTCCGTTCGTTTTTAATCAGGTGACAGAGGATGACAACTTTCCATTTACCACCTATGACTTCAAGAGCGGCTTCTACTGGGATATTGTATTTTTTCATTAAAATCCCTTCTTTCGTTAGATTACAAACCACAATACTAAACAAACTAACACAGCTATAATCCTTAATCCAATTTTGAGCTTAATACTTATAATAAGGTTTCTACATAGTAAATACAACAGAAGCGCAGGTGCTAGATATAAAAGGGAGCTGCGCTTTCCTGCGTGGCTAAAGGAAGTAGATTCACAAAAAAATGAGCGATGAACGCTTGGTATGACTTAAATGTTACTTTGAGGTGCCTACGTGACTTTAAAGTGCGTACTTCTATTAATTTCCACGCCCTTTTATAATCAGGCTTACAGATAAAGCGAAAGGCGCCTTCGTGAATATCTGAAGTTTGAAAAATAAAAGGAGGCTGCTCTTATGAGTACGCAAACGGCAACAGTGAACAACACAAAGGCCAAAGGGGGCACCGCAGCTCTACTTGCCCTGGCCATCAGTGCCTTCGGAATCGGGACGACAGAGTTCGTTCCGATTGGTTTGCTTTCAACGATTGCTGATGATTTATCTATATCTATTACCCTGGCAGGATTATTAATCTCAGGTTATGCCCTCGGTGTCGCAGTTGGTGCCCCGGTATTAACAGCTTTGACAAATAGGATGAACCGCAAGTCCCTTTTAATGGGGTTAATGGCGCTGTTTATTGTTGGAAACTCCGTGGCTGCTATGTCCACGAGTTTCAGTCTATTATTAGTTGCGAGGTTCATAACCGCATTTTCACATGGTATATTCTTTTCCATCGGCTCAACGATTGCGGCTGATTTAGTGCCGGAGCATAAACGGGCCAGTGCGATTGCTTCTATGTTTACAGGATTGACAGTCGCCACAGTAACAGGCGTCCCTCTGGGAACGTTCATAGGTCAAGCCTTTGGATGGAGAGCCACATTTGCAGGGGTCGCTCTGTTAGGAGTGATCGGAATGATCGCAAGTGCTGTTCTAGTTCCAAAAAATTTGAAAGAAGCACCACCTGCGAAATTCAGTGAGCAAGTGAAGATTCTGACCAATAGCCGCTTGATGCTTGCCTTTCTCATTACAGCCCTTGGCTATGGAGGGACGTTCGTTGCATTTACGTACCTCACACCACTCCTTGAAGATGTTACAGGTTTCAGTTCAAAGTGGGTAAGCTCCATTTTACTTCTGTATGGGGTGGCTGTAGCCATCGGAAATATTATAGGAGGAAAAGCATCCGATAAAAATCCTCTGAAAGCTTTATCAACCATGTTCTTATTACAAGCGATTATCCTATTTATCCTGACTTTCGCGGCTCCCTTTAAGTTCATTGGCCTTGTGATGATTTTTCTCATGGGCTTATTCGCTTTCATGAACGTATCCGGATTGCAGGTTCTTGTAGTGAATCTTGCTGAAAAATATGTACCATCAGCGGTAAATGTGGCATCTGCTTTGAATATCGCCGCTTTTAATATCGGAATTGCGATCGGTTCTTTTGTCGGGGGTCTGATTGTCGATCATTTAGGGCTGATCCACACGCCGTGGATCGGAGCGGTTATGGTAGTTGGTGCTGTCTTCTTAACAGCCTGGCTGCGCGGTCTTGAACGAAAAGCGGTACAAACTATAAAATAAATAAGTTTAAAACAAATGTCCCCCACCGGAGAGCAATGACCTTTCTCTAAAGGGGGATATTCATTTACATATATTAACAAATAAAATTGTAAGAAAAATTAAAACTTTCTATTTTAAAAACGCTTTCACTGTGATAAACTTTCACTAAATCGATTTAGTAGAACGGTTTAGTAAACCGATTTAGCTTAAAGTTGGAAATAGGTAGATGGATCGCTTGTTATCCGATATTTTTTTAATTATTTATGTAAGCGGTTCCTGTGATGATTGAGTTACTTATAAAGAACAGACAAAAAGAAATTTCTATTAAGGAAAGCAGGGGTAGTCATGAATGATGTAATAACCATAGGTGATGCAATGATCACTTTTGACCCTTCCACCACTGGTCCGATGAGACATGTCAGTTCTTTTACAAGGAAAGTTGGAGGCGCTGAATTGAATGTCGCCATTGGCTGTGCACGATTAGGGCTCAAAACTGGATGGATCAGTCGACTTGGGAAGGATGAATTCGGGCGTCACATCTATAACTTCACCAGGGGGGAAGGGATCGATGTTTCTGAAGTAGAGTTGATGGAAGGGTTCCCTACCTCGCTTAACTTCAAAGAAATAGGTGCAGATGGTTCTGGTAAGACATTTTATTACCGTCACCAGTCGCCTACCTCAACACTGACTGCTGAATCATTGAATGAGGATTATTTTCGAAATGCCCGCTTATTACACATTACGGGCGTATTCCCGGCTGTTAGTGACAAAAACATCGAAGTCATCGATGCAGCTATTTCGTTAGCTGAAAAACATGGTGTCAAAATTGCTTTAGACCCGAATATCCGTTTGAAATTATGGAGTGAGGATAAGGCGCGGACAACATTATTGAATTGGATGCCGTATGTGGATTACTTACTTACAGGGTTGGATGAAGCTGAGTTGTTATTTGGGACAAGAGAAATTGGAGAAATTACTGAACATGCCAAAAAGTATGGCCTTTCCCATCTATTCTTGAAGCTGGGTGCAGAAGGTTCTATGGTATGGACCCAGGGAGAACTGATTGAAAAGCCTGCTGAAGAAGTTGAAATGATAGCGGATACAGTAGGGGCGGGAGATGGATTCGATGCAGGAGTCATTTATGGTCTCTTGAATGATTGGAATTCAGAACGTATTCTCACTTTCGCAAATAAGATCGGTTCAATGGTGGTCGGAGTGTACGGAGATAACGAAGGCTTACCTTATATGGATGAAGTATTGGAGAAGCTAGGTGAGAAAACATTGATAGAAAGGTAGATGACTGGCTTCTCACTAAGAGGAGCGATGATTCAACTTAGAAAGGAAGTAGTGGTTATGGCGGATGTAGTCCTCCAGCAAGAAAATCTTAAGTCTTTAGTTGTTGAGAAGTTGATGAGTGCAAAAGTGAGTGAAGCACATGCGGAAGTCGTTGCAGATGTCCTTATCCACGCTGATTTGAGGGGGGTAAGCTCTCATGGAGTCTTAAGAACAGAACATTATGTAAAAAGAATGGCAGAAGGTGGAATGAATCCAGACCCTCAGTTCAATGTGAAACGTAAAGGTTCAGCAGGAGCCATTTTTGATGGCGACAATGGCATGGGCCATGTAATTGCTAAAGAGGCGATGGACGAAGCTGTCAAACTATCGAATGAAAGTGGGATTGGTATTGTCGGAGTAGTAAACAGCAGTCATTGCGGGGCATTATCTTACTATGCGGAACAGGCAGCTAAAGAAAACACGATCAGCATGATTATGACTCACACGGATAGCGCGGTCGTACCCTTTGGAGGGGCAGAACCTTACTTTGGTACAAATCCAATTGCATATGGCTTTCCAGCTAACAAACATAAACCGATCATCCTTGATATGGCAACAAGCAATGTTGCACTTGGCAAGGTATTGCACGCGAGAGAAACAGGCAAGGAGATCCCAGATGATTGGGGGGTTGATGGTAAAGGTGCACCAGTCACCGATCCGAATCTAGTCAAACACTTATTGCCGGCAAGTGGACCTAAGGGGTATGGCTTAGGACTCGCGGTTGACGTCATGACAGGAGTTTTGACTGGCTCAGCTTTCGGTCCGAGCATTTCAGCCATGTATGGTGATTACAACAAATACCGCCAGTTGAGTCATGTCATCGTAACGATTGATGCAGGGTTGTTTATTGATAAAGAGGTGTTTCTCGAAAATATTGACAAGATGGTTGATGAATTACATGCGGTCAAACCTGCGGAAGGCTTTCCTTCAGTGATGGTACCTGGGGAGCCTGAGCAATTGAAAGAAGAGGCTCGCAGGCAAGAGGGGATTCCGGTTCCAAAAAGCATCTATAACTACTTGAAGTCTTAGTGGTGGAAGGTTCACCTTTAAGTATAGATAAAACCCAAGGAGGTATTTTAAATGAAAAAAATGTTGAGCATTATGACAGTTAGTATGTTGGCGATGGTATTAGCAGCTTGCGGCGGAGATGAAAGCGCTTCAGGTTCAGGGGATACGGTCACTTGGAAACTGGGACACTTGTCAAATGAAGATCATCAATGGAATAAAACAGCTGAAAAGTTTGCTGAGCTAGTGGATGAGAAGACAGATGGCAAGCTGCAAATAGAAATCTACCCGAATGAACAGCTAGGGTCTGAAACAGAAGTGTTGAATGGTATTGAAGCTGGGACAGTCGACATGACAATCTCTGGTGAAACGATGCAGAACTGGGCTCCAGAAGCCGCATTAATGGCAGCACCTTACGCGTTCAAAGGAGAAGACCACCTGAAAAGTGTTGTCGAGGGAGATATTGGGGCAGATATTGAAAGTAGTATTAAAGAAAATGTTGGTGTTACACCACTTTATTACCACATGCGGGCACCACGTAACTTGACATCAAACGAGCCAATTGAAACACCGGCTGACTTGGAAGGTTTCAAAATGCGTGTACCAAACGTACCACTATTCATGGATACATGGGAAGCTGCAGGTGCAAGACCTCAAGTCATGGACTTCAGTGAAGTGTTTACTGGTTTGCAGCAAGGAGTTATCGACGGGCAGGAGAACCCGGTTGACTTGATCCAAAGTGCAGGATTTTCTGAAGTACAAGACTATGTCAATAAGACCGAACATGTTTATTCTTGGATTTATGTTGTCGTAGGTAACGAGCAATTTGAATCATTAGATGAAGAAACGCAAAAAGCTGTGCAAGAAGCAGCAGCTGAAGCACAATCCTTCGGTATGGATCTATATAAATCTGAAACTGAAAAGATTACTCAAGAGCTGAAAGATGCAGGCATGGAGTTCGTGGAAGTTGATCAAGCTGCATTTAGTGAAGCTATGAAACCAGCCGTAGAGAAGAGTTTGTCAGAAGAACAGCTTAAGTTGTATGAAAGAATCGTTGAAGCTGGGAAATAATCATGACCTGGCAGCCATTCTTCCATTTAATGGAGGGATGGCTGCCCATTCTAATTAAGAAGGGTGAACAACATGAAAGCTGTTAACGTCCTTAGTCGTTTATTGAAATTATTAACCATTGTAACTTTCATCGCCCTGGTGATTGTGGTGCTTATTCAAATTACAGGGCGTTATTCTCCATTTTCTTTTGTTTGGACGGAAGAACTTTCGCGTTTTCTATTTATTTATGCAATAGCTTTTTCGGCCCCGGTCGCGATGGAGAAGCGGGAATACGTCAGAGTGGATCTACTCTTGAATTTCCTTCCGACACAACTCAAAAAATATTATGACGCTGCCATCTATTTAGTAATAGGTGCATTTTCTGCATTTTTAATTACTCACTCGTATGACTTCGCTTTACTAGGACGAAACCAATCATCTGCTACCTTAATGATTGAGATGTATTATGTCAATCTGAGTATGATGATTACATTTATCCTGTTAGCGTTATATAGCTTCTTGAACATTTATGTAGTATTAAAGGCTAATCAGAAAGAAGGTGTACAGCAATGATGGCGCTCATCTTATTTATCTCATTCTTAATTCTTATCTCTTTAAGTGTCCCGATTGCCTTCAGTCTGGGTATTTCCTCGCTGATTTATATTTTGATTGCAGAAATACCATTGAATATCATCCCCCAAAAAATGTTCGGGGGAATCAATTCATTCACGTTGCTTTGTATTCCTGGGTTTATTCTAGCTGGTAACTTAATGAATGCAGGTGGAATCACCGAACGTATCATCCAATTTACGAACAATCTTGTAGGCCATATAAGAGGTGGTTTGGGTTTGGCGAACGTCGGCTCCTCTATGGGGTTTGCCGGGATATCCGGAACCGCACTTGCAGACACAGCAAGTATCGGGTCTGTCATGATCCCTGCGATGAAGAAAGAAGGGTATGATTCTTCGTTTTCTGTTGCTGTCACATCATCTTCGTCAACGATCGGACCAATTATCCCGCCATCACTTCCTATGATCATTTTAGGAACCTTGGCAACTGTGTCTATCGGTGATTTGTTCTTAGCGGGAACGATCCCTGGAATACTTCTTGGCATCAGCCTTATGATATTGACTTACATCATATCCAAGAAGAAAAATTATCCTAAAGGAGAGCGTCAACCCTTATCTGTCATCGCTAAGTCTTTTTCTGGAGCCTTCTGGGCACTGATGATGACCTTCGTTATTTTGTTCGGTATTCTCAGTGGTTACTTCACACCTACAGAAGCTTCGATTGTTGCTGTGGTATATGCATTAATTGTCGGTCTGTTTGTATATCGTGATCTGAAAATAAAAATGATTCCAAAAATATTCTTGGATTCTATGGTTACTACAGCCGGCATTATGATATTGGTTGGTTTTGCCAATCTCTTCGGGTGGATCCTTGTAAGTGAACAAATTCCTCAGTTAGTGGCAGATACGATTCTAGCTATATCTGAAAATCCTATTGTCGTGATTCTCTTGCTGAATCTATTACTGTTATTTGTCGGTACTTTCATGGAAACGATCGCAGCCTTAGTTATCTTGTTCCCCGTGCTCCTGCCAGTAGCAACCCAGATTGGTATGGACCCTGTTCATTTCGGAGTGTTGATGGTGTTGAATCTTATGATCGGTTTATCTACTCCGCCTGTAGGTGTTTGTCTATTTGTCGCTTCAAGTATTGGTAAAGTATCCATCGGCAAGGCATCCAAAGCGTTATTGCCATTCCTGGGCGTCAGTTTATTAGTGTTATTACTTGTTAGTTTTGTTCCACAATTGACACTGTTTTTGCCTGGATTGTTTGATTAATGAAAAGGAGGGGCTGAATTGAAAGCTATTCAAGTGAAAGAACCTGGTACTTTAAAAATAGTAGAAATGGAAGAACCTCAAATAACTAATCCTTCAGAAGTGAAAATTCGTATGAAGGCTATGGGAATCTGCGGTTCAGACATGCATATTCTTCATGGGGAAAATCCGTTTGCCAGCTATCCAAGGGTGATTGGACATGAAGTAGCTGGAGAGATTGCAGAAGTCGGTGAAGCGGTCACTGAATTGAATGTTGGTGACAAGATAGTGATAGAGCCGATGACATCCTGTGGTGAATGTTACGCTTGCCAGCAAGGACGTCCTAATGTGTGTGAAAAGGTTGAAGTTTACGGTGTCCATCGTGAAGGCGGAGGACGCGAAGTGATGATCATGCCTGAACACTTAGTCCATAAAGTGGATGATTCTCTGGATTGGCCGGAAATCGCCTTGATTGAGCCATTTACCATTGGGGCTCAATCGATCTACCGTGGTCATGTCCAGGAGGGAGACCACGTCTTCATCATCGGCGCAGGGCCGATCGGCTTATGCTGTTTGAAAATGGCCAAGCAGGCGGGTGCAAAAGTAGCTATTTCTGATTTCAATGAAAAACGCCTTGCCTTCGCAGAAAAATGGGGGGCAGACTGCCTCATCAATCCCCATAAGGAAAGCGTAGAAAATCAAATTTCCAAGTGGACAGACGGAATGGGCGCCAATGTAGTGATCGATGCGGTCGGTTTTCCGCAAACAGTGGAGCAAGCCATCGCTGTAACCTCTGTTGCGGCAAGGGTGGTTGTACTTGGATTTGATCAAAAAATTTCAGAAATTGCCCAGGTGGAGATTACGAAAAAAGAACTGACTATATGCGGGTCACGCTTACAAACTCATCGTTTTGCTCCAGTCGTGGACTTGTTCAATTCCCGAGAATTAAATGTGGGAGACCTGGTCAGTCACCAATATGATTTGAATGAAGCGGAAGAAGCTTTCCAGCTGATGGAACAAGCTCATCCAGAAGTGAGAAAAGTCGTCATCAAGCTATAATCACTCAAAAGTAGCTATGAATGATAGAGAAGGAGTGAAGAATTTATGAAAATGACTATGCGTTGGTTCGGGGAAGGAAACGACCGTGTTTCATTAGAAGATATTAAGCAAATCCCAGGTGTCGAGGGTGTCGTCTGGTCCTTGCATGATGTCCCTGCCGGTGAAGAATGGCCGATGGATAAAATCAAAGAAGTTAAAGCGCAGGCGGATAAACATGGTTTTAATATCGACGTTGTAGAAAGTGTCAACGTTCATGAAGATATTAAGCTCGGTCTTCCTACAAGAGACCAATATATAGATAACTATATTAAGACAATAGAAAAGCTTGCAAAGGTTGGTGTGAAGGTTATCTGTTATAACTTCATGCCTGTGTTCGATTGGACGCGGACGAATTTGTTCGAAGAAATGGATGATGGATCGACCGCACTTTTCTTTGAGAAGGAAAAGATTGAAAACATCGATCCTATTGAGCTTGTAAATAGTATATCGGAAAATTCCGCCTATACGATGCCAGGCTGGGAACCTGAACGACTCGAGCATCTGGCTGACTTGTTTGAACAGTATAAGGATGTGACAGAAGAAGATTTATGGGCGAATTTACAATACTTCTTAGAAAGAATCATACCTGTCGCGAAAGAAAACGACATTAAAATGGGGATTCATCCGGATGATCCACCTTTCTCTGTTTTTGGATTGCCAAGAATCATTACGAACAAAGAAAATTTGCAGCGATTCTTGAACCTTGTAGATGATCCATACAATGGCTTGACTCTATGCAGCGGTTCCCTCGGAGCCAATCCGAATAACGATGTACCTGACATGGTGCGTGAATTCGCGGATAGAGTTCACTTTGCCCATATAAGAAATGTGAAAATCTATGAAAACGGGGACTTTATCGAAACCTCCCACAGGACAAAAGATGGATCAGTCGATATTTACGATGTAGTGAGGGCCTATCATGAAAAAGGGTTCAATGGTTATGCACGACCTGATCATGGCCGTCATATTTGGGGAGAGGAGTGTCGTCCAGGGTATGGACTCTATGACAGAGGTTTAGGAGTTATGTATTTGTGGGGCATATGGGACTCCTTGGAAAGAAATGAAGGAAAGGACAATGTCTAATGATACTCAATGAGAATTTGAAAGGTAAAGTAGCTGTCGTAACGGGTGGTAGCGGTGTCCTTTGTGGAGAAATGGCAAGAGAACTGGGCAGACAAGGAGTAAAGGTGGCTGTCTTGAATCGCAGTATCGAATCAGGAAAACAAGTAGAGCAGGACATTAGGTCAGAAGGCGGCACAGCATTGGCATTGTCTTGTGATGTCCTTGATATCGAAAGCGTCCGGCAGGCAGAAGAGAGAATTACGGAGGAGCTTGGAGTTTGCGATATTCTCATTAACGGTGCTGGTGGCAACCATCCTGATGGTACGACAGCGAACGAAACCTTGAAGGAAGAGGATCTCGATAAAGCGGATTTATCCACTTTTTTTGATATGACGACAGAAGGGTTTCAGTTTGTCTTCAACCTCAACCTAGTCGGAACGTTTATACCAACGCAAGTATTTTCGAAAAGAATGATTAACCGCGAAGGGGCGACGATTATCAATATGTCCTCCATGAGTGCTCCCTCTCCAATGACAAAGGTCCCTGCTTACAGTGCAGCGAAAGCAGGTATTGATAATTTCACCCAGTGGCTGGCCGTACATATGGCGGACGTTGGAATCAGAGTGAATGCAATTGCTCCCGGTTTCTTTCTTACTGATCAAAACCGGGCGTTACTGACCAATGAAGATGGTTCATTGCCAGAGCGTGCTCATAAAATCATCAGCCAAACCCCTAAGCAACGATTTGGAAAACCTGAAGACTTGCTTGGAACTTTAATCTGGCTGGCTGATGACGAGATGTCTGGTTTTGTCACAGGTATCACGGTCCCTGTGGATGGTGGATTCCTCGCGTATTCCGGTGTGTAAAAAATAGATTAAAGGAAGGAGGAAGATATCATGAATAGAAATCTTTTCGACCACATGTTATCTTCAGGTATTGTTGCTGTCATCAGAAAAGTGGATCCAGCTAAGGTGAAGCCCCTTGTTCGGGCATTTATCGACGGGGGAGTGACAGGAATAGAGATTACGATGGATTCGGAGGATGCCCTGCGGGTCATTACGGAAGTGAAAGAGGAGTTTGAAGAGAAAGCAGTCATCGGTGCTGGGACGGTAATGAATAAGGAACAGGCAGAAAAGGCGATTTCAGCAGGTGCTGACTTTATATTTGCTCCGATTTTATGTAAAGAGACAGTCGAATACACAAAAGAACAGGGTGTTATTATGATCCCTGGTGTATTTACTCCGACTGAAATGCACCTTGCAGATCAATGGGGAGCGGATATGGTGAAGGTTTTCCCTGCCAATGTGCTTGGGCCGAAGTTCCTGAAGGATGTCAGCGGACCTTTAAGCCACATCCAAATGATGCCAACTGGAGGCGTCAATCTGAATAATCTTCAATCCTTCATGGAGGCTGGTGCGGTGGCTGCGGGAATAGGAGGTTCTCTCGTTAATAAATCGTTGATCGAAAGTGAGAATTGGACAGAACTTCAAGAACTGGCAGAGCAATATGTGGAGAAAGCGGGCTTAGTCAAGGTTTAAGGGGAAATGCCTTATCATCTCTCCAAGTTATAGGGGGCTCATGGCAAGACAGCCGCATCCTCGTTTCTGCCCTTGATAACTGAATAGGGGGAATAAGTGGATGGAGTCGCCCTTCACTTGTATACTCTAATAATAGGTGGGCTAACCGAATTTATTATACGGAATATATTTAAAGATATGGAGAGTTCAAATGAAAACGGTGACTATTTCCGATGTTGCTACACACGCAAAGGTATCAAAGAGCACAGTTTCTCAATATTTAAATAAACGATATGACTATATGGGTGAAAAGACGAAACAGAGAATTGAACTAGCAATTGAAGAATTGGGTTATCAACCTAATATTGTTGCACGAAGCCTTAAACAGAAATCTACAAAGACGATCGGAGTGATTGTAGCAAATATTCTACACAACTTCACAACAGAAGTAACAAGGGCGATTGAGGATGTATGTATCAGTTCTGACTATCACACCATCATATGTAACGCAGATGATGACCCTGAAAAAGAAAAGCATTATATCGAAATGCTACGAGCGAAACAAGTAGATGGGCTGATCATCTTTCCTACAGGTGATAACAGAGGATTATATGAAAAAATGCTCAAGGATCGCTACCCTGTCATCTTTTTAGACCGCAAAGTGGAAGATATTCCTATTTCATCGATCTTATTAGATAATGAGATGGCTTCAGGCCTGGCTGTAGAACACTTCGTTCAAAAAGGTTACAGTCGTATCGGCATGATAACCACTTCTATCATCAATCACATCACGCCGAGGTTAGAACGTATTCAGGGTTATGAAAAAGCCATTCATAAAGAAGGGCTTCCTTTTGTTGAAGAGTATGTGAAAAGTGCGGAGCCTACGAATATTCAGCGGGTGCTTGAAGAGTTATTGGACTTAGAAGAACCTCCTGAAGCAATCCTCGCCGGAAATGACCTTGTATTGATCGAAATATTGAAATACGCAAAACAAAACGGTATGAAAATTCCTGAAGACCTGGCTGTAATTGGTATTGATGATGTTTCTTTTGCCAGCTTCTACACACCAGCGATTACAACGGTGGCCCAACCAACATTTGAAATAGGAAAGATGGGGGCCGAAGCTTTACTGGATAAGATCAGGAATAACAAAGTAGAAGATGAACTTCTAAATTACAGATTCGATCCCCATTTGATGGTCAGAGACTCAGTTTAGAGAAAACATATGAGGTGTTAGGTTGAATTTGCAATAACAGAGATTACGAATTATTTTTGTTTGAAGAGAAATTCCCAGATGACAGTAGCTGGAGGAATTAATCCTCAATACCGCAGGTTTCAGCGTAACCCCACAACGGTCATGGTAGGAATTGTAATCATAAAGCACGAAATCCTGTCCGTCATTGCTTTCAAATGAAAGGAGAGATAGAGTACCTATGAAGCACATCATCCAAACAGTCTCCTGTGAAATTCAAAGTGTTTTAGATAAAGTGGATACAAACAAGGCTGAGGAATTAGCTGAAATGATTTCCACAGCCACTCGTATTTTCGTCTCAGGCGAAGGACGATCTGGTTTGATGGGGAAAGCTTTCGCTATGCGGTTGATGCATAGTGGGTATGAAATTTACGTAACAGGAGAAACGATTACACCAAGTATTGAAAAAGATGATTTATTAATTATTATTTCGGGATCAGGAGCCACCTCATCACTTCTTCAATATGCAATAAAGGCTCGTGAAAGTGGGGCACGTGTCGCTTTGGTGACGACAAATCCTCAAGCAGTTATTGCCGATAATAGTGAAGTAATAGTTGAAATCCCTGCTGCCACTAAAAAACGACTCCCAAATGAACCTGAAACCATTCAGCCTCTTGGAAACCAATTTGACCAATCGGTTCACCTTCTCTTAGATGCCATTATTATTTATATATTAGAAAGATACCAGCAAGATTCTCATGAACAGATGACCGCCCGGCATACGAACTTGGAATAAATACGTTTTGAATATCTTTTCCTGTCTCCTCAGACACTTTCGGATATCGCTGTCTATCTTTCCTGAGGAACCCCCCCCCCACTTTACAAAAGTGAATGAGTGGGAACAGGAAGCTGCAGATGTTCCACGTGAAACAAAAGAAATAATAGAGCGCTAAGTGAATATACTCTTGTGTGGATTTTTTCGGGGTAAAAATCATAGTTCAGAATAATTTGTCACTTTCTGGTTCTTCCTGTATAGTAGAATTTAAAATCAAATACATTGTTTCTTATCCAGAAAGGTGGAGGGACTGGCCCGGTGAAACCTTAGCAGCAGACTTTCGATAGTACTGTGCTAATTCCAGAAGCGATTTGCTTGGAGATAAGAAGAGAAAATGATTCGTATTCCATTCAGCCCCTCTTCTTATATAGAAGAGGGGTTGTTTTTGTTTCATGTGAAATCATAAATCATAAGGAAGGGATGAGTCCATGTCAGTATCAACAGAAAGAAATGTGAAGAGAGCACCATTCAAAGGAGATCATGTCGGCAGCTTTTTACGTCCTGAACGTCTCAAACAAGCACGCGCAAAGCAGGAGAGAGGAGAGATTACAGAACAGGAATTAAGAAATATTGAAGATGAAGAGATTATTAAATTAGTAGAAAAGCAAAAGGAAGCGGGTCTGAAAGCTGTAACGGACGGAGATTTCCGGCGCAGCTGGTGGCACTTCGACTTTCTTGAAGGACTGGATGGGGTCGAAGGGTTTGAGGCTGAGCGCGGATTGAAATTTGATGGGGTGGAAACGAAAGCGCGCGGAATCAAAGTGACAGGGAAAGTGGGTTTCACCGATCATGATATGATAGAACACTTTCGTTTTCTGAAAAAGAACGCCGGGGATGCGGTCGCCAAATTAACGATCCCAAGCCCTAATATGCTTTTATTCCGAGCGGAGAGGGAAGAGGGTATTTATGAAAGTGATGAAGCCCTTGTCGATGACTTGATTGCTGCCTACCAAGGGTTCATACAGAAAATTTATGAGGAAGGATGCCGCTATCTTCAGCTTGATGATACATCATGGACGACTTTCTTTTCTGAAGAAGGACGCACATCCATCGAAGAGAAGGGAAAAAATCCAGAGGAAGTGGCAGAACTGTGTGCACGTGCCATCAATGAGGCGATAGCAAACAGACCAGCGGACATGCTCATCACAATGCATATCTGCCGGGGGAATTTCCGTTCCACCTTTATGACAAGCGGCAGTTATGAGGCGCTTTCTGAAACGATTTTCGGAGGATTGGATGTCGATGGGCTGTTCCTTGAATTTGACGATGAACGCTCTGGAGGTTTCGAACCCCTTCGTCATGTCCGGCGTCCAGACCTTTCGATCGTTCTCGGCTTGATCACCTCCAAATTCGGTGATTTGGAAGACCCGGAACGAGTGAAAGCGCGTATCTTGGAAGCGTCCGATTATGTAGCAATGGACCAATTGTGTTTGAGCCCACAATGTGGGTTTGCATCAACGGAAGAAGGAAATGAAATTACTGAACAACAGCAATGGGGTAAAGTACGTCATGTGGTGAACATTGCCGACGAAGTGTGGAATGAAGGGTGAATGATGTTTTAAAAACCTTTCAGCCGGCTACACATAGAATGTACCGTTAATTGGTAGATGATTTATCTTTCTATAGTTGGTTATGCAACTATAGGTTTTCTCAAAGGAGGAATAGATTCATGAAATCACTAGAGAATGCACTGAAACATAAAGTAGGACTAGGTACCGCACCTTTAGGCAATATGTTCCGGGACGTGCCGGAAGAAGAAGCCCAGAAAACAATCCAAACCGCTTGGGACCAGGGAGTGCGCTATTTTGATACCGCACCTTTTTATGGCGCTGGTTTAGCAGAGATCCGGGTAGGTGAAGTGTTATCGAAATATAATCGTGATGACTATGTGATAAGCACAAAAGTAGGTCGTTACATGACTGAAGAAACAGAAGAGAATGAAGGTCTGTTCGAACATGGCCGTAACAATCAAGTCATCACAGATTACACGGAAGAAGCAACGAAAAGGTCGATCGAACAAAGTCTGGAACGTCTGCAAACCGACCGTTTGGACATGGTCTTCGTTCATGATGTTTCTCCGGATTTCCATGGTGATGCATGGACCGAAAAGTTTGAAGAAGCTAGAAAAGGAGCTTTCCGCGTGTTGTCCCGTCTTCGGGAAGAAGGTGTCATCCGTGCCTGGGGACTAGGTGTCAATACGACAGAACCGATTGAACGTGCGATGGATCTGGAGGAAACAAAACCGGATATCTGTTTATCTGCTACGCAATATACCCTTTTACAACACGAACAAGCATTACAGGGTATGATGGCAAAGGCTGAAGAAAACGATGTGGACATTGTGGTCGGAAGCCCTTATAACTCCGGGGTACTGCTTGGCGGTGATCATTATAACTATGAAAAAGCGGGCGATGACATTATTAATCATGTCAATCAACTGAAGGAAATCGGTGAAAAATACAATGTTCCGTTGAAAGCTGCTGCTCTTCAATTCTCAACAGCTCACCCGGCAGTCAAGTCAGTGATTCCTGGCTCCACACGTCCGGACAGAATTAAAGAAGACCTAGAAATGATCCAAATGGACATTCCGAAAGATTTCTGGAATGAACTTGTGGACAAGGGCTTTGTTTCTGCTGATGCTCCTCTGCCACAATAAGAATTGAATAGTAAAGCAACCGAGTATGAAATCGCTGGGATTTCATACTCGGTTTTTTGTGTGGAGAAGATCGATTTTATTGCTTTCCCTCATAATATTACTGACCCCTTTCAGCAGTATTTATGGATGGGAATTGTTAAACGGTTTGACAGACGTAATGTATTTCTCTATAATTCGAAATATGTCGAATTATAATAATGAAAACTTAAACAAATTCAGCGAAATTTTCAAAGCCCTATCCAATGTTCACCGGCTCAATGTTTTTCTATATTTAGCTGAACACTGTACTCCAGGGGAATCCAGTACCGACAAAGAAATGAGGATGACGGTGGGTGAATTAGGAGAAGGATTAAATATCGCCCCGTCTACTGTTTCCCATCACCTTCGGGAATTAAGGCGTGCTGGGTTGATACGGATGGAACGGAAAGGTAAAAATATTGAGTGCTGGGCAGAACAAAAAACAGTAGATCAGATGGTTATGTTTTTTCAAAACTCTAAAGGGGGGGAATAATTTTTTGAATAACAATTCGATATATTTCGAATTATAGAATTGAGGGGGTTTAGTTAGATGTTTCAATTATTGTTAAGCGGCCTTATCATTGGTGTCGTTTCATCGCCCACGTGCCCAAGTAATGGGGAGGAAATTAAATACGGGACCAAATATGGTTTTTATTCTGCATTGATAGTAGGAGCTGGGGCCGTCGTAGGAGATGCTGTCATCCTTGCGGCGATTCTTCTGTGGCTCATGCCCTTTGCTGACTCGAACTCTATGATTATTACATTTCTTTGGCTCTTTGGCAGTGCTGTACTTTTCTATGTAGCCTGGGGAATCTTTAAAGAAATCAAAACCGTAGAAGGGGTGGACCCAAAGGCAAAAAGCATAGGAGTTAAATACCCTTTCAAGCATTATTTGAAGGCCTTTTGGACAGGCGCAGCCATTACCACATTTAATCCATTTACTGTGTTGTGGTGGATGGGCTTGCTTACTCCTATCATGAATGATGGGGAGAGCATTTCTATGATTTACCCTCTTGCAGTGCTGTCAGGGGCATTATTTTGGTTTGTTTTGTTAGCGGTTCTTTTATATCTTGGTGAAAAATGGTTGAATAAAAGAAGGAGACAGGCGATTCTGCTGATAAGTGGATTAGCTGTACTCGGCTACAGCATTTATTTCTTATATCAATTCATTATCCAGGTCTTTCATGTGTAATGAAAAGGGAAATTATATATTTTACGTTAGTAATCCTCCTGCTAATTAGGGGGATTTCTTGTTGGGTGAGTAGGAAAATTCCATAGCCGAGCCTATCGAAGCCTTAAGATATCCATTTCGCGCCCCATTTATCGAGCTTATCAAGATGCTTGCACTTTTTCTGAATTTAAAAAACTTATCAAAAAATTTGACACTTGAACCCTTGCTATTAAGGCTTTCTTTCAAATCAAATAAAAATAGAGATTCCTCACCCTCTTGTAAAACGCTTTCATGTAGTCTACAATAACACTAAATCGATTTACTAAACCGATTTAGTACAATAGGAATGTGGAGATTAGTTATGAAAACCGTAACGATTGGTGATGTAGCGGCACAGGCAGAAGTGTCGAAAAGTACCGTATCCCAATACTTAAATGAACGATATGACTATATGGGGGAAAAGACGAAACAGCGCATTCAAGATGCGGTTGAAAAGTTGGGATACCAGCCGAATATCGTTGCGCGAAGTCTTAAACAAAAGTCAACAAAGACGATTGGTGTCATTGTCGCCAACATTTTGCACAATTTCACCACAGAGGTGACACGGGCTATCGAGGATGTATGTCACGAATCCGATTTTCACACGATTATCTGTAATGCTGATGACGATCCCTTCAAAGAGAAGCATTATATTGAAATGCTTCGTGCAAAACAGGTGGACGGACTGATTATTTTCCCGACAGGTGATAACCGCGACCTCTACCAAAAAATGTTGGACGGCTCCTACCCAGTTGTTTTTATGGATAGGGAGTTGGAAGGGGTGGAAATTCCTTCTGTTCTGCTTCATAACAGTAAAGCGGTTGCCCTTGCTATAGAGCACTTTGTTGAACAGGGCTACCGACGAATTGGTATGATGACAACCTCCCTAAAGCATCACACCACCCCAAGGATAGAGAGGGTGGAAGGATATAAGAATACTTTGAAAAATAATGAAATCCCCATCCATGACGAGTACATCATCAGCGTAGATTCTCAAAGTCTCCAAACAGAATTAGAAGAACTGCTTCATTTGGAAAAACCACCAGAAGCGATGCTTGCCGGTAACGATTTAGTACTTATTGAAACGCTTAAATATGTGAAACATAAAGGTTTGAGAATACCGGACGACCTTGCTGTCATTGGGATTGACGATGTATCCTTTGCTAGTTTCTACACCCCATCAATTACAACGGTCGCACAGCCGACGTTCAAGATGGGGAAGGCAGGGGCGGAACTGCTTCTGAATAAAATCCAAATGAAAAAAGAGATAAGGAATTCATCCCTAAGGTTTGAACCAACGTTAATGGTCAGGGATTCTGTATAAAGAAAATCGGTGGGCTCACTAGAAGACACTACCGGCCCAGACAAAAGTTAAGGGGGAAGAAGAATGAAGGATATCATAACTATTGGTGATGCGATGATCACCTTTGATCCAACAACAAATGGTCCACTAAGGAATGTTCACTCATTTGAAAGAAAAGCAGGAGGGGCCGAGTTTAATTTTGCCATAGGCTGTGCCCGCCTTGGTCTCGATACTGGTTGGATCAGTCGATTAGGCAAGGATGAATTCGGCAAATTCATTCGGAATTTTGCCAGAGGAGAAGGAATCGATGTTTCCGCTGTCAAGCTAGTGGACGGTTATCCAACCTCTCTTAACTTCAAGGAAATACGCGAAGATGGAAGCGGAAGCACCTTCTATTACCGAGCTGATTCACCAACAAAAACTTTAACTGAACAAACACTGGATGTCGACGCGATAAGGCAAACGAAAATCCTACACATTACTGGTGTTTTCGCAGCCATAGATCCAGAGAAGAACCTAAGGCTGCTGAAACGGGCCGTAACGATTGCCAAAGACCATGGCGCACTCGTATCGTTTGATCCCAATATTCGTTTAAAGCTTTGGGGTAGGGAAAAAGCGAGACAGTCGTTGTCACAGCTCCTCCCATATGTAGACATTATCTTGACCGGAGTAGAGGAAGCAGAACTTCTTTTCGGTGTCAGTCAACCAGATCAGATTGTAGCCGCCTGTGAACGTTATGGTATTTCGACCGTTGCGATCAAGCAGGGAGAGAAGGGAGCCTTTGGCTATATGGGGGGAATATCCATGACGATGCCCCCGCGCCTGCCGAAAAAGGTAGTAGATACAGTTGGTGCGGGAGATGGTTTTGATGCCGGATTTATTTATGGGGTGCTTCAAGGCTGGTCATTAGATAGAACGCTGAATTTTGCAAATACGATTGGATCGATGGTCGTTAGTGTTTATGGAGATAATGAAGGGCTCCCTGAACTGGATGAGGTACATATTCAGCTTGGAGAAAAAGAGTACGTCGAAAGGTAGGGAAGAAGATGAATTTACAGCTTGCTTTAGATCGAATGTCTGAAAAGGATTGCTTCCAAGCTATCGAGGACACGAAGGAATTCATCGACTGGATTGAAGTGGGGACAGGAGTTATTAAGGAGTATGGTATGCAGATTATCAGGGATATAAAGAAAGCGTTCCCACATATGACCCTGGTTGCCGATATGAAAACATGCGATGCAGGAAAACATGAAGCTGCACAAGCATTCGAAGCGGGAGCGGATATCACAACCGTGATGGCATTCTCCGCGGATCAGACGATTAAAGACACGTTAAAAGTGGCTGAAAATTATCAAGGGAGAATCATGGTCGACTTGCTCGGAGTTAAAGAGGAGACTAGGATTCAGGAACTATCCGGCTTAGGAGTTGGTCTTGTCAGCCTTCACTTTGGAAAAGACATGCAGGCATCGGGAGAGATGGCCGAGGAGGATTTGTTTTCACTTGTAAAGAATCATCCCCACTTCGATATTGCCGTTGCCGGAGGGATTAATTTAGACTCTCTTCCTTCCATACTGGATAACCGACCGGACACTTTAATAGTGGGCAGTGGTATTACGAAGAATACAGACCGCCATGGGGCCGCCTCAGAAATGAAAGGAATGATGATGAACCATGAAGCAAACCATTCAAACCGTCAGTGAAGAAATTCAGCACGTGCTTTCCAATGTAAAAGAACACGAAGCAGTAGAACTTGCTAATCAGCTCCTTTCTGCTCAAAGAATATTCGTTTCAGGAGAAGGACGTTCGGGGTTTATGGGCAAGGCATTCGCCATGAGACTCATGCATGCCGGGTTTACCGTTTATGTGACAGGCGAAACCATCACCCCAAGTATTGAAGGAGGAGATTTGCTGGTTGTGGTTTCTGGCTCAGGTTCTACCAAGTCCTTGCACCAATTCGCTTTAAAAGCTAAAGAAGCTGGTGCGGTGGTAGCAGCTGTTACTACCAACCTGCAATCAACAATCGCTGAAGTTAGTGACTGTACACTGGTTATTCCCGCAGCAACAAAAAAGCGGCTGGCAGAGGAACCTGAAACAATTCAGCCGCTTGGCAATCAATTTGATCAATCCGTACACCTGGTACTGGATGCAGTGATTATCCACGCGGTTAATCAACAAGAAGGGAAGACCCATGAACAAATGGCGAATCGTCACGCAAATTTGGAATAGGGGGACAGGGCACGAACCGGCTGGAGAGGCAAATTTAAATGATTTGCCACATTTGGCTAAGGCGTACATGGAGAATTCAGAAGCTATTAACGGGAAGGTTTTCTATTAATTGTAAGCGGATTCAATCAAATTAAAGGAGGAATACATGATGAAAAAGTCTTTATCACTTTTGTTAGTTATGATGTTTGCGGGTGTATTCGCGTTGGCAGGGTGCAGTGGAGATGAAGAAGCAAGTGGAGCGTCTGGAGATGGGAAACTGAAAATCATCGCCGCCCACAATCAGACGTCCCCCGACAACCCTTATCAAATTGGCATGGAAGCATTTAAAGAATCTGCAGAGAAATCTGATGCTAATATTGAAGTTGAAGTGCACGCAGGCACTTTAGGAACAAGTGAGTCTGAACTTGTCGAGAAGTTGAAACTCGGAGCGGCTGATGTTGTGTTAGTATCGCCTGGGTTCATGACCAAAACAGGAATAGATGAAATTGACCTTTTTGCACTTCCTTATGTATTCGATAGCTATGAGCACTGGGAAAGCGTTGTAGATGGAGAAGTGGGAGAAGAGATGGAAAGCATCATTAACGAAAAATCAAATAATGACTTCAAGCTCCTTGGATACTGGTCGGCAGGCGTTCGTCACTATTATGGCAAGAAACCTTTGAATTCTATGGAAGATCTTGAAGGTTTGAAATTCCGTACCCAAACTTCTGGGGCAATCGCTGACTATTGGGAACAGACGGGAGCCGTACCGACTTCTGTTGCCTGGGGAGAATTATACCAGGGACTTCAGCAGGGTGTTGTTGATGCCTCCGAAAACTCTTACCCGTACTTCGTTCAGGAAAACCACCATAAGACAGATAACGGAAAATATGTGACAGAAACAGCACACGACTACACCACTCGTTTCTTACTGATCAATGGCAAGAAATTCGAAAACTATTCAGATGAACAGAAGGATGCGATTATGAAAGCGGCAGAAGCCTCTGTTCAAAAAGAACGCGAAGCAGTGAATAAGCAGGAAGAAAAATACAAGCAACAGGCTATCGATGATGGGGCAGTAGTAAACGAAATAGACCGCCAGCCATTTATTGACCTTGCCAAACCACTTTTAGAGGAACGTGCAAAAGAAATCGGAGCTCAAGATCTATTGAATAAAATTAATGAAATGAAGTAAGAGAAGCGGAGGCTTGGGGCATCTCAATGGTGCCCTTCCCTTTTCACTTCTTGAATAAGGAGGTTTCATCAGTGATTAAATGGCTTGAACGAATTCAGTTAACAATTGGGGTCCTGTTTCTCGTCACTTTTTTCGTCACGATTATTATACAGGTCATGACACGTTTCACAGGTGTTTCAGCTATTTGGACAGAGGAAGTAGCAACTTATTCGTTTATATGGTCTGTTTTCATGGGAGCAGCTGTCATGCTGAACAGAAGGGAACACTTCCAGTTTGACTTCCTATTGAAGAAGTTAAAAGGAAAGGGCAAGAACAGTCTATATCTTATCAATGATGTGATTTTACTAGCCTTCAGTTTCGCCATCTTTTATTACGGAATTCAGGCTGTCCAAAACTTTTGGGCATACGAGTGGGTCTCACTGGAGTTTATGAAGATGGGATATGTATGGATTTCCGTACCGATTATGGGAGCGACCATGTTCATTTACACACTTGCACATATTCTGCGAAACGTTAAAAGCTTCAACACAAGGGAGGTTGCAGAATGATCGGTCCACTATTAGTTTTTCTATTCATTTTATTGATGATCATCGGTATTCCAATTGCTTTTGTCATTGGGATTGTTGCAATGATCGGTATTATCAATGTTCCATATATCCCAGAAGTTACAGTGCCGGTCAAAATGCTGAACGGCCTTGATTCATTTGTTCTGTTAGCTGTGCCTTTATTCATTCTGGCAGCGAATTTGATGAACAGGGGACAAATCTCCCAGAAATTGATCGACTTTTCGTTATCACTCGTCGGTCATATTCGGGGCGGCCTTGCGCATGCTAATATTCTTGTATCGATGCTGTTTGCCGGAGTTTCCGGGGCTTCCCAGGCTGATACAGCAGGTGTCGGAAAAATTTTAATCCCAAATATGAAGAAGCAGGGATATGATACCGGTACAGCTGTCGGAGTTACGGCTGCATCTTCCACCATCGGGGTAATCATTCCGCCGAGTATTCCGATGATCATCTATGCTGGACTGACAAATGTTTCCGTAGGAGCACTTTTCCTTGTTGGAATCATTCCAGGTATTCTTATCGGTTTAAGTATGATGGTAATTGTTTATTTCTTAGCGTTGAAACGCGACTATCCAACCTATCAAAGAGCTTCTATGTCCAACTTCCTGAAACAGTTTTTGAATACGATACCGGCGTTAATGACTCCGGTGATTCTGATTGGCGGGATTATTACAGGAATCTTTACAGCTACAGAAGCGGCTGCGTTTGCTTCTATTTATACAGTCATTATCGGTATGTTTTACTATAAAACGTTGAAGCTGAAGGATTTCCCCAAGGTTTTTGTAGATACATTGACACTAAGTTCTTTATCCTTGTTCGCCTTGGCTGCGGCTAATGCCCTTGGTGAATTGATGAGTTACTACCAATTGTCCCTTTGGGCGGAACAATTCTTTGCTAATAACATTAGCAGCAAATGGGTCTTCTTGTTGATTATCATCGCCTTTTTCCTTTTTGTAGGGACATTCATGGATGCCATCCCTGCTATGATTCTGTTCATTCCGGTCGTCCTGCCTGTTGCGATAACGTTTGACATCAGTCCGATCTTACTTGGAATCATTACCATTATGACGTTGGCAGTGGGACTGGTAACCCCGCCGTATGGACTCTGTTTATTGCTGGCTGCGAAAATTGGGAAGCTTCCCATTGAGAAGTCTTTCAAATCCGTGATGCCGTATATCACGGTGGTTGTAGTCGTCCTTCTTATCGTTGCTTTCATCCCTAGTATCGCGTTCTATATACCAGAAATGATTAATCCTAGTCTGTTTTAAGAGAGAGCTCTTCCTTTAGAGGGAGAGCTCTTTTTTGGATATCTATGGAGTTTTGAACATTGAGAATGGAATGGTCGTTAGAGCAGATTAGGAGGGATTCAGTTGAACTGTGCAGAATGGCTATAAAAGTCCAGTGATATTTTTGAAATAGGTTTGTGTTGTGAGAGGGTTCAATATACAAGTGTTTAGTATATGAAAGGGTGATAGTTATGTTTATTAGATTCTTTTTAATAATGACTCTTGGCATTTTGGTGACAGGATGTGAAAACAAGGAAGATAAGCAGTATGAACTAAAGACTTTCATTGAGAAACAAAAGCCGATAGGAATTATAGATATAAGAGATGATTCCCAGGTTTTCAATGCAAATGAAGAAGCAAAAACCAGTCGTGAAACGAAAGTAAAAGAGTTCATATCAATCGTTGAAAATATTAAATTAAAGAAGATCAAAAAAGATCGGATAAGTGAATGGAAGAAGGAAATGAATAGATATTCCAGTGAAGGAGAATTGCTTGATATTGTTATCCAAAATAAAAACAATAAGTATTCTACTTTATTTCTGCAATTAACTAGTGATGGTAAGGGAATGGCAGTGAATTTTGAAGATGGGGGGTCTACAGATGTAGCATTCAAAGTTGAAAATGGTAAACCTGAGACATATGAAGAAGTTTATGATTTTTATAAATCCATTTACGAAAAAAAGACGATAGAAGCAGGAAGCTGATGTTGACTAAATCTAAGGTATAGCAGTATCCCTCCCTGTATAAAAAGCTCCCCGCATTATTCAATCATTCTTGGGTTTAAGTACTGTGCGTTGAGACGGAACGCGAGCGGTCGTGACAACTTGAGGATGTAAGATATAAATTTTTCCATCAATTTCAAAATGATAATTTCCATTGTATTTTGCTTCTTTTCCTCTCCGATGCAATTCTATCTCAATAGCCTTTACATATTTATCATAATCTTTGTACCATTCATCCAAGTGAAATACGATATTGCCCTTCTGGTACCCCGAAGATTTATAGGCGAAATATCCAATAAGCAAAAATGGAGCAAAGAGAACAATAAACATAAATATCTCCAAATGTGCCCCTCCTTTCACCTGTCATACGAACGAATGAGGTGTAAGGTTTCATTGGAAAGAGCGATCATTCATGTTTATCAGTCAGCCCAGACTCCATTTCTATGCATTGATTCCGTATGTTAACCCCGTTCTTTTCATAAAACCATCGTGAATCTATTAATGGAAGTAGCGTGATTAAATCACAATGATTTATTAATAAAAGGGTAGATTTTAAAATGTTTAGAGTCTACCCTTTTCCTTAGTGTGTTATTAAATAAGCCCCTCCTGTACCTGAAGAATGGCTTCAGAAAAGCAAGCTATTTAACACTCATGTTTAAGTAATTCTTCTTTTCTCCACTTCCCCCAGGCATAACCTCTTAATTCTCCGTTTTTACCAATAACACGATGGCAAGGAATTACAATCGCCAAAGGATTATTGCCAACAGCCTTTGCAACTGCCCTCACAGCATCAGGCTGTCCTATAGCCTTTGCTAAAGCAGAATAATTCATGACCGTCCCGTGAGGTATATCAAACAAACTGTCCAGTACTTTCTTTTGAAATTTACTTAAGTCTAGAGAGAGCTCTAAGGTAAAAGACGTTCTTATTCCCTTGAAATACTCTTTCAGTTGATGAATGCAAGATAAGATATGTTCATTGGGATTATTGCTATCAATTTCATCAACAAACTTTATGCTTATTAAACCGCGATTTGTACTTCTTATCTCCATAGTTCCTAATGGAGAATGGTAATATGCTTTAAAAACCTCCATAATTACACTCCCTTTTCGTTCTTTAATAGTAAGTATAACGAGGGATATGGTCGATGACTTTGGTATTATTGCTATCTAATTTCTTTAATGATAATCAATGAAAACTGTATGATAAACTGATTGAAGAGGTGATTCATTTTGAACGAGGAGTACTGGAATGCTATACAAAACTGTGACGTAAATTTTGATGACGAATTCTATTATGCCGTAAAATCAACCCGTATTTTTTGCAGGCCGTCATGCAAATCGAAACTTCCTAAAAAACAGAACGTAAGGATCTTTCTAAATAAAACCGATCCTATCAAGAACGGGTATCGTCCATGCAAGCGCTGTCGACCTGACCTTCAAAAATTTTTGCCACTTCAAGAAGAAATGGTTGATAAAGCAATAAGTTTTATCAACATTCATTTTAAAGAAGACTTAAATCTAAAAAATATCGCGCAAAGCATTCACGTAAATGAATTTTATTTATTGAGGGTTTTCTCAAGGAAAGTTGGAATATCACCTACGCAATACGTTCGAAAGAAAAGAATAGAGGAAGCGCAACGTCTGATCAAAACCACAGACCATTCTATTACTGCAATTTCCCTGAATGTCGGCTTTAACAGCCCTTCACATTTTTCCGTTGTTTTTAAAAAAGCTGTAGGAAAGCCTCCCTCCCAATTCAGAAATAAAGAAATCTAACTCATTTCCATTCTCCCTGACGAATTACTTAGCAATTTTTTTAAGGTAATATAAATGACTTTCTATGACACTATAAACAAGTCGTTTATAAGGGGAAAGAAAATTGAAATTATATTGCGCTTTGATTGGGCTCAGCTTAATTTTGGGTTCATCTTTTGTCTTTATTGAATATTTAATCAGGTCATATGGTGTCTATGGTGTCTGGATCACCGTTTTCATCAGATGTTTAGCAGGTTCGGTGACTTTGCTTCCGGTATGGTGGCTTAGGAACAGGAAACATGATCAGATCATTCTATGGAAAACTTTAAGAAAGGAAACAGATCTACATAATAATTCAGTATGGTTACTACATTTTCTTGAAACTGCTTTTTGATCGGTAAATGATATAATTGATATAGAATCGTTCATAATAGGAATACATTCAAGGAGGGAAATACATGGGAGTTTTTTCAGAATATTTAGCAGGTATCGATCATCCTGACCATCGCGACCGTGCAGAGGAAATCTTTGCGTGGATTACGGATGAATTCCCGAATTTAGAAACACAAATCAAGTGGAATACGCCAATGTTCACCGATCACGGCACGTTCATTATCGGGATTGACCATGCCAAGCATCATATGAGCTTTGCACCTGAACCGGCAGCTATGACACATTTTGCTGAGGACATTAAGCAAGCTGGCTACAGTTCTACCAAAGGGTTGTTTCGGATTAAGTGGAACGAGCCGGTGAATTACGAGTTGCTTGAGAAAATCATCGCCTTTAATATTCAGGATAAAGCAGACCATACGAGTTTTTGGCGGAAGTAGCAATAAACCTTATGCACTTTCATATAGAGTTCTTAAAGATAGGAATGGGAGGGGGAGGTTGAAAATACATGTTGAATAAGGACAATCAATACATTAAAAGCCTTGATTTGAAATCAGAAAATATAAATTCATATGGGTCTTTCCCTTTCCACTTGCCTGTAATTAGAAATTTCACGGAATTGTTCTTTCATCCTAATGTCACCTATATTGTTGGAGAGAACGGCATGGGAAAATCCACTCTCCTGGAGGGGATTGCTATAAAATACGGGTTCAATCCTGAGGGAGGCACACTCAATTTCAATTTTTCCAATTATGATTCCCATTCGATCTTAGATCAATATTTACGGTTGGCTAAGGGCGTGTATAAACCTGAAGATCATTTTTTCTTCAGGGCTGAGACGTATTATAATCTAGCGACGAACATTGAGGAATTAGATGAAGATGGTTCATCAGGGCCGAAGATCATCGATTCATACGGTGGCCAATCATTACATAAGCAGTCTCATGGCGAATCTTTTTTCGCTGCATTTACGAACCGTTTTCAAGGGAATGGTTTATATATTCTGGATGAGCCGGAAGCAGCCTTATCCCCTTTAAGGCAGATGTCTATGCTTTCCAGGATTCATGAACTGGTTGAGGAAGGTTCCCAGTTCATAATCTCTACTCACTCCCCGATTATCATGGCCTATCCAAGCTCGAAAATCATCCAATTGAGTGAAGAGGGAATGAAGGAGACGAACTTAGAAGATACGGACCATTACAGGACAATGAAGCAGTTCTTTGAGGATAAGGATCGATTGCTCCATCATCTATTCCAATAGGTTATACAACTCAGCGGCTCTCTTTGTCTATAAAAAAAGAAAAGGCTGGGACAAAAGAATTTTTTCTTTATGAATCAATTAATGCATACTTCGCTCCGGCAACATACTACGCTTTCCGTGGGCACGGCCTCAGCCTCCTCAGAAAGCAAAGACCGCTTTCTTCCGGGGTCTTCGCCTCGTGCTGTTCCCGCAGGAGTCTGCGTATGTTGCCTACGCTCCATTTGATTCATTCTACGCTATTGTTCGTCTTTTCCAGTGGCAGTTATCATTTTGTCCCAGTCTCTTTTGCCGAGCTATTCTTCAGCAATAGGAGAGGGCTCCGATTCTTGGCCGCTTTCCCCTACGGTCGTTACATAATATTGAAACTCAGAAGCTTCTGGATCGGCATAGGATTTTCGTTCATGGCGTGAAATACTCGCTACTTTTTCAAATGATTCTCCGTCCTTGCTGCGGTATACACGATAACCAGCCACATAATCTTCGCGGACGGCGTGCCAGGTTATAAACGTGCCTTGGACACTTACGTTTGCGGGCGCATCTATTTCTTCTTTTTCTGGGACGGGTTCTTTCAGCGTAGAGTAAACCACAAGACGATCCTGGTGGCCGCCGCGGTCACGTACGAACTCTCCGGTACAGGTAATCAAATTCAGGCGTTTTTCATCGGTTTTCCCAAAAATCTGTGTGATTGGAGATTCCTCCATCGGATAACTTTCCAACTTTTCTACGACGTAAGTTTTCGCTTCCCCTTCATCGTTCTTCACCGTTATCTCATCGCCTTTTTTCAGCTTCTTCAAATCATAAAAAACAGCAGGTCCTGTACGGCTGTCCACATGGCCGGCGATGACTGCGTTGCCTACATTCCCAGGCTGTGTGCCAGGCTCGAACCACCCGGCTTTTTGAGGGGATTCCGGCACTCCCATCTCACCGTTATCTAAAACGCCGACTGCTCCAAGAGGTGCGTCCACTTCAATCGATGGGATTTTGATATGGGTAGGGACGATCCCTGTATCTGCTTGTTCCTCATTTTTGATGACATCTCCAGATTTTAAAGACTGGCTGTTGTTCAGCACGGTGAATTCGCCATCTAATATCTCTTTTTTATCATCTGAAGAAGCTGATAGTTCAGACGCATATTGTTCTGCATTTTCCACCCGAACAACGTCAGGGTTGGATTCAGAGTCGGACCACAGAGCGAAAGCATTCATTTCATAAGCCACCATGAGTAAGGCAGCTATGCCCAGCACTGTAAAGTATAACTTCCAATCCAGCTTCATCGCTCATCACCTCTTTTGATAGAAAAGAAGAAGAGAGAGTATTCTCTCCTCTTCCGTCTTTAATTTACTGGTTCACTTTTTTACGATAAACCAAACCTGCTGAGGCAGCAGCAAGGATACCAAAGGCGATCCACATCCAAGCTGTTACACCTTGATCACTTGTACCGCCCATACCTGTATCAGGCATAGCTTCCGGCATCATTTCTCCACCGAATTGATCCGGCTTTTGTTTGACGATCGCATCGCCTAATGTTTCTCCAATGCCGAACATGAATCCATATCCTTCACGGAAAGAATCATAAGTTGCTGAATAATCTCCCTCTACATAATGATTGAATGTCTGCAGAACATCTTCTTCATGAGCCCAAATGGCTGCGGTCGCGTCTTCCTCGGAAAGGTTGCCTTCCGTTGCAGTTCCTAGGAAAGCACCGAAATCTTCAGCAAACATTTGCAGGCTCTGTTCAGCCATTTTTCTTGCTTCTTCATCTTCTTCAAGGGTTGCTGTTACAAGATTCGATTGTGCATTAATGTGATCCTGCTGCCAAACTTTCTCAAACTGTTCAGCACCTTCGTCGCCATAAATGGAAGCGATAGCCGTTTTAAAATCACCTGTATGCTGGTTTTCTGCCCATGTCACAAAGTCATAGTCATCTGCCTGGTTGAAGCCTTTCTGCATCTCCAGTGTAGCGAGGGCAAAGTGCTCAGAGGCTAGTGCATTTAGATTGGAGCGCAAATCCGCTGCTTTTGAATCGGCTTTGGTTTGGGCGAATTCATCTGGCATTTGTGTCACAATCGCAGTGGATAGAGCTTTACTAATACCGAACATGCGGTTGAATCCTTCACGGAATGACGTATAAGCTTTTTCGTATTCTTCATTTACATAGTGATCAAAAACGCTTAAGACATCTTGTTCATGGGCAGCTAGAACTTCTTTAGCTGCTTCTTCAGAAAGGTTGCCTTCTGTTGCTGTAGCCAAAAAGCTTCCGAACTCATTTACAAATTCGTCTACTTCCGCTTCAGCCTTCTTACGGGCTTCCGGATCATCACTTTTCGCTGCTTCCACAAAGCCATCAGCGTAGTCGTTATGAACACGGAAAATATCCTCGAATTGCGCAGCCGCTTCTTCGCCGTATACAGAAGCGATGGCCGGGGTCATATCGGCAGCATTCTGGTCAAGCTTATCCCAGACTTCATCTGCATCTGGTGCGTCTTCATACGATTTCATCATATAGGTAGTCGCCAGTACAAAGTGTTCCGATAAGAGCTGATCCAACGATGATCTCAAGTCTGCTGCCGGCGTCTTCACGGTTGCACTGTCGTTTGCCATGGCTAATGATGGGACGAGAAGTACGAGGGCCATGAAGGTTACTAGAATTCTTTTCATTTGTTTCATGTGACACTCTCCTTTGAAAAAATTTTGTTTGTTTACTTTTCCTGTACAGCTATCGAAAAAAAGTGATCATTGGATCACTTTTTTGAGAAATTTATTAAAGTTTCTGTAAAACCTTCAATTGAATCTTTATGTGTTGGTATTAAACGTAGATGGTTTATTTAAAAACGGTACTTTTCACCGAAATTTTCCATGCATCCGTTTACAAGTGTTTATAAATAGTAAAGGAAAGGTATTTTCCTTACATGGACTAAAAGATCAAAGATAAAGGAGAATGTGCGATGGATATTCATAAAAGACAGGTCGGCGGTCAGCCGGAACAGACGCAAGCACGCCAGCCGGGGATAGAATCTGAAATGGATCCTCTTCCCGTACAACCGCTCGATTACAAAGGGAGCGATAAGCTGCTTGATCAAGTTGCTTTGATTACAGGCGGAGACAGCGGAATTGGCCGTGCCGTTGCCATCGCTTATGCGAAGGAAGGCGCGCATGTGGCGATCAACTATGTAGAGGGAGAAGAAAATGATGCAGAACAGACGAGGGAGTGGGTCGAGCAGGAAGGCGTGAAATGTTACTTGATTCCAGGAGATATAACCGAGGAAGAAACTTGTAGGGAGCTGATTGAAAAGACTGTGGATCACTTCGGTCAACTCGATATTTTGGTGAACAATTCAGCGGTTCAATATCCGACTGAGGATCTTCAGGATATTTCCTTTGAACAGTGGGATAAGACGTTTAAAACGAACATCTACTCGATTTTTCATTTAACTAAATTCGCGCTTCCGCATTTAAAGGAAGGGAATTCAATCATCAATACCACTTCCGTCAACCCTTATAAAGGAAATCCCGCACTCATTGACTATACGGCAACAAAAGGAGCGATTGTCGGCTTTACCCGGAGCATGGCAGCCAATCTCGTGGAAAAAGGAATACGTGTTAATATGGTGGCTCCAGGCCCAATTTGGACACCACTTATCCCTTCTACTTTTGATGGAGAGAAGGTGGGCGAATTTGGAACCGACACGCCTATGAACCGTCCGGGACAACCATCAGAGTTAGCCTCCAAAGAAGGTTCTTATATGACTGGCCAGTGTATTCATGTCAATGGCGGTCAGATTATGACATCGTAGACAGGGAGGAGGATTAGTGTGAATATTAATGGATTGGCCGACCGGGATGTCCAGCGTAAAGTCAATGAATACTTTCAAAAGGCAGATGTCATCCTGAGTGATGATGAAATCCAGTCGATCGAGGTGAATGATTTTGGACTCAATCGGTTGGATGAGCTGGGACTTCAGCTATTTGTCTATATCAATACAGATCGCTACTGTGCGAAAGAATGGGTGTTATTCCCGCGTCAGACTTGTCCGGAGCATTATCATCCTCCGGTGACCGACGGAGATCCCGGCAAGGAAGAAACATTTCGAGTGAAATTCGGGACGGTCTACCTGTATGTAGAAGGAGAGACAACGAAACATCCTAAAACGCAGCCGCCGGACCAGGACCGCGATTATTTCACCGCTGCCCATGAAGTTGTCCTTACAGCAGGTGACCAGTACACAATCCCGCCGAATACACGGCACTGGTTCCAGGCCGGAGAAGCGGGGGCTGTCACGGCGGAATATTCATCCCCAAGCACCGATGATCATGACATTTTTACACATGCGGATATATAAGAAAAAGCAGGGCCTTAGAGGTCCTGCTTAATAATTGCCGATGATAGGCATAAAAATCCCGGAGTTGGTTCAACCAACTCCGGGATTTATCTTAATCTCTCAACCTATCAGTTGCGAATCAAGTAATCAAACGCACCAAGTGAAGCATTCGCACCATCACCCATAGAAATAATGATCTGATTGTGCGGGCTGTCTGTCACATCTCCGGCTGCAAACAAGCCAGGGACATTCGTGGAGCCTTTTTTATCGGTTATAATTTCACCGATTTTGTTGGTCTCAACGTCTTCGTCTAACCATTCGGTATTCGGTACAAGCCCGATTTGGACGAAGACACCTTCAAGCCCGATATGCTGCTCCTGCCCTGATGCACGATCGATGTACGTGATGCCATTGACGTTGTCTTCACCGGTGATCTCAGTCGTCTGGGCATTTGTTTTGACTGTCACGTTCGGAAGACTGTTCAGACGTTCTTGCAGCACATCGTCTGCTTTCAATGTGTCAGCAAATTCGAGCACAGTGACATTTTGCACGATTCCAGCAAGATCGATGGCTGCTTCGACGCCGGAGTTCCCGCCACCGATGACAGCGACATCTTTACCTTCGAACAATGGACCGTCACAGTGTGGGCAGTAGGCGACACCTTTGTTCTTGAACTCTTCCTCGCCTGGGACGCCGATTTGACGCCAGCGTGCGCCTGTCGAGATGATTGCACTCTTACTTTTCAGGACGCCGCCATTGTCGAGTTCTACTTCGAACATGCCATCATTCTTTTCTAATCCTTTGACACGCTGGAGGTTCATGATATCGATCTCATAGTCCTTCACGTGCTCTTCAAGGCTTGTTGCGAATTTCGGGCCTTCGGTGTTTTTGACACTGATGAAGTTCTCAATCGTCATCGTATCAAGGACCTGACCGCCGAAACGTTCCGCTACGATTCCGGTACGGATGCCTTTACGTGCGGCATAAATCGCGGCACTCGCACCAGCAGGTCCGCCGCCGACAACGAGGATGTCATAAGGATCACGGTTTGTGAATTCCTCTGGATCCGGTCCGTCACTGATTTTCGCGACGATTTCTTCAAGGGTTGTGCGACCGCCATTGAAGAATTCTCCATTAAGGTAGACAGATGGAACCGCCATGACATTGTTGTTTTCCGCTTCCTCTTTAAAAGCAGCACCGTCAATCATCGTGTGGCTGATGCCAGGGTTCAACACACTCATGATATTCAGAGCCTGGACGACATCCGGGCAGTTATGGCAGCTTAGACTGACATAGGTCTCGAAATGATACTCCCCACTGATGTTTTGGATCTGCTCGATCATCGTTTGATCGACTTTCGGAGCGCGTCCGCTTACCTGCAATAAAGCAAGGACTAGGGAAGTGAATTCATGACCAAGCGGAACACCAGCAAAAGTAATGCCTGTAGTCTCTTGAGGACGGTTCACGCTGAAGCTTGGTGTGCGGTTCAGTTCTTTATTTTGTACAGTGATTTTCGGTGACATGGAGGCAAGCTCATCGGTGAGAGCCAGCATGTCGCGGGAGACGTCATCGTCTCCCGCGCTGACTTTCAACTCGATGTCACCTTCTAAAAGCTTAAGATATTCTTCTAGTTGCGCTTTTATTTGTGCATCGAGAACCATATTTGTTTCACTCCTTAAATTTTACCAACTAAATCAAGGCTTGGCGTAAGTGTTTCTTCGCCTTCTTCCCATTTCGCAGGGCAAACTTCGCCTGGATTGTTGCGTACATATTGTGCGGCTTTGATTTTACCGACAAGGTTATCTGCATCGCGGCCGATTCCGCCTGCGTTGATTTCTACTGTTTGGATGACGCCGTCTGGATCGATGACGAAAGTACCACGATCAGCAAGGCCGTCTTCTTCGTTCAATACGTCGAATTGACGGGATAGCTGCTGGGATGGGTCACCAATCATCGGATATTTGATTTTGTTGATTTTTTCAGAGCTGTCGTGCCAGCCTTTGTGTACGAAGTGCGTATCTGTAGAAACAGAGTAAACTTCAGCACCAAGGTCTTTTAAAGTTTCATAGTTATTTTGAAGGTCTTCAAGCTCAGTCGGGCATACGAAAGAAAAGTCTGCCGGGTAGAAGCAAACAATGCTCCACTGGCCTTTGAAATTTTCTTCTGTTACATCGATGAAATCTTCACCATCTTTGAATGCTTTTGCCTGGAATGGTTGTACTTCTTTTCCGATTAGAGACATAATAAAATTCCTCCTGTAGTGTTTGTTGATCAGCTACGCTCTTTTGCGCAACTGTTTATAATAATTCTAATCCAGTAGCTATTATTATATAAAATCTGATGTTTGTCAACATATACGCAACTTTGTCGAAAATTCACCTGTCGGTCCCTTTTGCGGGTTTTTAAAATTATCGAGTGAGAATTTCTTAAAGCTGGGTCATTATCATTACGCTCATGGGAGTGAGAGAAGCTTTTCTATTTGAGTCCTAAATCCCTCCCAAGTCCCGTTCACGAATAGAAAGGCAGCTAAACCCTTTTTCCGTGTAAAAGAGCTTTATGGGAGGGTGAAGTGATATTTGAAACGCTTATGAATTTTTTCTTCCTATTCCGACCATCCCCTCATAAGATATAACCATGAGCAGGAGAGGAGGAACTTCCATGTCTCGTACAATCTCCCGTGGTAATAACCTGATCTTCCACACAGACCCTGGCGGACAAACCATTCGCGCTGGAAAGTGGGTGGATGTGACAAAATCATACCCGGACGGCATAAATGTGAGTCCTTTTTATACAATCAGGGTATTTGGTGGAAATCGCGTGGTGTCAGAAGGCCCCGTCACCTTTAAGCTGATTATGAAAATCGATCAGGTCAGTTTTTTAATGTTGGATACCATCACCGTTTCTCCTGGTGAACAGTTTACCAAAACATATGACGTTCCCGGAACAGGTCTTGCGATTAAAGCTGAAGCTGATGTTGGAGGCGGCATTGATGCAGTAGATGTAGCGGTATTCGGATATAAGTTTTAACATTTTTGAGACAGGGAGGAGAGGCCCTGTTTTTTGTTGTTATTAAAGTGGTCATCTACAAAAAGTTTTGTAAATGACCTGTTTTTTAGTCCATCAATTCGATCGTATAGGAACCGCGATCTGTGAGCAGGGAAAATTTTTCATTTTGAAATTGGTACTGTGTCGAGTCTTCGAGAGGTATTTCATAATAAGGTGAAGGGAGTGGCTGTGCGTTCTGCGGTTCGGTCGCAAGTCGTCCTCTTCCATGCAGGTACAAAGAATGCATCGGTTCATACTCATCGATTCTTCTTGTGTCAGTGGAGTATGATATTTCTTCTATATTCATGATGATGGTGTCCTCGTCACGAAGTTCATTTTTCGTTACTTTGACAGTTTTACCACTCCATAACTGCAGCAATTGGTTGAATTCTTCGATTGTCAAGATTTGTTGTTCACTCATCTGAATCCCTCCTGTATTTATAATTTCCCGGGCATCATGAATCATACTGTCCCGTGATATAATTTATCCAATGGTAATATATTGGAAAAGACACCATCCCATTTTTTACTCAATAAGGAGAGTTACATATGAAAATCACCAGGCTCTTGATCTGTATTGCTTTCATTTTTATACTGACTGGCTGTGTGCAAGGCGATTACGCGTTGAAAATCAACAAGGACGGCAGTGGGGAGAGTACCATTACTGTCGGGATAGAAGAAGAGGCTTATGAACAAATCGGAGGCCGCGGCGAAGGAATGGTCGACTCTGTCAATAATGAACTCGAGTCCCGGGGATATACCATCGAACCGTATGAAGAGGATGGCCATGTCGGTTTTGTCGCGGAAAAAACTTTTGACGACGTACGAGACATGGAGGTACTCCCTGTCACAGCCGGCCTTAGTGAAATGGGGGCAGCAGCCTCAAGCGGAGGATCGCCTATAGAGATGGAGACTTCCAGTGGTCTCTTTTTTACAACTTATAAAGTAAAGGGAGAAATCGACCTTGAACGGACGGGGTTATTAGGAGGTATGCAGCAGCTGGTGGCCAATCAGATGGACCTCACTTTCACGCTCGATTTGCCGATCTCACCAAAGGATCATAATGCCGATCGGACAGATGGCAAAAAGCTACAGTGGGATATCGATACAGCTGGTGAAACAGAGGCGATGGTGGAAGTAGCCGTCCCGAACGTCCGAAATATCATCGTGGCTGTAGTCTCCGGTCTCCTGGTTTTGACGCTGTTCGGTTTCTTAATTGTCCGAAAGCGTAAGGCTGTCTAATCGCTCGGTAACCTTTTGGTGGTTGTTTTATTAGAAAAGGGAATAGCTTGAGTTGGCCATGGGCGGGAAAGTCTTCATGGGCTTAAGAAGATAAGAGGGGAATTGTCGGATTGTTCATCTTTCCATTATTCGACAGAATCAGTTATATTATAGAAAGAAGAAACAGCCTTGAACGTGGTTCCATTAACTATCAGCGCTTGCGTTCAGAGTCCTGCATCGACCAATCAATATGGAGGGTGAATCATGGAATCACTTATGAAAAAGTTGAATAAACCGCTTGTCCTAATTACTGCCTTTTCCATTGTCGGTGCAGGTTCTTCTTTTACGGTTGCACCTGACCAAGCAGAGGCGAAGAGTTGGAAGTATGAACTTGGTCAAGCGGAAAATCTGAAATATCCAGAGAGGATAGTGGCGGGTGTGTTCAAGACTTTACGAAAAGAGACACGCGGTCCGCTCCCTTTCTCAGAAGCTTTGCTTACAATTGACAAAATGAATAAGGTGGAAGTGATGGACAATTACTTGAATCGCACCGGTAAAAAAGTGAAACCTGAGGAGATCCGTGACATTGTAAGTCAAGTGTACGGTATTGATTTGAATACCATTTCGGAACTTGGAGCAGGTAAACAAACGAGCGCCTATTCAGATCATGTTTTTGAAAAAGTGGAAAAGGGTTTAAAAGCAGATGTGTCCGTGGCCACTCTTATGAGCTTGAGCAAGAAAGAAATCATGGATTTGTATTGGGCTGGTTTCGAAGGGCAAATGGATGGGGCGGACATGCGCCGGATGATCAATGAAGTCTTCGGTATCAACTTGGAGGGCATCGCCAACCTTGAAGGCTCCGGTGTATCGCTTTTTTCTAAAGAACAGTGGATTTCCCAATATGAACGTGATTTGTTTGTCGTCCATACAGGGTTCACCGATGTGGATGTATGGGTGTATCCGACAGAATATTTCAAGGAACAGACAGGGCTTACCGAGCTTCCGCAACAATTGAAAAACAAACTGAGGGACCTCGGATTTTCCTACAATGATGAGGTAGATGGTTATTATTACAGCAACCCGACAGGCGAGTCTGTGCCTGATGATTTCAAAGGGAAAACGCTTGGGGCCATCATCGGAGTTGCGAATGAGGGATATAGTGAATTGAAATGAAGAAAAAACATTAGAAGTGGCAAACGAGACGCCTGCATTTCAAAGTCCAGGCGTCTCTTCTCTATCAATGGGAGTCAAAGGCCTCTTTATAATATTCTCTTAACTCAACTGCGTTGTCTTGCCATTCCACCGGTTGCCCGTTGACAATCTGGCCAAGGGCATCCAAACATCTGTGCCATCCTGCAGCGACATACATCGCCATTTCCTTACCGTCAAAAATGTGTGTGAAGATCATTTGGCATCCTACATCCTCTTCTAGTAGGGAAACTTGCAGCAAATCGTCCATTTCACGGAATTCGAAGGTATGGGGTTTCTTTAATTCCGTTATGACCGCTTCATATGTCGATCCTTCTCCGTCATCCATGGCAATCTTCCCACCTGGTCTCAGGTCCATCTCTCCTGTCGCGAAAGGGTACCATTGAGAGAAGTCACTGGGAGTCGTGATTACACGGAAAACTTCTTCTCGTTGATAAGGAAAGGAACGCTCAAACCTTAAAGCATAGCGGCCGTTTGACTCATGCAGTGTTCCATATTCATTCATGTTTCACCCTCCATGTCTTATATGTTAATTATAAAAGATGCCCCTTCTGATTTATTACACACCTCGATCCTGATCATCTATATAGATCAATAATTTCCTTTGCTCGGTCTGTTACTTTATCAATTAAATCCAATGGAGAAAGAATTCTTACCTGGTTCCCAAAACCGACTATGTAGTTAACAGCTTCTTCTTCGGTGTTGAAGATCAAACCCAGTTCTGTCCATCCATTTTCTGTAGTCATCCCCTCATATTCTGCCTGCACGAAGCGTCCAGTAAACTTAATTCTTTGATGGGCAAAAGGAGAAACGTTCACCTTCACTTGAAACTCTGGCAGACTTTGCATGAATTGTTTTTTTGATTGCTCCCAATGGTCTGATAGTTTGAAATCAGATGGCCTGTTAAAATCTTCATCCATTATTTCACCCTCTATGATTCGGGTGACTTTATAGCTGCGAAATTCATCTTGCTGGTTCAACGCTATCACATACCAATTACTTGATTTGGCCACTAACCCAAGTGGTTTGACTATGGAATCTCTTATTTCTCCATTGGCTTTTTTGTAAGAAATGGTTACTTTTTTATTGTTCATAACCGCTTCTTTCATTACTTTCATTGCAGGATTCATTTCATTAGTGCTGTTCTTCCACGTACCCATATCGACATATATTCTTTCCCAGAGATTCACTGCACTTTGCTTGGCTCCTTCTGGCAAGGACAACATGAGCTTATCCCTGATGTCCTTTGAGGAAATATCCATGTTTAAGTCATTCATGATTTTTTCAGCATGAGGCAAGAATAGCGAAAGCATTTCTTTTTCCTTCAACCAGCTCAGTCTTTGCTTCCAGTTATCGACAAGCTTCCATCCTCCTGCTTTTCCTCTTTCCGCATAAACGGGGATTCCGGCTGCACTTAATGATTCCATGTCTCTATGGACCGTTCTTTCGGAAACCACAAGTTCCTCAGCCATCTCCCGTGTGGATATAATTTCGCCATGTTGCAAAAGAAGCAGAATCTTAATTAATCTTTCAGCTTTCATCAGTTATTCCCCTTATTTTTTAATCATGACAGTATATGTCATATATATAACTTATTATAAGGTTACATAAATAGAAAGGGTGATGAAGATGAAGCTTGAAATGAATCTGGAAAATAAAATAGCAATTGTAGCTGGAGCAACAAGGGGAGCGGGCCGCGCTATGGCAATCAAACTTGGAGAAGCTGGAGCAACTGTCTATGTGACTGGACGTACAACTAGAGAAGGAATCTCCCCCATGCAACGGAAAGAAACCATTGAAGAGACAGCTGAACTGGTCAATGATTCGGGGGGAGAGGGCATCCCTGTAAAAGTGGACCATACAGACGAAGCACAAGTAGAAAAGTTCATTAACAAAGTGAATAGGGAACAAAATGGACGTTTGGATATTCTTGTGAATGATGTGTGGGGAGGAGACCCTCTCACAGAATGGGGAAAAGATGTCGGGGATCATAATCTTCAAAAGGGGTTGCAAATGCAAAGACAAGCTGTTCAAGCTCATTTCATTACTTCTCATTTCGCATTACCTTTAATGAAAAAGAAGAACGCGGGATTGATTGTAGAAATCACTGACGGGGTAGATTCTGAATATAGAGGGAATTTTTATTATAGTTTAGCGAAGGTCTCCAACATCCATATGGCAAAAGCGATGGCAGAAGACTTAAAAGATTACAATATTACTTCAATAGCATTAACTCCAGGATTCCTCCGTTCAGAAGCAATGTTGGAGCTTTTCGGAGTGACAGAAGAAAATTGGAAGGATGGAGTAAAAGTGGAAAAGCATTTTATTGCATCTGAAACCCCTTTTTATATCGGGGAAGCTCTAAAATATCTGGCTTTGGATCCGGATGTGCGTAGATTTAATGGAAAAACATTAAGTACTTGGGAGCTTTCGGATGTTTATGGATTTAAAGATGTGGATGGAACACAACCGCATTGGGGAAACTATTATAAAGAAAATGTTGAGAAATAAAGTAATACATCACTAAGGATGTAGAATAGCACACAATAATTCCTGCATTGTTTTCCCATTGTTGAAATCCAATCATCCGCGGTGTATAAGAATGAACAAGAGACCAAATCGCCTATGATCTGGTCCCTTGTTTTGTTCTCCACCGTCACATTATTATTTCCACCTTAACCACAAGAGCTTTTATCTTTTCATGACCTCAACGAAATGGGCTAAAATTCTCGCTGTCATCCCCCAGATCACTTTATCTTCGTAAATATAGAAGTATTCCTCTAATTGACGTGTCCTCCAATTGTAGTTTTCTCCCCCGGGAATAAGTTCAAAAGGAAAATCTTCTTCCGGGTGTGCTTCAAAGTGTACATAATGAATGCGTGGTTTATTTTCCATGAAAAAGGAGAGGGGGACGGTGAAGACCTCTCTCACTTCATCGGGATTTTTGATGATTTCTTCCTCAGAAACCTCAAGGTAACCAACGAAAGAGTAAACGATCATACCGAAAGGCGAGATGAGATAATCGAGCGGGTGTACTTCACAAAGGTCGTTTCTCTCGATTCCAAGCTCCTCTTCTGTCTCTCGAATCGCGGCTTGCTGGGCAGTGGGGTCGAGAGGATCGATTTTTCCACCTGGGAAGCAAACCTCTCCCGGCTGCCTGCGCATCTGGTGGGAGCGGACTTCGAAAAGGACATGAGGCTCTCCGTCTTTCTGGATCAAGGGTAGCAGGACGGCGAATTTTCTGAACTGCTCATGTCCGAGGACAGATGGTTCATGCTTCTTTACTTTATTGAAAATGGTTTTAGCGTCCATAATTTCACCTCGTTCTTTTACTATATCAGAAGGGGCCAAAGAATAGAAAAGAGGACTTATTAAGATAGATCAACTTAACCCCATTCAATAAAATCTATAAGGTAAATGACTTCTCCTTGGGTACATTTTATAAAAAATGACGAGTACGAAGAGGAGGATTACAAGCAGCGCTACCCCAGAATACACTCCTAAGGACTTCATGAGTTGTAGGCTTTCTGTGTGATCATCCACACTTGCAGGTCCGTTTTGAAAGGGAACATATTGGATGAGGAAACTTAAAAGGTTACTAAAAGAGTGGGCAGCCATCGGGATCCATATACTCTTTGTCTTTAAATAAAGAATGGAAAAGAAAATCGAGGCTAATAGCGCACTGAGAAAACCGGATGGCCCATGAAAAATGGCGAAGGTTAAAGATACTAGTATTACACCAGCGAACGTTCCTAACCGCTTGCACCAGTTATTTAATAAGACACCTCTAAATAAGAGCTCTTCTATAAAAGGGGCGATCATAACAACCAGAACGAAATAAATGGAAATAATTCCTGAACTCTCCTGGTTAGCTGAAGATTGCATGATTTCATCTGTTACCCCACTTAGAAAAGAAGGACTTATCAAGCCTATGACATTCCATAATACCAAGACAGAGGCAAAAGAAGCGGCTTTGATGACAACGACTACACCAAATACTTTAACGAGTTCAGGAATACTGAAGGAAGGTTTGGAGGTGAGGTGGGAGAAGGAGATATTGTATTTCTTGAATTGAATGTACAACCATAATCCGACTCCTGTGTACACATATATATGAAAAGGGTAATTAAGGGGAACCTGAATTAACGCAAAAATAACGCCTCCTACAATGATCCAGTAACAACCAGAGCAATAACTTCCATATTTTAATCTTATGTAATCCGTTATTCGTGTTCAAATTTTATGCCCCCTCATATCCCAGACTCCTCTACACGCTGTGAATATTCTAACATAAAATTCCAAAAAACTGACTTATTCCAAATAAAAAAGCCACCATCATATAAAGTATGATCGCGACTTTTCCATTCTTCTTAAAGGGCTTCTTTAATGATTTTCTTATAATAGAGAACAGACAAAAGTCCGAAAATCGAATATAGGGCTGTGTAGAGACCCATGACGATGAACATCGGCGTCCACAGTTCTGTTCCAAAGAAGAACCAGCCGGAATTGACGGCAAAGTAGCTGTGCAGCAATCCGACCATTAACGGAATTCCGAAGTTGAACAGCTGCTTCCCTTGAATTCCCCGCAAAAGGTCGCCACGGGTGAAGCCGAGTTTTCTTAAAATCGTATAGCTTCCTTTTTCGTCTTCACCTTCGTCCATTTGTTTAAAGTAAAGCACACATCCGGATGTGATCAGGAACGTGAGGCCGAGGAAGCCGACGATGAACATGACAAGACCCATATTCAGTTTTTGCTGTTTAGCCACATTCCATTGTGAGCCATGAGCACGTGTTTCATTCAATCCCATTCTCTCGAAAATTTCAAAAGCTTCTGCTTGTTCTCCTTGTTGATCAAGGTTGATGCCAGTGTAAAGGTTCGGTTTTCCCTGAAGTTCAGGATTGAAGTTATTTTTCACTTGAGAAAACATCTTTTCATCTACGACTGCAATCGGCAGCCCGCCAGCTACGTAATAGGAGGAAAGGACATAGTCTTTCTCAAGACCGAGATAGTCAAGCTCCATCCAGTTATCATTCAGGTGGATACCGGCAGTGCCTGCGCCTTCTAAAGAGATGAAGGACTGCATCAGGTCTGTATAACCAGTGAGCTTCATTTCGCCTTCATCTAAATGGATATCCTCCACTGCGGCTTCACTGATGACGGGGAGGGGCGTCTGTTCTGTATCGAAGTTCAAGTCATCAATCTTGGCATCAAGGATGTCTCTGACGTTGAACTCAACCTCGAACACTTCGATGGTCTTTTCGGAATACCCGATGCCCGCGTCTTCCAAGCGATTCATAAACGTTTGGGCGCTCTCTTCATCTGTGATCGAGAAATCATCCGGGACACTATTTTGGGCCGACTTTTCAGTTGAATAGTAAGAAATGTAGCTGAGCGACAGCAAACTAATCGCCAGAGCGGATACCGTCGTAATTACCGTCAAAAGAAAAGCATTCGATTTCATTCGGAACATGATCGAGGATAAGGACAGCACTTCATTGATGTTCATATAGCCGTTTTTATTTTTACGGATCAAGTTCGTGACGAATCGTACGGAACCTTTATAGAAAAAGTAGGTACCGATGATGACAACAGCCAGGATGAACCCCATCGCCAAAAACAACCCATTGATGGTGACAATGTCTCCTTCGAACAGCTGGGAGGAGACGAAATAGCCTGTGGCGATCATTAAAATTCCGAAAATCCCCATGATGTGTTCCCATATGGACAGCTTCTTCACCTTCCCTTGGGAGCTTGATGTCACACGGAAAAGGGCGAGAATCGACTGCCGTTTGATGAACAAATAATTCGTCAGCATGATCAGGACGTAAATAGCAGCGAAGACAAGCAGGGTTTGCCCTAAAGCTTCAGTGGAGAAGTGAAGGTTTGCCATTTCATCGACTCCGATGACTTGGAAAAAGCTCATCAAAATCAATTTAGAGATGGCGAAACCGACAAAAATCCCAATAACGAGCGATCCGAAATAGATGATGAGATTTTCTGTGCTCAATATCTTGAAAATGCGGTTCTTCGTCATGCCGATCAACTGGAATAAGCCGATCTCCTGGCTTCGTCGTTTAATGAACAATGTGTTGGCATATAACAGAAAAATCGCGACGATAGCGATGAGTAGGACGGATGCCACTCTGACAGCGGCTTCACCTTTAATAGAACCCTCCTGGCTCATCGATGGGTCATACTGGAGGGTAACGAATGAAAAATATAAAGCCACACTGAAAATGAGTGCGAATACATATAAATAGTAGTTTTTCAGGTTCTTTTTCAAGTTGCGGAAAATGAGCTGATTAATGTTCATACTGGACACCGCCCAAGACTCCCTGCGTCTTCATGATATCTTTCAGAAAAGCTTGTCTTGTTTGATCGCCTTTGTTCAACTGTGTATAGATTTGGCCGTCCTTAATGAAGATGACTCGGCTGCTGTAGCTTGCAGCGACTGGATCGTGGGACACCATACCGATCGTCGCTTCCCGCTTCTGGTTCATATCACTCAGTTTGTCGAGTAAATCGGAAGCAGATTTTGAATCGAGCGCTCCCGTCGGTTCATCCGCAAAAATGATACTGGGTTCATGGATGAACGCTCTCGCCGCTGAGGTTCGTTGTTTCTGGCCACCGGATATTTCATTCGGATATTTATCCTTCACATCCTCGATGCCCAGTTCCTCAGCGACCGCATCAAAGCGTTGGATGGCTTCTTTTTTCGATACTTTGGAAATGGATAAAGGCAGCAGAATATTCTCTTTCACAGTCAGGGTATCGAGCAGATTGTACTCCTGAAAAATGAAGCCGAGGTGATGCTTACGGAATTCTGCTAACTGTTTATCCTTTTTTCCGGTAATCTCCTGACCTTCGATTTTAATGGTGCCGTGACTGACCCGATCAATGGAAGAAAGCACGTTCAGCAGTGTCGTTTTCCCTGAACCTGATGCCCCCATGATCGTAACGAACTCACCCTTCTGGATTGACAGATCAATTCCGACCAATACGTGTTGTTTCGTAAATTTATTGCCATAGCTTTTATGAATTTTATTCGCTTCTAATAAACTCATGTAATGACCTCCTTTGTTCTATAGCTTAATTGTAATAGCATCCATCGGGCTTTTCCTTCCATTCACCTAACAAAATGACGGAAGCATGTGACATTTTCGTCACATGCTTCTGATTTTCGTGAATTCGTTCTGTTCTGGAAAAATGAGTGTAAAAGTAGTGCCTGCTCCAAGTTCAGAATCGACCTTAATGTGTATCTTCAAGGCTTTGCGAATACGATCGGTCAAATAGAGTCCCATCCCGGTGGCAGCACTATCCTGATGCTGCGTTGTAGAAGTGAACCCTTTTTCAAAAATACGGGATATGTCACGCGGGTCTATCCCCCGGCCCTGATCCTTCACTTGCAGGCAGCTTCGTCCGTCCTTTGTAAAACTTGTGATAGCAATATCTGTAGCATCACTATATTTAACCGCATTCGTCAGCAGTTGGCGCACGATGAAGGCAAGCCACTTGCTATCACTGAGGACGCTTTCGACTTCCAAATCTATATCAAAGCCGATTCCCTTTTGCATGCACCATGACTTCAGTGATTTGATTTCATTGAAAAGCAGAGCCTCGAGTTCAACTTCCTCTATATAGAGGTCGTTTTCAATGAAGGGAATCCTTTTCTGGTGGAGCTGTTGATCGAGAAGCAGGTGGATCCGCAGCCACTCATAAGTCAGTTGGGACTTCAGCTTATAATCATCGAGCCGGTCGATGATCAGCCGCATCGCTGTCAAAGGCGTCTTCACTTCGTGGATCCAGGAGAGAAGCTCATCTTTTTCCTGCTCCAAATAACCTTGATTGTGAGCAAGCTCCTGCTTCAAATGCTCCATTTGATCACTGACATTCGTCTCGATGATTCTCTCAAATGGACTGTCCGATTCCGGTATTGTCGTCAGATCAAGGTCGTGTTCACGCTGATCGATCGCCACGTAAAACGGAGTTTCTTTCCGGTAACGGACGAATAGGAAAATGATGAAAATGATGATTGATAAAAAGACATAATATAGCATCGAGGTGACAGGGATGGTCGTATCGACGAGGGCAACTAACAAGGCAAGCACCTGCAGCCCTGAGAAAAGTAATATCCAGCTGCTTCTTTCTAATAGATAGGTGCGGATCATGGCTCCATCTGCTCCTTCGCCACATACCCCTGGCCGACCTTCGTTTCAATTGCCTGTTCCAACCCGATGTCTGTAAGTTTTTTGCGGAGACGATTGACATTGACTGTAAGCGTATTATCACTGACAAAGCGTTCGTCCTCCCACAGACGGTTGATCAATTCTTCCCTGCTGACAACCTTGCTTTTCTTTTCAATCAGCTGTTTTAAGATCAAGACTTCATTTTTTGTTAAATCGATAGCTCCTTGGTCATTTGTCACCCGGTTCCGTTCATAATCGATGGTTGCACCGAGCCATGTCTTCAATTCGTTCGTTTCTGTGTTGTAATTATAAACACGGCGGAGGATGGCTTGGATTTTGGCGACGAGCACATCGAAATGGAACGGTTTCTGGATAAAATCGTCAGCCCCTAAATTCATGGACATCACCATATCTGTCGGGTGGTCACGTGAGGAGAGGAAAATGATCGGCACATTGGAGTGCTCGCGAATCATCCGGCACCAGTGGAAACCATCGAACTTCGGGAGCTGGATATCGATGATGACGAGCGCTGGTTCGGTTTTCGTAAAGGTTTCCATCACCCTGTTGAAATCCTCAACTCCATACACCTCATAGGACCATTGGGATAACCGTTCTTCGATTTCCTGGAATAATGTCCGGTCGTCTTCAATCAGTAAGAGCTTGAACAACTTTGACACCACGCTTTCCGTTTTTTACCTGTTCTCAGTATATCAAATCTTTATCTGGTAAGCGTTTTATCCAATTGGTGCGTTACTGCGGAAAAAACTTTTTTGATAATTCGATTAAATACTCTTTAAAATTGGCGCTGACGGGCGTACAATGAATACTAATATCCAAAACGGCCAAGCCGATCATCTTATAGAAAAAAAGGAGTCCTGAATATGCCATTGAATATAGTTGAAAGTACACACAAGAAAGCCAAGCCGGAAAGCGAACAGATTCCTTTTGGCCGAACATTCACAGACCATATGTTTGTCATGGACTATGAAGCAGACAAAGGCTGGCATGAACCGAGAATTGTCCCGTATGAACCATTGACGCTCGATCCAGCTTCTATGATTTTTCATTACGGCCAAACGGTGTTTGAAGGATTGAAAGCTTATCGCGCCGATGACGGACGCGTCCTTTTGTTCCGCCCGGAGAAGAACTTTGAACGTTTGAACCTCTCCAGCGACAGGTTGAGCATACCGCCGATCGATGAACAGGAAGTGATGGGATACCTGGAAGAGCTCGTCCGCTTAGAAAAAGACTGGGTCCCGGCATTTGAAGGTACGTCGTTATACATACGTCCGTTCATTATCGGCACAGAACCGAGCCTCGCTGTAGCTCCATCCAAATCCTATAAATTCATGATCATCCTGTCGCCTGTAGGTCCCTATTTTTCTGGGGGGATCAAACCGGTGACGATCAACGTCGAGGACCAGTTCACACGTGCAGTCAAGGGTGGTACAGGAATGGCGAAAACAGCAGGGAACTATTCCTCTGGTTACCAGGCTCAAGCAAAGGCTGCTCAAGAAGGGAATGCAGATGTGCTTTGGCTTGATGGTGTAGAGAAACGGTACATCGAAGAAGTGGGAAGCATGAACATCTTTTTCAAAATTGATGGAGAAGTTGTAACACCAGCCCTTAGCGGAAGCATTTTGAAGGGCATTACACGTACGTCAATCCTCGAGTTGTTGAAGAAGTGGGAAGTACCCGTGACCGAGCGGAGAATCTCCATTGCTGAACTCTATGAGGCATATGAAGAAGGAAAGGTGGAAGAAGCTTTCGGTACTGGGACAGCAGCTGTCATTTCACCTGTCGGGGAGCTGAATTGGCTTGGGAATAAGATGGTCATCAACGACCATGAGATAGGCGAACTATCACAAAAGCTCTACGATACGATTACGGGCATTCAGCGTGGCAGAAAAGAAGATATCCATGATTGGACGGTAGAAATATAAAGAAGAGTTGAGCCTCAGGTTTTCATGCCTGGGGCTTTTTTTGTGGGTGGTTCAACAGGGAATTCTCTCCCGTATTTAAAATAAGCAGGGATACACAAAGGAAAACAGAATAAATTATAAGAACCCATATCTATTTTTCCATGTCATCCGTTATAGCTGTGAGAGGTTGAAAGGAGTGAGGAAGGTGGATGTAACATCGAGCACGGTCAATCATACGCTTTCTGTTGAAGAGAAGGTGAGGGAGGATTATCTTAAACTATTGCGCTACTGTCTTTTTCTCACCAAAGATGCTTGGGAAGGGAAAGATCTAGCCCAGGAGTCTTTTTCTAAAGCCTTAGAGAAGTATGAATGGAGTGAAATCCAACCAGCTCTTCTTAAAAAAATTTCTTACCACTGCTGGGTCGATCAAAAGCGGAAGCAGGAGAAAGAAACACTTGTTTCAAGTCCACATCTTAGTGGACATACAAAAAAGAGGGGGCGCGACAACTCTGAGATTATCGAGAGGATAGTTGGAAGGTTGTCAGACAAACAACTTGTCTCATTTGTTTTAAAAGAAGCCTTTCAGTATAAGATTTCAGAAATTGCAGAACTTCTGAAGATGACGGATACGGGTGTTAAAGCTTTGTTGAAGCGGGCCCGAACTAACGTAAAAGACATTTCAGAAATAGAAAGACTCCAAGTGCTGCGGACACGACAAGAAGAAGATCTGTTATACCAAACCGTGATTCAAACCCTGACCGTGCAGGACCCGTCTCTTTTAATTGAAAAGCTACCGATCCTGCTTCCACCTTTTCGAAGCACACATCGGCCTTCCTCCCCTTCGAACATCCTCTCTTTAGCAGCTTAAAGGAGGCAGGTTGAAATGAATACCATCCCTTATGTAATTGAACAGACAAGTCGAGGGGAACGATCGTACGATATCTATTCACGTCTTTTGAAAGACCGCATAGTCATGGTGAGCGAAGAAATAAATGATCATATGGCGAACAGCATTGTAGCTCAGCTGCTGTTTTTGGCCGCTGATGATCCGGACAAAGATATTTCACTGTATATCAATAGCCCGGGAGGATCTACTTCCGCTGGGTTCTCCATTCTAGATACGATGCAGTATATCCAGCCTGACGTAAGGACGATTTGTACAGGAATGGCTGCATCATTCGGTGCGATGCTTTTATTGTCCGGGACGAAGGGGAAACGGTTCGCCTTGCCGAACAGTGAGATTATGATCCACCAGCCTCTTGGTGGTGCTCGGGGGCAGGCGGCAGATATAGAGATATCAGCGAAGAGAATCATCAAGCTCCGGCAGCAGATCAATGAAATGATAGCAGAACGGACCGGCCAGCCGTTGAAAAAAGTGGCGGAAGATACCGATCGTGATTATTTTATGAGTGCATCGGAAGCGAAGGAATATGGGATTGTCGATGAGATCATTCAAAAGAAGAAAGAAGCGTAATTTTCCAATAAGAAAAGAGACTGGGACAAAAGAATTTTTCCGCTAGAAAACCCGAACTAATTTCGTTCGGGTTTTCTTTATGAAGCAATAAATGCATACGCCACTCCGGCAACATTTGACCCATTCCACCTTATTGTTCGTCTTTTCCTAGGGCAGTTAGTGTTTTGTCCCAGCCCCTTGTGTTATAGAGCGCTTGCGACTTCTTGCGGTTGCACTTTTCCGATCTCATTCAATACACAAGCTTCTTCTTCCTCTGTCAAAGGTAATAGAGGAAGACGGACACCTCCAACTTTCACGCCTTTTGCGTTCAGCGCCGCTTTGACCGGAGAAGGACTTGGGGCAGAGAAGATGGCATTCATGACTGGTACGAGCTTCTGATGCATTCGTGCAGCAAAGGCGAAGTCTCCTTCACGGAAGCTTTGAACCATCTGCTGCATTTCATTTCCGATGACGTGGGCCGAAACAGATACGATTCCTGTTCCTCCGATCGATACGAAGGGCAATGTGTTGGAATCTTCTCCGCTATAGACAGAAAAGTCATCAGGAGTGTCACGGATGATTTCTGTTGCGTCATCAAGATCGCCACTCGCTTCTTTGACGGAAACGATGTTATTGATAGCAGAAAGGCGAATGATCGTCGCTGGTTCCATGTTTACGACACTTCTGCCGGGAATGTTATAAAGCATGACGGGGAGGGATGTCGCTTTTGCGATTGTTGAGAAGTGTTGGTAAAGTCCCTCTTGGGTTGGTTTATTATAATAAGGAGTGACGAGCATGATCGCATCGACGCCGGCTTCTTCAGCTTTATGAGTCAGACTGATCGAAGCTCGTGTGTTATTGGAGCCTGTGCCGGCAATGACCGGGACTCTCCCATCGACGACTTCGACAACGAATTTGAAGAGGATCAATTTTTCTTCTGTAGTCAATGTCGGTGACTCACCTGTGGTTCCTGCTATGACTAAGGCGTCCGAACCATTTCCGATCAAGTGGTTGACTAACGATCTGGTCGCCTCAAAGTCAATATTCTCCTGGCTGTCGAACGGGGTTACCATTGCTGTTAATACTTGGCCGAAATTCATAACCTCACACCCTTTTGTGAATTTTAATATTTTCGAGGCAGTGAGGGCCATACAGCAGTAAAAAAACAAAAAAGCAGCAACGAGGGATCGCTGCTGCCGTAGAAACTTAGTCCGTTCCTGCGTAAGATAGCCCTCCATATAGTCTCCTATATGACAGTCCTGCACTTATTAAGCATCAGAACCAGCTTCAGGATGATGAGTTTCGAGAAGCTTCGGCAATTTCCCCTTTCCCTATGTGTCACAGGAGCTCATTCTCCTCAACATACGTACTCATGTCATTGCACCTCTATCCTTACTTCAAAATCAATTGAAATAAGAAAATATTTAGTTATAGAGAATAGTATCAAACAATTGTTTTTTACACAAGTGGTTTGACAGGACTCGTGGAATTTTGACAATAGTATATATTACCAAATTTTGAGCTAGCAAGAAGTGGCGAATTCACTCAAACTTCTTAAGGTTTATGCGGGAAAATCCGTCTGGAGGCGGAAGTTGAATCATTCTCAGGGATATCGTCATTGCTTTGGAATTTTTATACACTTTTATTAATCATTTAAAAAAAGGTGTGAGAATCATGGCTGTCAATGATATCGCTATGGAAGAGGCAACAGTTGAACCAAAAAAAATCCCCTCAATATTCAAGAATAGAAATTTTCTATTGTTGTGGGGAGCTGCCCTTTTGTCGAGTTTCGGAATCTCCTTTTTCCTCTTTTCCCAAAGCTGGTATGTCGTCAATGTATTAGGTTTAGAAGCTTCTCTTGGAATCCTTTATATCGCTGTAAGTATCCCGCGTGTCTTATTCATGATCATCAGCGGAACCGTCGCGGACCGGTATAGTAAAACGAAAATCATGTTTCTATCAGACTTCATTCGCGGATTACTTTTAATCGGCCTTGTCGCATGGTTTTTGTTCGGTGGGATCACATTATGGACCTTCGTTACTTTCGCCTTTTTCTTCGGTATTTTAGATGCGTTTTTCTGGGCGGCGGAGAGTGCGGTCATACCGTCTATTGTCCATAAGGAAAACTTGACGCGTGGAAATTCGGTCATTCAAATGACGAACCAGACATCGTTCATACTAGCTCCTATGCTTGCAGGAATAATCATCGCTTTCGGTAATTATGAAATTGTATTTGTAACAACAGCTGTTATGTTGATCATTGCAAGTTCCCTCATTTTCCTTATGCGTGTTCCTAAAGGGAATGATGAAGAAGGGGAGGAAAAGGAATTTTGGGAAACGTTCAAGGAAGGCCTGCTTTACGTCAAACAATCGCGGGTGCTGCTCATCATTGTTCTGACTACTGTTTTCTTGAATTTATTTTTGGTCGGACCGATGACGATGGGGCTTCCTTTGTTCGTCAAAAATATTTTGGATGGAACGTCGGTTGACTTCAGTTTGTTAGAAGCGGGATTAGCTGGTGGAATGCTGGTAGGGTCCGTCGTTATCGGAGTATTGAACTTGAAGAAAAATCGCTGCAAAGTGGCTCTCCTTTCTTTAATATTTACAGGTATCGCTTTTGCCGGCTTAAGCTTCACCACTGAGATATGGATGAGCATACTGGTGCTTGGGATTTTCGGTATTTCTTTATCTGTAACAAATATCCCTTTCATCGCGTTTGTTCAAAGCTTAATAGAAGAAAAAATGCTCGGACGTGTGATGGGACTTATCTCGTTAGCATCAATGGGGCTGATTCCAGTCAGTTATTTATTGACTTCGGGGGTTTTGGCACTTGGTATTTCCATCGATCATATTATGGCCGTCGGTGGTACTCTTGTCTCACTCTACGCTGCCTTTATCTATTTGAAATTCAAAGAACTCAGGGAAATCGATTGATCTATTTGCTATGACAATAAAAAAAGCCCCCGGGCACGAGAGAGAGTTTCAGGCATACCTCTAATTACCGGAAGGGACTTCCATTATTGATTATATATCATGATTGGGATAATCATTTTGACTTCTTGTACCAACCCTTTTCCTTGAATCGGGAGATGGCTTCGATGCGGTTCGTTACTTCTAATTTTTCCAAAATAACAGATATATAATTTCTTACCGTGCCAGGAGTGATGTATAAGGTCTGGGAAATGTCTTTGGTATTCTTGCCATCCGCCATTAGTTGGATAACTTCCTGTTCGCGTTCTGTGAGCGGGTTTTGCTCTGTAAAAGCGAGGTCGACAAGTTCTGGGTCAAAAATCCTTTGGCCATCAATGATCTTCTTAATGGCTGTCGCCAGATCTTCACTAGGGCTGTCTTTCAGCAAATAGCCGCTTACACCAGCTTTCCGGGCACGATCGAAATAGCCGGAACGGGCAAAAGTGGTTAAAATGATGACTTTACAAGGTTGGTCATACAACTCTTCAGCAGCGTCCAGTCCATCTTTGACGGGCATTTCGATATCCATGATGCAGATGTCAGGTTCCAGCTTCCTTACGAGGTCGCAAGCTTCCTGGCCGTTGTGCGCTTTGCCTACAACTTCCATGCCTTCCTCTAAATCGAGCAGGGCTCCAAGTGCTCCTAATAACATCCGCTGGTCTTCAGCAATGACAATCCGAATCATGCCGGACCCTCCTTTTCTTTATTTTTAATTACATTCGGAACATGCAGTCGCAATATTGTTCCATTATCTGATTCAATTTCAAGAGTGCCGTTGACAAACTCCAGGCGTTCACGCATTCCTTGCAGCCCATGACCTTGAAACGGCTCGACCGAGGCTGGGATTCCTTTTCCATCATCTTCAACAATAATTAGGATTTCAGTAGGAAGCGGGTTGATGACGACCCTGCACTTTGTAGCTCCGCTGTGTTTGACGATATTCGTAGCGGCTTCTTTCAGACACATGCTCAGGACATTCTCAACGAGCAGCGGTGTGTTCTTCAGATGAGGATCCCCTTCGTATTCAAACGTCATTTCTGCTGCCTCAATGATCTGCTGTACACGGACAAGCTCGTCTTCTAGCTTCGTCCCTCTCATATTCGATACCATCTCCCGGACTTCCTTCAAAGCCGTGCGGGCTGTTGTACGAATATCATCGACCTCTTGCATGGCTTTCTCCGGTTTAACCGTAATCAGCTTGTTTGCTAAATCACTTTTCAATCCAATCATCGAAAGTTTCTGCCCGAGGGTGTCATGCAGATCACGGGCGATTCGTTCGCGTTCTTCGATGACCATCAGTTGAGAGATTCGTTCATTGGCATCCTCTAATTCGCCTTCAAGCTTATGCTGCTGATTACGATAACGGATGGTGAACGGGAGCAGAATTACTCCGATGACCGCAATGATAATAAAAGGTAAGTTCGGAAAAAGGGAGTCGATTTGATAGATGAACGTTGTCGTGATTGCGATCAAAGTCGTGGCAAGGTGTACAATGTATAAAGATAAAAATCCGCCCAGATGTTTGATATTTCCTATGAAAAAAGCCAAGAACAAGGCGAAATAAATATATCCGAATAAAACGGTCATGACGAGGCTGATCGCCATTTCAATACTTACCCATAAGTATGTGAGACGGCTGTTCGACATGAAGGATAAACGGTAAGCAAGGAAAAAGATAAGTGTCATTAGAAATCCGAACAACATTTCATACATCGAAGAAGATCGGAAAATGAAGAAAAAAGGCAACACACAAAAAATAATCCACACATAAGTGCTGAGACCTGTATTCTTCGGGATGATATGGTACCAGTTCTGCATCGGGAACCTCCTTGTCACATTAATTCAAGCATATACGAAAAATGCCAGTGTTGTCATCTTCTCTTTGAGCAGAGGGAAAAACAGCTTTGGAAGGCCAGAATGAAAGAAAGAAGTCCATTCATCTGAATGGACTTCTCACATTACTGATCGTCTTGTAAGCTTGGCTGTTTATTCAGCATGGAAGATCGTTGTTTTTTCAACAATGGCTTCACTTCTTTAAAGGATATGAACGTTTTATTTGCCTTGTCATAAAGGCGGAATCGGATCGACTGAAGGCTCGTGGCAAGAGTGATCGTTGTTGCATGTTGAAGCGGCGGTGTTTCTTCGTGTGCTTTCTCTAACATATAATTCGGGACGCGCGGACTCAAGTGATGGACGTGGTGGAAACCGATATTACCGGAAACCCACTGTAACACTTTAGGCAGTTTATAATACGAGCTACCATCTACAGCTGCTTTGACAAAGTCCCATTCGGATTCATCTTCAAAATAAGAATCCTCAAATTGGTGCTGGACGTAGAATAACCAGATGCCGAGCATGCCAGAGACATAGAGAACAGGGAGCTGGATGATCAAGAAAGCCTGCCAGCCAATCGCCCAAATAAGCAAACCGTAGATGACGGCGATGGATGTGTTCGTCAAATATGTGTTCATACGTTCTTTTCGTTTTGCGCCTTTACGGTTGAAACGGTTGGATACAAGGAACAAGTAGATTGGTCCAAGGCCGAACATGACAATCGGATTTCTGTAAAAACGATAGGCGAAGCGTTCTTTAAGAGAAGCATTCAAATACTCATCCACAGTCATGACCCATATATCTCCTGTGCCGCGTTTATCCAGGTTCCCACTTGTTGCGTGGTGGATATTGTGGCTTCTCTTCCATTTGTCAAAAGGGAAGAGGGTCAGAATTCCGGCGATTGTTCCTATAATCCTGTTTGCTTTACTGCTTTTCAAAAAGGATTGGTGTGTACAATCGTGGAATATGATGAAAACCCGAATGACGAACCCACCTGCGATTATAGCAATCGGGAGCGCCAGCCAGACAGAAATGGATAAGCTTGCGTAAGCTAAAGTCCATAATAGAACAAAGGGTACGAGTGTATTGATAAGCTGGCGAACGCCTGCGGATGTATCTGGTTTCGCAAAGCTGGATACGCTTTTTTTCAGCTCTTTTTGTTTCTCTTTATTCATAAAAACGACTCCTTCACGTTTGGTCATAACCTTATGATAGGTTAAAAACAATGTTTTTATAAGACACAAACGTCAGTATCTTCGTATGACACTTGTCATGGGTATCTGTCTATTCTTGGGAGGTGAACATGGAAAGGAAGCTTTAAAATTAAAAGGATCCTTTTAATTCAGAGATTAGACTACCGTTAAGAAATCGCTTACATTATGCTATAATAGAAGTAAGAAACAATACTCTATTAATGGAGGGTTTCCCTATGACCAAACGAATTCTCGTTGCGTACGATGGGAGTGACTTGAGTAAAGAAGCGGTATGGGAAGCGAGGAATCAGGCGTGTGAAACTCCAAAAAGGGAGATACACATCGTATCAGTTGTCAAACCGACTGGTCCCATGACAAATGCTGTAGTCTCACGAAGTATCGGGAACGAAATGGCAGAGAAGTTCCGTTCAGAAATGGATGTGTTGAAAGAACAGATGGATTCACCGGAAGTGGATGTCGTCAGTGAAGTACTCGTTAGTAAAGTAGAAGGAAATCCTGGTGTCAGTATCTGTGAATATGCGGATGAGCAAGCAGTGGACTTGATCATCGTCGGGAGCCGCGGCCTTGGTAATGTGAAGAAACTGTTCTTAGGGAGTGTGAGCAATAACGTCGTCCAGAATGCCACCTGCCCTGTTTTAGTCATGAAATAAAGAAAAACGAAAGCCTGAAGGCTAATCCCTTCAGGCTTTCGTTTTTTTATTGGGCGGAGACTTTATTGGTTCTTCCTCAGGTCATCCAAATTCTGGATGACCTGAGGAAGAACCATGTTTTCCCATTAATTCCGTGCTCTAAACGGGGGCTTTAGTCTTTTGTGTTTAAACCCTAAAACTAGGGGGTTATCTTTGTGTTTGGCGCACGTTGTCGAATGGAAGCGCTATCCGTTATAATTTTCTTAACAGTTAAAAAACAAATTTTCCATTCCACCTAAAGCAGACCCACATGGTTATCGATAGGAGAATGATGAAAGGGTGTGGTGATCTTGGAAGCCATCAGTAAGAACTTTTTCTTATACCTTTCTAACAACAAGATGTTAGATCGCTTTGCTAAGCGTTTCGGCAGTAGATTTGGGGCTGACAAGATAGTAGGGGGAGAGACTTTCTCCCAGGCAATTCCGTTAATACAGCAATTGAACCATGAGGGACTTGAAGTAACTGTTGACCATTTAGGTGAATTTGTAGACTCTGAAGCAGAGGCCAGGGATCGTGCGGGAGAATGTATCCGCAGCATCCAGCAGATAGCGAGCAATCAGTTGAAGTCAGAAGTATCACTGAAAATGACTTCTCTTGGATTGGATATCAGTCATGAGCTCGTAATGGAAAATATGGAGCTCATCTTAAAAGAAGCCCAGAAGCACAACATTACAATCACCATTGATATGGAAGACTCCTCAAGGTGCGGGGCCACTCTGGACATTTATAAAGCATTGAAGAAAGATCATCCGAATCTGGGGACGGTCATTCAATCATACCTTTACCGCTCAGATGAAGACTTGGATGAACTGGATCCTTATGATCCATATTTACGCCTCGTCAAAGGGGCCTATAAGGAATCTGGAAAAGTTGCTTTTCCGGAGAAAAACCTTGTCGACGATAACTTGAAACATCTGATTAAGAAGAACTTGTTGAATGGAAATTATACAGCCATCGCAAGTCACGATGATGCCATCGTCGATTATACGAAGCAATTGGTAAAAGAACATGATATTCCGACTGACCGCTTTGAGTTCCAAATGCTCTACGGCATGAGGACTCAAATGCAGCAGGATCTCCTCAATGAAGGATATACCGTCCGCGTTTACTTGCCATATGGCGAGGACTGGTACGGCTATTTCATGAGACGTCTGGCCGAAAGACCAGCGAATATCGCATTTGCAGTCAGAGGAATTTTCAACTAATCAATATTTCCAAAATCAGAAAGGGGAATTTATCATGGTACAGCCTTATAAACATGAACCATTCACAGATTTCACAGTAGAAGAAAATAAGAAAGCTTTCGAAGAAGCATTGAAGCAAGTGAAAGAAGAATTGGGTCAACATCATGACCTTCTGATTAATGGAGAACGCATCCGTACAGATAATCAAATTACTTCTACGAACCCTGCCAATACAAAACAAGTGGTAGGTACGGTTTCCAAAGCGAATCAAGAACTTGCTGAAAAAGCAGTCCAATCCGCTTCTGAAGCGTTCAAAGACTGGAAAAAATGGGATCCACGCGCTCGAGCTGAATTGCTTTTCCGTGCGGCTCATATCATCCGTCGCCGTAAACACGAATTCTCTGCCTATCTTGTTTATGAAGTAGGGAAGCCTTGGAAAGAGGCGGATGCGGATACAGCAGAAGCGATCGATTTCCTTGAATATTATGGTCGTCAAATGATTGAGTTGAAAGATGGCAAACCAGTGGAAAGCCGTCCAGGCGAACAAAACCGTTACATCTATACGTCTACAGGGGTCGCTGTTGTCATCCCGCCTTGGAACCTGGCATTTGCAATCATGGCTGGAACAGCGATTGCTCCATTGGTTACAGGAAGCACTGTAGTTATGAAGCCAGCTAGTAACAGTCCTGTCATAGCTGCTAAATTCGTAGAAGTATTAGAAGAAGCAGGCCTTCCGAAAGGCGTATTGAACTTTGTGCCAGGAAGCGGGGGAGAAGTTGGAGACTATCTCGTCGACCATCCTAAAACAGCGCTCATTTCCTTTACAGGATCCCGCGATGTAGGTACACGCATCATCAAACGTGCTGCAGAAATTCAAGAAGGTCAAAACCACTTGAAGCAAGTCATTGCTGAAATGGGTGGTAAAGATACCGTAGTCGTCGATAAAGAAGCGAACATCGAAACAGCGGTAGATGCCATCGTCGTATCTGCTTTCGGATTCTCAGGACAGAAGTGCTCTTCCGGATCCCGTGCAGTCGTCCACGAGGATGTTTACGATGAAGTGTTGGAAAAAGTGAAAGAGCGTACTGAAAAGCTTACCGTTGGAAACGCTTCTGAAGAGAATGTCTATATGGGACCTGTCGTCGATCAAAGCGCTTATGATAAAATCATGAGCTATATGGAAGTTGGTAAAGAAGAAGGTCGTCTTGTCACAGGCGGAAAAGGTGACGATTCCAAAGGTTATTTCATTGAGCCTACAGTATTTGCGGATCTTGATCCAAATTCCCGTATGCAGCAAGAGGAAATCTTCGGACCAGTTGTCTGCTTCACAAAAGCTAAGAACTTCGATGAAGCTCTCGAAATTGCCAACAACACAGAATATGGTCTAACAGGTGCGGTCATCTCTGATAATCGTGATCATCTGGAACAGGCAAAATATGACTTTCACGTCGGGAACCTGTACTTCAACCGTAACTGTACAGGTGCCATCGTAGGCTACCAGCCGTTCGGCGGGTTCAAGATGTCCGGTACTGACTCCAAAGCGGGTGGACCAGATTACTTGGCCTTGCACATGCAAGCGAAAACAATCTCCGAAATGTTTTAAATCAATGCCTGAGGCTCCCCCAAACTCTTGGGGGAGCTTTTTTAATAGAATCAAAAAGTGGAATCCATATAGGGGGTTGAAGTGTGTGCTACTCCTTTTAAGTAGGTAGCCCTTCGCGACATAAGCAGTCCATTTACGTGGGGGAAGCCCGCCCCACTGCAATGTTCTGCTTATGCGTGTCAGGGCTGTCAACCTCTCGCCACACTTTCAATATATCCAGCTCCAGTGGACAGACACTCGAGGTCTTAAGTCCAATGTCTGCGTGAAGAAAACCGCTTCACTCAGAAATTGTTCTTAAGCTTGTCGTGTCTACCAGTCCACTTCCACTTTTAAAGTAATCCGGTTCTGAGAGGTAGCCCTTCGCGACATAAGCAGTCCATTTACGTGGAGGAAGCCCGCCCCACTGCAATGTTCTGCTTATGTGTGTCAGGGCTGTCAACCTCTCGCCACACTTTCAATATATATTTCTTTTTCTTTCTATGACAAACCGATATAATGGAGGGTAACGAATTATGACATTCAGCCTACTCGGAAAGGTTAGGGTTCCTATGGAAGTAAAAGAATTGATCCTTCAGGCGGAGGACATCCATAAAGCGACAGAGCTGATCAGTTCTAAGCTGAAGAAGCCTGTCATCATAGAGAATAAAAACTTTGAATTGGTATCCTATAGTTCTTCTTTTGATGATTTCGACCAAACTCAGCAAAAGACAATCCTTTCGAAGAAGTGCCCGATTTTCATCATCGATCGGTTGAAGAAAGAAGGGATCGTGCAACGTTTGGAACAGCATCCTGATCCGATTCGTGTCCATCCTATCGAGGATCTCGGGTTTCACCAGCGAGTGGTGATTGCAGCGAAGCATCTCGGTCATACAATGGGGTACGTCTGGGTGCAGGAGTCCGATCATTTGTTGGATGCAGAGGAAATGGAGTTTTTAGAAGAGATTACGCCGCATCTCGGAAAACTGATTTATGATCAGTTCATGAAGGTGAATGCCAAGGAAGGTCGTAAAGAGGAATTACTTTGGCAATTGCTGCATCATGAATATGGCAGTGAGAGCCAATTCCGTCACGATGCTTCACTGGCGAAACTTCAAATTCCTGAGCGTTTTTCAGTCATGGTCTTTTCAGTGACGGCGCCCCAGTATAAATACATGCTCGACTACTTGGAAAACACGGTGAATCGTTTTAGGACAGATAAAAAACTCTATTACTTGAAAACAGAATTCCAACTCATCATGGTCATTGAAGGCAGGGAAAATGAGAGCTTTTCTTCAAGAAATATTGCTAGAGATCTGATCGATGAAGTGAAGTACGAAACGGGAGAAGAAGCGTTTTATCACTTTTTAATTGGTTTAGGGAAAGAGTATAAAAAGCTTTACAACATGAGGAAAAGTTTCCTCGAAGCTTTGGAAGTGATCGAAACCGCCAACTTCATCAGTCCTCGCCCAGAGTCAATGCCCAGGGAATTCGCCAATCTCGGAATATACAGATACTTGGCTGCCCTGTATGAAAAGAACAGTTCGGAAGACTACTATAGTGAAGATCTTCTGACACTGATCAAGAATGACTCGGATAAACAGACAGAGCTTTTACTTACACTGGAAGCCTATTTGGCAAATAACGGGAAGGGGAAGCAGACAGCGAACGAGTTGTTTATCCACCCCAATACGTTGAATTACCGGATCAAACAAATCCAGGAGCTCACGAACATCAATTTCTCTGACTTTAATATGAAAGCTTATTTGTACACAGAGTTGTTGCTGTTGAATAATGTAGAGAACTACTATCAACGATATAAATCAGCCTTACAAAAATAATCTGAAGGAGAGGGGTCTTTTTTAAAGGCGACTCTCCTCTTTTTTAACTGAGGAATTTGACATTCTCCTCTGAAAAGCTTTATTCAATGGGAAAGGAAGTTTAAAAAAGGAGGGAAGACAAATGGATGAACAAAAGTTGATTCAACAGCATCTGGCTAATGAAAGGACGTACCTGGCCTGGATCCGGACTAGCATCGCTCTTGTAGGGGTAGGTTTCCTTGCAACCACCGTCCACATGACAGCATTACCGGATGCAGGGGATGTGGGCAATAAGCTGGCCATTCTCGTCAGTATTGTGTCTTTATTCCTCGGCATCATGACGATTGTCGGGGCAACGATCAATTATTACCAAACACGAAGAAATATCAACGAAAGCCGTTTTGCTTCATCCCATCGCATCATTGCTTATATGACTACAGTCGCTTTATTGTTAGTCGTTTTAGTCTCTGCTTATCTCCTGTTTGTTTAATCCTGCTTATACATAATAAAGACCCTCGTTGAAACGAAACAACGAGGGTCTTACTTTCCTAGGCAGCAGATTCTTCATCAGGACGTGATTGGCCGATGAAGAAGGCCATGATGAAACCTGCGACGGCAATGAAACCTGCCACAAGGAACGAAATATTGACGCCGTGAATGAGCCCGGGCACCCCTTCAGAAGGAATGGTCTGACTCGTCATGACTGAGACAAGCAATGCAGTGCCTACTGCTCCTGATACTTGGCGCATCGTATTGTTCATCGCTGTTCCATGGGGCATAAGGTGTGCTGGCAGCTGGTTCAGTCCAGCTGTCGTTACGGGCATCATCACCATGGAAATTCCGAACATCCGGACACAGTTTACCAAGGCAAGGTACGTGAAAGTAGTCGAAGGATTCAAGTTCGTAAACATGAATGTAGAAATGACAAGCAATGCAAGACCTGTGATAGCGAGCCATTTTGCTCCGAATTTATCAAAGAGTCGACCGGTGATCGGGTTCATGATCCCCATTAAAAGGGCTCCAGGGAGGAGCATGAGTCCCGATTCAAAGGCAGTGAAACCGAGCATGTCCTGCATGAGAATAGGCAGGATGACGGCCCCGCCGATCATGGCAATGAATACAATCATGCCAAGAGCAGTGGTTAAAGTGAACGTCTTGTATTTGAATATCCTGAATTCGAGTATTGGTTTTTCCAGTTTCATTTGTCTTGTTATGAACAGGGTCAATGTAACCGCTCCGACAAGGAGTGAAATCAGCACTTCAGGACTCGTAAAGCTCCCATTCCCCGCCACACTGAATCCGTAAAGTATTCCACCAAATCCGAAGGTGGATAAAATGATTGAAATCGGATCCACTTTAGGGAAAGTCTGTTTGGTTACATTTTTCAAAATGAAATAAGCGACGATGATATCTATTATGGCAATTGGTAAAATGACGAAAAATAAACTTCTCCAAGGAAATTGCTCGACAAGCCAGCCGGAAAGTGTCGGTCCGATCGCTGGTGCGAAGGCAATGACCAACCCGAACATCCCCATGGCAGCCCCTCTTTTCTCTATTGGAAAGACGAGGAAAAGGATCGTTTGCATTAAAGGGAGGATAATGCCGGCGCCGGAAGCTTGTAAAACTCTTCCCGCAAGCAGTACCGAAAAGTTCGGAGCTAACCCGCAGACGAGTGTACCTGCTGCGAATAAGCCGAGAGCTGTCATGAATAATTTTCTGGTGGTAAACCTTTCAATTAAAAATGCTGTAATCGGAATCATGATGCCGTTGACTAACATGAAAATGGACTGCAGCCATTGGGCTGTGTTGGCATCTAGATTCAAATCGGCCATTATATGTGGCAGCGCTGTTGCTAATAGTGTTTGGTTCAAAATCGCAACAAAGGCCCCTGAGATCAGTACGATCATCAAAGGGACCCGATTTATGGATGGTTCTTGCTCTGACATGAATACCCCTTCTTTCTAATACTTAGGTCGCTAATCATTAATATTAACATAAGACTTGTGATCGCATCACCTGTTTTGCTTTCCATATTTTATTAACACTCCATAAAGATTAGCTGGCTAATGAAAAGAGACTACGGAAGCTTCATTCCGTAGTCTCTCTAATTAAATATTTTTTTACCATTAAGCTTTCCTTTTTTCTGTTTTGTTGATGACGGATGTACCGACAAGGTCACCGGTGACGTTAAGTGCTGTAGCTCCCATTCCGACGAATACATCTACTGCGGCCAATAATGCAACAGCTTCCATCGGCAAACCTACTTGGGAGAATACAGTGGCAATCATAATGATGCCTGCTCCTGGAACGCCTGCTGTACCGACTGAGGCAAGTGTGCCGACAATGACTACCTGCAGAATGGCAGCAAAACTCAGCGGATCACCAACGACGTTTGCAGCAAATACAGCAGAAATCGCAATACGGATCGCTGCACCATCCATGTTAATGGTCGCCCCGAGTGGCAAACTGAAACCGTAGAGATTTTTTTTCAAACCGAGGGCTTGTGCTGCGTTTAAAGTTACCGGCAGAGTCCCTGAACTGCTCTGTGTAACAAAAGCAGTAATCATAGGTGTACGGGCTTCTTTGAAAAAGGACAAAGGACGCTGTTTGGTAACTAACAGGACAAGAATGTAAAGAGCGAGCTGTACGAGAAGACCGACATAAAGGACTAAAATGAATGTCCCTAAAGATCCGAGGGTTTCCGCCCCTTGTGTGCCGACAATCTCAGCGACGATGGCTAAGATTCCGATGGGAACATATTGTAAAATCCCTTTCATGACGGTAAGGGTCGCTTCGTTCAATCCTTCAATACCTTTGTAAAGACTATTACCTATATCGTTGTAAGCAGATGAAGAACGTAAATGGGAAATGGCTATCCCGAATACGAGTGCTGTGAAAATAATGCCTAGCAAGTTCATTTCAGTAAAAGCTGTAAGAATATTATCAGGTACAATATTCAACAGGACACTTGTGACTCCAGGGTTTTCAGGTACTTCTACACTTTCATTACCATCTAATGTCATTCCTGTCCCGGGGTTCAATAACGAAGCGACCGTTACGCCTACAATAATGGCAAGAGCCGAGGTACCCAGATAATAAAGGAACACTTTCCCTCCCATACGACCTAAACCACCAACACTCGTCTGGTTGACTCCTACAATTAACGTGAGAAGGATTAACGGAACAATGATGAATTTCAATAGCCGCATCAATAAATCGCCGAACGGTGCAAGTACGGCAGCTCCCTCCCCAAAGATCAAACCGATGAGGACGCCTATGATTAAGGCGACGGTAATTTTTTTGATCAAAGAAGTTTGGAGATACCCCTTCCAAATCTTATTCATATACAGCCTCCTTATTTTTTGTTTTTTGCAATTACAACTAAACCATTAATCCTGATCTATTTACTTATGATTACTGATATAAGATAAAGGAAGGAGACGTTTGATGTCAATGTGAATGCTTGGGATGTGTGATCTGCTCCTCTTACATAGACTTTACTTATCCTTCTCCATTACCCGTTGAATTGAGAAAGTATATGATCGGCCTTTTGAAAGCTTTTTTAAAAGACGATTCATACATGAAAAACGCCTGCCTTTTTATAAAGACAGACGTTTGGTGTCAGATTGAGGAGCCTTTTCCTTTTCCAAAGTAAAAGAGTCCTGAGAGGATTCCTACAGCTGTCATAGCTGCTGCAAGAATCAAGCTCGGCCATGGACCGAATTGGGCGATAAATGGAACGGACAATGCTGTCACAAAACCTCCGCCCAGAAATGGTTCATAGAACAATTGCTTGTATCCGAATGCTTCAAAAGCAGGGGATTCATTATCAGGGTCCACTACCCGCATCAATAGAAGACCAGTGGCTGTGACACCCATGGATTGGCCGAAGTCTCCAATGCCTCGTTCAAACCAGTAGTTCGGGATGAAGCGTGGGGCCAGGACGAGGAAGCCGAATAGGTTCCAGGCGATACCGGCTGCAGCCAGGATTAAGAATGGAACTAGATATTCACCGATCACGTCCAGGGAGACCGTAGCAATAGCGGTTAGAATCAACACATCAAGTGCCAATCCTTGAATCCGATTGATCATGCGTCGGTCAACCAGATTGTATTTGTCCTTTTTGTCAAAAACGATTTGAAGCAGAATACCGCCAAGCATTGCAACAGGGAATAGCGGAATGTATTCCATGAAATCAGAATTGATGGTGATCGCTTCAAGAGCAATCAACCCTTGGAGAATCCCCCAGCCTATTAAAATAGCCAACATGACAATCGCGAGGTGGAAGGATAAAGGTTCGATCGATTCTGGTCGCAGCGTCATTTTTCCAGCCGGTTCACGGTTTTGATATTCCATGACCCCGCGTTTTCTTAAATTAGAAAAGTCATCTACATCTTCAATGACCTTGGTCTTTTTATTTCGTACTCCCCAGTTAATCAGGATGATACCGAAGATCACTCCGGAAAGCACACCTACCGTCGCTAGACCGATCGCTAAATCGAAGGCTTCTGAGAAACCGAGTTCTTCGAAAGTGCTGGCCATACCAGCAGCCGTTCCGTGCCCACCTTCGAATGCAACTTCAATCAAGGCACCGGCCATTGGAGGTAAATCGAAAAAAGGTGTCAGGATTAATAAGACAAGTAAAAGACCGACAACATACTGCCCCCAGCCGATAGCCCAGCCAAAGGCGAGCTGTGGACCTGCATAATTCCATATGTCCTTCAACTTAGGGATGGTGGCTCCCAGGAACAAGCAGGCAAACACTATGTTGATCATCATTCCGGGCAAGGAAGACCAGACTTCCGTAATGTTTTCCGTCATTACTCCGTTTGCTAAGGAGTTATCGTCAGAGAAAAACTTCCCTAATACCTGTGGTCCTAACAATAATGCGATAAAGCCCCCGATGATGGAGGATGGTAAAAATAAATTTTGCAGCAGTGTTGATTTGACACGGATGATTTTCCCGACCAATAAGAATACACCAATATATAATAAGGCAAAGCCGATTTGGTTTGGAGTCATCTTTCCACCTCTTTCATTTATATAAATAGTAAAATTGCAGTATTTAATATCTAAGAACATTTCCTCTAATTGCTGGATTTAAAACCACTTTTTAAATGGAAATTATGGTGGATAATCAAAGAATGGATAAGGGATAGTAAGGCTGAGGTGAGTGGTTATTTGAAGGCTGGTTGTGAAACGATGACCTTTTTCCTGACTGGTTGCAAAAGAGGCTCGGCCATATATTTTCATGCATAATGTTCTGTTGTTTTTTGCAAACTAACTATGTAAGACATTGTCCTACACGAGGTGAAAATGATGAGTAAAAAAGACAAAAAGCCAAATCGTCAATTCAAAGAAACAAAGAACAAAGGCGAGCATAGAAACGGCCGTCTGGCTCAATTTAAAAATCATAGTACAGAATTCGGCGCAGAACCGAATGAGTATATTGATCGCGAGCGTTTATAAAAATCGCCCCGCCTCATAACAAAGTGTCTGTCCTTTATGAAGGGCAGGCACTTTTATTCATTCCTTACCCTTAAGAGTATTTCCTAAAAGTCGATATAAAGGCTAGAGCTAATTATATCTGGAAGATACTTAGGGGGATGAAGCATGGGTTTATTTGCGACAAAGAAAAGAGAAAAAGAAGAAGCGGCACTGGGAGAAGGTTTAGTTGGTAAAATCCAAGTAGAGTCAGGGTCAGATCTTGAAAAACAGTTTGAAATGATTCATTTGACGGCAGATGATTTGGCCATCTTAAAGTCCTTACAGCCCCTCGTCAGTAGTCATATCGATGAAGTAGTGCGTCAGTTTTATGCAAACTTGGAAAGCGAACCATCCTTGGAGCACATCATCAACCACCATAGTTCAGTAGAACGTTTGCAGAAGACGCTGTCCGTACATATCCAGGAAATGTTCAATGGGGTGATTGATGCCTCTTTCATCGAAAAACGAAAGCGGATTGCAAAAGTACACTTGAACATTGGCTTGAAACCGAAATGGTACATGTGTGCATTCCAGGATCTATTGCTTTCTTTCATGAATATTTATCAACAGGAGCTGAGTGAAGCCCACTTCAGCCAAGCGATTCGCGCAACAACGAAGATCCTCAGCATTGAACAACAACTGGTGTTGGATATGTTCGAGGAAGAAGCGGAACAATTAAGGGAAGCGGAAATTGAAAAACGCCGGGAAGCCTACCGCAGGGTCGATCAAATGTCTGAAGAAGTAGCTGCAGTATCTCAACAGGCTAGTGCTTCCACTGAACAATTGACCGAGCAGACAGAGAAGATTGTAGAGGATTCTAAAAATGGGTCCCAGGTTGCTCAACAAGTTGAACAACAATCATTAGAAGGAAAAGAAAGATTGGAAATTCAGCAAAAACAGATGAATGAAATTCAAAAAAATATTAAAGAGATCTCGGATGATATGGAAAAATTGAAACACGTCGCCGAGGAAATCAGTAAAATTGTTACAATCGTTTCGTCCATTGCCGAACAGACAAATCTGCTTTCCTTGAATGCTTCCATCGAGGCAGCAAGAGCCGGGGAACACGGAGCAGGGTTCACAGTGGTGGCCAATGAAGTCCGTAAACTGTCCGAGCAGACGCAGAATTCTGTAGCAGAAGTATCTGATTTAATCACATCGACAAGTGGGCAGATCCATAATGTTTCCAGCAATGTCGGGAGCATTAATGAAATGATTTCAGAAGGAACCGAGAGTATGAATCAAATCAATCACTTCTTTACAGAAATCGTAACCGCTATGGGACAGAACAAGTCATATAACGCCGGGATTGAAGGAGAACTTGAACAATTCGCCCATGTAATCCAGGAAATTAACGGAGCTGTATCCAAAGTGGCTTCTTCTTCTCAACGTTTGACAGAACTGACGGAGTGACCTATAGAAATAGGTCATTCACCTAAGTGAATTCTCACGCAGTTGCTGAAAAATGTAAAGAACAAGCAAATAACATACTGAAATACAGGATTTTCAGGACTATTAATAACAAACAAAACGCTTGGAATAATAGATCCAAGCGTTTTGTTGTTTATTCCTTTGTTATACCAAAGACGCCGTTTGTATTAAGTAACCTTCTTCACCAACTCCCCCTTTTATTCTTCATTCATGTACAGTAATGTTACACATATATAGAAATCACAATAAATATCACAAGTATGAAACACAATTCCCTTATAATGCATGTTGGGGGGATTAATGAATATTGCTTCTATAGATTGGATTGAAGACAGGCTGAAAAGTAAATACTCGTTAGGTGAACTTGCCAATGATATGGGATATTCCCTTTATTATTGTTCATTTATATTTCACCAATTAATAGGTTTGAATATTAGACGGTCTATTCTTCTTAGAAGGTTGTACTTGTCTACAGAAGATTTAGGACGCGGGAGGAGGATCATTGATATTGCTTTTGATTACGTTTAAGAACGTTTTCGGCATAAGCCCTGGAGAATATCAACTCAACTAAAATGCCAGTTCAATCATTTAACAAACTCTCGATAAATAATAAAGGGAATGGTGCGGAATGGGTTTTTCACGAGAAATGAGGGTTAATCAAATACAAAGCGCAACCAGTGATTTTTCTGATGAACATGTACTGAATATTCTGAATGGTCAGGTTTTGTATGATGAGTTTAAGAATAACAAAATCATGGGGGATTCAGATTACGCTCCTTTTAATGAAGCTATGTGTGTAAATGCTACTACCAGGAAGATATTCAATGAGGAATTCATCAAAACAAGAGCTGCAGGGCACCATGTACTAGTTGAAGATTATATCAATAATGTGATCGCACCTTTAAATGACCTCTTTAATAACACATATACGTATATCATTTTGTGGTTCGGCGAAGATATGTTTTGTCAAATGAATCTTCTCACTCTCCTTGGGTACCTTGAACAATCCGAATACAGGGGGAAAGTTTTCTTGAATAGCTTTAGAGAAGATGAATTTAAGGTAACACAAACAGAACTTGAGTTAGGTGATTATTTTACAGTATACGAAGACGTCCTATTAAACCAGCAAAAAACGTCCGTAAAAGTAATTCCCGTTATGTACCAGGCCATAGATCTATACTTAATGATGCTTGAAGATGATAATCCAGTAATGAGGTATATCAAGAAAAATGACAACTTAGCGACATCTGAATTACTTAAAAGGTTATTTGATGTTTTTCCAACATTAGGATATGGAGATGTGCAATATAAAAAACTTATTAGTAAAGTTGAATAAGCACCCTATTTCTCATATGGTATCGGTTTGGTGCTTTGCTTGGAGAAATGGGGGTTTGGAAATAGCTCGCTTTCCGCCGGGAACACGGCAAGCTTCCTCGAGCTAAAAGCGAGGCTATTGAAAAACCCTTTTTAATCTAGAGAAGCTGTTGAAGTTTGTTGTTGCTTCTCACGAATCGCTTGTCGGTGGGTGCTTGCCGCGGGCACGGCCTCAGCTAACTTGGTCAAGAAGATCACTTGACCAAGTGGATCTTCGGCTCGCGCTGTTCCCGCAGGCGTCACCACCGAACGCTCATCGTGGAATCAACAGAGGCCAATCTGAAAAGTGATTTCCTTTGATTATAAAAGAAAATCACTCTCCGTGTACAAGGGGCGGTGGCGATATTCACCGTCAATATCAATACGAATACTAAAGCTCATGGAGAAGGAAGGTCCCTATAAAGAAGCCCGAGTTAAATGATAAAATTGTCCAACTCGACTACTTTATTTGATGCATAACTCAAAAAGTTGAAGTGCTTCAGAGGCCACCTAAAAGCTCTCCTGGATCTCGCCAGTTCCCCGCAGGAAAACAAGTTGTTTCAAAGCCACCCCTATCTCTTATTCGATAACGAACCTCCACTATCCCGGAATCAAGTCTTCTATAATGCGTTCGGTTTTCATTCTTTCTCGAGCCAATCTTTCAATACCACCGCATGGTTGTGGTGCACATCTTTTGCACCGTATAGAAGAATGACCCTCTGGTATTTCACTTTTTCCTTTAGTTCATTTAACAAATATTGGGCTTCAGGAGACTGATTTATTTCCTCCAGATATTTCTCCTTGAAACCTTCAAATTTGTCAGCATCGTGGTTGAACCATTTTCTTAAATCTGAACTCGGGGCGATGATTTTCGTCCATTTATCCAGCTGGGCTTTCTCTTTTGAAATACCTCTAGGCCATACGCGGTCGACAAGGACACGATAACCACCTAATATTTTTTCTTCATCATAAATACGTCTTAATAAGACTGACATTTGTATTATCCTCCTGCACGAAAAAGCGCTGCATATTTTTATATGCAGCGCTTCTTTAACAGATTATTTAGCGCTGGTGGTTTATTTCAGCGACTTTCTCACGAGTTTGATCGGTATTTTCTTCATTTGAAGGTTCAGCTAGCTCATCCTTCGCTTCTTTCGCTTTATCTCCCGCTTCCTGCAAGTCTTCTCCCGCATTTTTGGCTGTCGATACGATTTCTTCGGACTCTTCTTTGATATCTTTTGCCTTTTCGGTAATTTCTTTGCCCTGGTTATTGAAGACTTCCTGAACGGTAGCGACCGCTTCGTTTGCCACAGATACGAAATTGCGGACACGTGTAACCAGGTCATCTTTTTTCGCTGATGGATCTTCCTTCACCTCTGAAGCATATCCAGATACGGCGTCCTTGGTAGAACGGGTACCTTCTTTGATACGCTTTCTTTCACTGGGATCTTTGATGAGAATGAATGCGCCACCGATCAGTGCTCCTGTTAAAATGGCGATCGGTAACTTTTTGTTTCCTCGTTTTTGGTTTTGTGGTGTCGTTTGATTTACATTCTGGTTTTGGTTTTCCATGGTTAAAATCCCCTTTCAGTTTTTGTTTTTCACAGCTTCCGTTTCGAGTTTGTGTTTGGTGGATTGGATATCCTGGTACTGGGTCAACCCGCATTCATAAAATTCTGCTTTCTTTCGGTTGAATTTCATTTTAGTCACAGATGGTTCATAAATCAATGATCTTGCTATCAGGCCACCTACAATGCCTGCAGACAGTCCGATAATCCATTCTGTGTTTTTCATGATGTCGACCTTTCCAGTTGAACTGATTTCAATGCTTTACGTCTTTGGGAAAGGTAATAAGTCAGGGCGAGAGCACCATAGATACCACGCCAACCTTCTTCGTTGATTTTTTGTTCACCTTCGTGCGTGCTTTGCTTAATGGATGCGGTCATGTCGACAAGTGAGGAGGTCAGTTTCCTGGAGGACTCTCCGATATCGCCGACGATATAAAACAGCGGGCTGAGTGCGCGAATCTTCTCGTTGACATCAGCCAGTGTATCATTACTACTGTGCAGTACGCCTGTTGTCTCTTTCATCACAGAGTCCAACTGATCCGGCAGTTGATCCACTGTTTTACGGACACCGCCAAGAACTTTGGCTAGATTATTCAAGGCTTTGATTAAGAAAATAGACACGATAGCAAAAGCGATTCCGATGATAAGGACACCGATTCCTAGATAATCCATGAGTAAAACCCCACTTTCCTAATTTACTTCTTTCTTTTCCATTTCAAATATAATTCAATCGCAGCATCGCCCCAGCGCATGGCTTTCGCGACATTTTCATCCTTCTCGTGGGAAGCGTGGGCGACACTTTCAGACACACCCTGTAACGAATGGTTGACGTTACCGACGGTGGAGCCGACATTTTTCAATGTTTCCATCAATCCATCGAGTGTCTGCGTTTTGGTTTCGATATCTGCTGCTATGTTGTTTGATTTCTTGAGTAAACTTTCTGATTCTGTGGTGATGCCCTGCATCTGGCCTTCTACTTTTTCTAATGTGTTCGATACGCTCGTCATCGTACTTGAGGCAGCTTTCAAGGTTTTGACGACATAGATGCTGATGAAGGCAAAAGCAATTGCGATAATAAGTAAACTTATTCCTGCTAATGACATGAGTGTTCACCTCTTTATTAAGTCGTTCCTAGGCTATACCACTAAATATTTTTCTCGAAACTATTTTCAAGGATTTTAACAGATGAATAGTTTTCCAATTGTAAGAGGAATTGAAGTGAAAAGGATGTCTTCTATTTAAAGAAGGCTCGAAACTTTTTAAGAATGAAGGGGTCTGGGATCAGAGAAAAGAAAAGGATCGTGTGAAATTTTTTCATCTTTTCAGTGAAAGTCCTCGCTTTTTCAGATAGGAATTAGAAAGGAGTGGTTTTTCTATATAAATTACGGGGAACACATATTTATGCAAGCGCTTACTTATAAACATTTATATAACAATAAGTCTAAATAATCAATATGTATAAAAATTCGATAAAATACGACAAAACTTTCAGAAAATTTTTAACAATTTTAATTGTAAAAGCTCTGCCGTGATTTTATGATGAATATAGGCGAAAGAAAACGTTCTTACACTTTATTTGCGCGTGAGTCTTTCAAATTGATCAAATTTAAAGGGAAGAGGAGTGTTGGTGTGGTTCAAAATACAACTTTAGAGCATGATATCTACTTGTTTCATGAAGGGAACCTCCGATATAGTTATCGACTTCTTGGCGCTCATTCTGAAACAAGGGATGGCGTACAAGGCATCCGGTTCGCCGTATGGGCTCCAAACGCTGAGCAGGTAAGCGTAGTGGGCATGTTCAATGAATGGGACGGCAGAGAGAACCCGATGGAGAGAATTAATGAGAATGGGATTTGGATGGCCTTCATTCCAGGGTTGGAGAAAGGGACGATGTACAAGTATGAAATTTTAACTTCCCACGGCCACCTTCGTCTGAAGTCAGATCCTTACGCTTTTTCAAGTGAGCTTCGGCCGGACACCGCATCTGTGGTCTATCCATTAGATGACTATGAGTGGAAAGATGACGAGTGGATGAAGGATAGAAAAGCCAGAAATCCTTATGAATCACCGATGTCCATCTATGAACTTCATTTAGGCTCATGGAAATACATAGAGCCCGAAGTTTATTATAACTATCGCGAATATGCAGAGATGGTCATTCCTTATGTCAAAGACCTGGGCTATACCCATATTGAACTTCTGCCTTTGACGGAGCACCCGTTCGACCGTTCGTGGGGGTATCAGGCAACCGGTTACTATTCCGTTACCTCCCGTTATGGCACTCCTGACGATTTTAAATACTTTGTCGACCAGTGTCACAAACATGGAATCGGTGTCATATTGGATTGGGTGCCAGGCCATTTTTGTAAAGATGAGCACGGTTTGAGACGTTTTGATGGAGAAGCCCTCTATGAATATGAGAATCCCAGTAAAGCGGAAAAAACGCAATGGGGTACACTCACATTCGATTTTGCAAGGGAGGAAGTCCAAAGTTTTCTTATCTCCAATGCCATCTATTGGTTAAATGAATACCATCTGGATGGATTGCGGGTGGACGCAGTCGCCAGCATGCTGTATTTGGACTTCGGCAAAAACGATGGGGAATGGGAATTGAATGAATACGGCGGACGGGAGAATCTTGAAGCTGTTTCATTTATTAAGAAAATGAATGAAGCGGTTTTCGACGAATCCCCAGATGTCCTGATGATGGCAGAAGAGTCGACTTCCTGGCCGCTTGTCAGTTCGCCGACATACATCGGTGGTCTCGGGTTCAATTATAAATGGAATATGGGATGGATGAATGACATGCTCAAATACATGGAAATGGATCCGATCCACCGCAAACACCATCACAATTTAATTACCTTTTCACTTTTTTATGCTTTTTCAGAGAACTTTGTATTACCGATTTCCCATGATGAAGTCGTTCATGGTAAGAAATCGTTATTGAATAAAATGCCGGGAGATTATTGGCAGAAGTTTGCTAACTTACGAGCATTTCTGGCATATATGTATGCCCATCCCGGGAAGAAACTCATGTTCATGGGAGGTGAATTCGGCCAATTCGATGAGTGGAAAGATTTAGAGGATTTGGATTGGGAGCTGATGGATTATGATTCCCACGCCTCCATATTGGATTACACGAAACAATTGCATCAATTGTATAGAGATATGCCGGCTTTATGGGAGCTCGATCATAAGGAAGAAGGATTCATGTGGATCGACCCTCATAACTACGATCAAAGCATTATTTCCTTTGCTCGCAACAGCCGCACTTCAAATGATCAGCTAATAGTCGTTTGTAACTTCACGCCGGAAGTTTACCACGATTACAAAGTAGGAGTCCCGAAACACGGCTCATATAAGGAAATTTTCTCGAGTGATGCGGAACATTTCGGAGGTTCAGGGCAGATGAACGGTTTGCCTTTGGAAGCAGCAGCCTCTCCATGGCAAGGACAAGATCACCACATAACCATGACGATTCCCCCGCTCGGTGTGAGCTTCTTAAAAAGAACTTCAGTATCCAAGGAGGAAAATCATGAAAAATAAAGAATGCGTAGCGATGCTTCTGGCTGGTGGTCAAGGAACCAGACTGAAGTCACTGACCAAACAAATTGCAAAACCAGCTGTTTATTTTGGCGGGAAATACCGGATCATCGATTTTCCGTTAAGTAATTGTACGAATTCAGGCATCGACACGGTCGGTGTACTGACTCAATATGAGCCTCTCATTCTGAATGATTATATCGGAATCGGGGATACATGGGACCTGGATCGTAAGCACGGAGGAGTTTCGGTGTTGCCGCCATTCATGCAGGCAGAAGGGGGAGGCTGGTACTCAGGTACAGCCAATGCCATCCACCGGAATTTGAAATTCCTGAATCAATATGAGCCAGAACACGTGCTTATCTTATCAGGGGACCATATTTACAAAATGGATTACAATGCCATGCTCAATCACCATAAGGAAACAGGGGCAGATGCCACCATCTCTGTCATTGAAGTACCGTGGGAAGATGCGAACCGGTTTGGCATCATGAACACAGATGAAGAAGGTAGAATTACAGAGTTTGACGAGAAACCTGAATATCCGAAGAGTAATCTCGCGTCAATGGGTGTTTACATTTTCCGTTGGGACGTCCTCAAGCAATATTTGATCGAGGACGCGGAAAAAGAAAATTCTTCTCATGATTTCGGGAAAGATATCATCCCTGCTCTTCTTTACGATTATAAAAAGATGATGGCCTATACATTCGAAGGATATTGGAAAGATGTTGGCACGGTCGAGAGTTTGTGGGGAGCGAATATGGATTTGTTGAAGAAAAATCCAGAGCTGAACTTGAATGATCAAAGGTGGCGCATTTATTCGAAAAACCCTAACCAGCCTCCGCAATATATTGCACCTGCGGCGACGGTGAAGAACGCACTGATCAATGAAGGCTGCCGCATATATGGCAAGGTGGACACCTCAATCATCTTTTACGACGTTCATGTTGGTGAATCGTCAGTGGTGAAGGATTCTGTCATTATGCCTGGCGTGAAAATCGGCAAGAACGTGAAGATTCACCGGGCGATCGTCGCTAAAGGAAGTGTGATCGAGGATGGAGCAGTCATTGGTGACCCATCTCCAGATAGTGAGATCACACTTGTAGCGGACGAAGGAAGTGTGCTTGCTACTAGTTTTGCTACCAACTGATAAAGGGAGGATTTTATGGATCGTATAGCTGGAATCATTAATTTGGATCACGAACAAGATATGATGGATGAATTGACTTACTTCCGTTGCGGGGCTGCTGTTCCTTTTGCAGGCCGGTATCGGATGATCGATTTCACCATTTCGAATATGACTAATTCACGAATTGAATCCGTTGCCGTTTTTGCCCGGAGGAAATATCGTTCACTTATGGATCATCTTGAACAGGGCAAGGCATGGGATCTTGATCGTAAACGCGGCGGGTTGTTCATTTTACCACCCGATTGGAATGATCCTACAGACATCTCTAAAGGGGATTTACAACATTTCCACAACAACATAGACTTTATCAACCGCACCCTCGCGGATTACCTCGTGGTGTCGGGGTCTCAAAATATTTGCAATATCAATTTCCAGGATGTACTTCAGGAACACAAAAAAGCTGATGCAGATGTGACGGTCATATATAGTAAAGTGGATGAACTGTATCCAGAGCACCAGCGGGCACATAAGCTGGACATCGACGAAAATAACCGCGTGACTGCCATCCATAATGACCACAGCAGCACGAATGTCTATATGGATATGTATATCATTGAAAAAGACTATATGTACGAATTGATCGAAAAGTGCATTGCACATGGATGCTCCCACTTCTTTTTGGATGGAATCAAAGCAAAATTGCCGGAAATCAATATTCATGCTTATGAATATACCGGTACACACGCATTGATTAATTCGATTGAGAGCTATTACCGGAACAGCTCCAAATTATTGGATGCGACTGAGCATGACAATCTGTTCAAAGATGAAGCACCAGTATTCACCAAAATTAAGAATGAAGCGCCTTCAAACTATACCGAAACATCGAGTGTGAGGAACACGATGGTAGCGAATGGCTGCGTAATAGAAGGGCATGTAGAAGATAGTATCCTCTTCAGGGGCGTCAAAGTAGCTGAAGGAGCAGTCATCAAGAATTCAATCATCATGCAGCGCTGTGAAATAGAAGGGGACGCAGTCCTGGAAAATGTGATCTTGGATAAAGATTGTAACATTTCAAATGGTAAAACGTTGATCGGTGCTCCTGAGAAGCCTTATGTCGTAGCAAAAAGAAGAACAATGTAACACACCAATAAAAGGGACTGTCTAGATTTCAACCCTCTGGCAGTCCCTTTCATGTAATCATCCGTCACAGGATGATGATGGACAATAACTAAGGAGTGGATGGACATGAATGTATTGATGATTGGTTCTGAATGTGCCCCTTTTATTAAAACCGGCGGGCTGGCTGATGTATTAGGTTCTCTTCCCCAAGCATTGAAGAAGCAGGGAAATGATGTACGTGTCATCCTTCCGAAATATGAAAATATGAGTGATGTCTGGAAAGAACAGCTGACCCATGTAGATGAGCTCAACATCACGCTTGGATGGCGTAACCAATATGCGGGTATTGAATATATAGAATACGAAGGTATCCCTGTGTATTTCATAGATAATGAGTATTACTTCAAACGTTCCAACCTATATGGGTATGACGATGAAGCAGAGCGTTTCGTTTTTTTCAACCGGGCCGTGATGGAATGGATCACTTCGATGGAATGGACACCAGACATTCTTCATTGTCACGACTGGCAAACAGGCTTGATTCCGGTGTTTCTACATACCCATTATAAAGAGGTTGAAAAACTTCAAGGTATGAAAACCGTTTTCACCATCCATAATTTGAAGTATCAAGGTGTATTTGCTCAGTCTGTTTTACACGATTTGATGGATTATGATGAAAGCATGATGAGAGACGATGCCTTTGAATTTTTTGGTGACATTAACTTCATGAAAGCCGCCTTGAATTATGCGGATTTTGTCACAACGGTTAGTGAAACCTACGCAAAAGAGATTCAAACTCCTTATTATGGGGAAAACCTAGACGGAGTATTAAGAAAAAGAACAGATGAATTAATCGGAATTGTAAACGGCATTGATGATCAAAACTACAACCCTATGAAAGACGATGCTCTCGCATTCCCATTTCGCAGTTCTTTGATCAAAAAAGCCCAAAATAAAATGTGGCTGCAGGAAGAGGTAGGTTTGCCGGTGAGGAAAGATGTGCCGGTGATTGGCATCGTTTCCAGACTGGTGGAGCAAAAAGGGTTCGATTTGATTGGACGAATTATTGATGAGCTGCTGTACCATGAAGATGTCCAAATCGTCTTGCTTGGTACAGGGGAGTATCAATATGAACAGATGCTCCAATGGGCCCAGGACAGACATCCAGAGAAAATGTCTACGAATATCCGTTTCTCAGAACCTTTTTCCCGACAGATTTATGCGGCTAGTGATTTCTTTCTCATGCCCTCCCGTTTTGAACCATGTGGTATCGGTCAATTGATTGCATTGCGGTATTTGGCTGCACCGATCGTCAGGGAAACAGGGGGACTTGTGGATACGATCCAGCCATATAATACAGAGACGGAAGAAGGGAACGGATTTTCGTTCACCCATTACAACGCCCATGACATGCTGTACACCATTCGTCGAGCTATTGAAACCTATCAGGAACCTGCTACTTGGCAAAAACTGGTGAAAAATATTTGCAAGAGTAAGTTCACATGGGAGAACTCGGCTGATCAGTACATGGATTTATATCAATCTATGTTCCGTTAGCAGAGGTGACAGGAGGAACCTTAATGGTGATGTTCAGTGACAAAGAGGAATTCAAGTCAGAGTTTAAATCGCAGTTAGAAGAAAAGTTGGGGAAAACCGTAACGACAGCGTCTGATTTCGATACGTATCGAGCTTTAGGCGGGTTAATACGGGAGAAAATCAACAAAAATTGGTTGAAAACCGATCAAGGATACCGGGAGAACAAAAATAAGCAAGTGTACTATTTCTCGATGGAATTTTTGATGGGTCGCCTGCTCGGCAATAATCTATTGAACATGAATGTTTTGTCTCTTGTTGAAGATGGCCTCGATGATCTTGGCTTGTCCCTTTCAGAATTAGAAGAGAAAGAGAGTGACCCTGGACTTGGTAATGGTGGGTTAGGCCGATTAGCTGCTTGTTTTCTCGATTCATTGGCTTCCTTGAATTTAGCTGGACATGGTTATGGACTCCGGTATAAATATGGGATGTTCGATCAACATTTCATTGATGGAAAACAGGTGGAGCTTCCTGACTACTGGCTCTCTAAAGAGTTTATCTGGGAAGTCCGCCGTCCGGAGGAGGCGATTGAAGTCCGCTTTGGCGGTCACGTCTCTTCTACGAAAGGTGAAAATGGAAAACTCCACTTCAAATACGAGGATTATGAGCCGATCAACGCTATTCCTTACGATGTCCCTGTGGTAGGTTACCATAATGAGACAGTCAATACGCTTCGGTTATGGTCAGCTGAACCGACGATTGAAAACACGGTAGCTAAAGCGGAAAAGGAAGGGGAGTTTGGACACTTCCTTCAACACAAACGTTCTTTAGAAGCGATCTCAGAGTTTTTATATCCTGATGATTCCACAGCCGAAGGGAAGGAGCTCCGCTTGAAGCAGGAGTATTTCTTAGTATCAGCTGGTGTGCAATCGATTGTGCAATCCTTTGAGACACTGGGCCTGCCCTGGTCATCATTCCCTGAGAAAGCAGCACTTCATATCAATGATACACATCCGGCCCTTGTCATACCTGAATTGATGAGAATTTTAATGGATGAAAAAGGGGTAGGTTGGGAAGAAGCGTGGGAAATCACGCAGAATTCAGTCTCCTACACGAATCATACGACATTGAGTGAAGCATTGGAGTCTTGGCCTGTAGGGCTTGTGCGCTCATTGCTGCCAAGAATTTTCATGATTATCGATGAGATCAATGAACGCTTTTGTCAGGCATTATGGCGCACATATCCAGGAGACTTCGACCGTATCGCAGATCTTGCCATCGTAGCAGATGGACAGGTGAAGATGGCCCACCTCTCAATTGTAGGCAGCCATAGCATCAACGGTGTAGCAAAGCTTCATACAGAAATACTTAAGAAAAGGGAAATGAAACGTTTTTATGATACATTTCCTGACCGGTTCAACAATAAGACGAATGGCATCACTCATCGCCGCTGGTTGATGCATGCGAACCGCCCGTTGACTTCTGCTATTACAGAAGCGATTGGTGAAGATTGGATCAGGCAGCCGGGTCAGTTAACGAAATTGCTTAACCGAAAAGATGACCTGCCTTTCCTTGATCGACTCCATGATATTAAACAAAAGAATAAAATCGATTTATCTAATTGGGTGCAAGAGACACAGGGGATTGCAGTCGATCCTGAATCTATTTTCGACGTCCATATCAAGCGACTGCATGGGTATAAACGCCAGTTGCTTAATGCTCTTCATATTATGCATTTATACAATGAATTGAAATCGGATCCAACACTGGATATCGTGCCGCGGACATTTTTCTTTGGAGCGAAAGCGGCTCCGAGTTATCATTTCGCGAAAAAAGTGATTCAACTGATCAACCGAATCGCGGATGTGGTCAATCATGACCCTGATGTGAATGAATATATAAAAGTAGTGTTCTTACCTAATTACTCCGTATCGATAGCGGAACGCATCATTCCTGCGAGTAATGTAAGTGAACAAATATCAATGGCCACGAAAGAAGCGTCAGGCACCGGGAACATGAAGTTCATGATGAATGGAGCTTTAACTCTCGGCACGATGGATGGAGCCAATGTAGAAATTCACGAGCTGGTAGGGGATGACAACCTCTACATTTTCGGTTTAAGGTCTGACGAGGTGTGGGATTATTACCGAAATGGCTCTTATTCATCCAAAGCAGTCTATGAAAATGATCAACGTGTACGTCATACTCTTGATCAGCTGATTCATTATAGTCCATTCTCTAAAGGGGAGACGGAGTTCCAAGAAATCTATGATGCTTTATTGACGTATAATGATGAGTATTTCGTGTTGAAAGATTTTGCAAGTTACGTGCTAGCTCAAAAGAAAGTAAGCCAGGACTATCAGAGAAAGCGTCAATGGAATCTGAAAAGTTTAGTGAACATTGCCCAATCCGGGGTCTTCTCAAGTGATCGTACCATCCAGGAATATGCCCGCGATATTTGGGACATTCAACGGGTTACTACGTTGAAGTGAGTTTTTTAGGAGGGACGGTTCAGTGAGACAAATGGAAATGTATCACAATAGTTTTGAATCTTCATATCGAGAGCCTTTCGGTGCTGCACCGAGAGGTTCTGCTGTTACGCTTACAATTGATGTACACAATCGTTATCATGTATCACATGTCATCCTCCACTATATATTGGATCGTACGGATGATGAAAAGACGAAAGAGATGGACGTTTGCAGTGAAGAGCATCAACGCACATCTTATGAAACGACGGTCGTAATGCCGGACACCCCGCAGTTGATTTGGTACTTTTTCGAGGTCATTCTCGAAGACCGCACACTGTTTTACGGACGGGAAAAGAGCTTTGAAAGCGGAGAAGGAAAAGTTTATGATCACATCCCTCCTTCATGGCAGATCACGGTATATGATCCCGCCTACCAAACACCTGATTGGTGGAAAAATGCAACCATGTATCAAATTTTCCCTGATCGATTTTATGCGGCAGGCGATATTGAACCAGAGAAAGCCCCTGAGACCAGCCTCATCCATGCCCATTGGGAAAATGAACCTGTGTATATAAGGAATGAGCGTGGTGAAGTCATACGATGGGACTTTTTTGGAGGTAACTTGAAAGGGATCGAAGAAAAACTGGATCACATTGAGTCATTAGGTGTCACCGTCATCTATTTGAACCCGATCTTTGAGGCGGAGAGTAATCATAGATATGATACTGGTGATTATCACAAAATCGATCCCCTTCTCGGAACGAAAGCGGACTTGGAGAGCCTGATTGAGGCGGCACGTAAAAGAGGGATGGAAATCATGCTTGATGGAGTGTTCAGTCACACTGGAAGCAACAGCATTTATTTCAATAGAGAAGGAAAATACGATTCGCTCGGTGCCTATCAATCTAAGAATTCTTCCTATTACAGTTGGTACACATTCCACCAATATCCCGACGATTATGACGCATGGTGGGGCGTTGGTACATTACCGACATTGAAAAAGGAAAACGAAGACTATCAAAACTTTCTGGTCCATGCAGAAGACAGTGTCATCAAAACCTGGCAAAACTCCGGCATGAAACACTGGAGGTTAGATGTAGCCGATGAATTGACAGATGACTTGATCAGCCAGCTATACCGCCAGCTGAAGAGTAAGGATGAGTCCAGCGTCCTGTTAGGCGAAGTTTGGGAGGATGCCTCTAATAAAACAGCCTACGGCAAGCGGCGGGATTACTTTCTAGGCGGTGTGTTGGACTCTGTCATGAACTACCCGATGCGTAGGATTTTGCTGGAGTTCATAAAAGGGGAAATGGATGCTCCAACCGTCCATCGTCGTCTGATGACCCTTGGTGAACATTACCCGAAACAGTACTTTTATGCAGTGATGAACATGCTCTCCAGCCATGATGTGGAAAGGATCAAAACCATGCTGGATGATTTCCTTCCAGATGATTTGGCAGAAGATGAAAAAGAAGATCTTATAATCAGCCAAATCAAAGCCTTGAGTTTGTTGATTTATACCTTCCCGGGAGTCCCCTCCCTCTACTATGGCGATGAAGCAGGATTATCAGGAGGAGCAGACCCTGATAATCGCAAGCCATATCCGTGGGACAAAGAAGATCAAGAACTTTTGAAGTGGTATCGCCAAATCGGCCAATGGCGTAAAGAACACCAGGCCCTTCGAACAGGGAATTGGAAGTCTTTCGCCTACGATGACGACGTGTTCGGGTTTGAACGTTGGATAAGAGATGAAGTCGATCATTTCGGGAGTGAAGCCTCTGATGAACAGTTGATCTATTTATTCAACAGGAATCTCCGTAAAAAGAAAGAAGTCAACCTGCCGATCCAAAAAGGAAAATGGCAGCATTTAGAGAATAAGAGAAGAATATTCAACGCCAAGAACAATGTACTGGCAATAGAATTGGCCCCTTGCGAAGGTATGCTATTACGTTTAATGCAATAGGAGGAATCGAGCATGGGATTTTTAGATGGATTAATGGGAAACGCAAGTGAAGTAGATATTGAAAAGCTAGAAAGAGAATTGGAAGAAGTGTTGATTGAAAATGAACAGATTCAAAGTGGGTATAAAGTATTGAGAGACTCTTTCGTTTTCACAGACAAGCGATTAGTGCTGGTGGATAAACAAGGGATGACAGGTAAAAAGGTCGAATATCATTCCATCCCTTATAAAAGCATCACTCATTTCAGTGTAGAAACAGCAGGCAGTTTTGATATGGATTCAGAATTGAAAATCTGGTTATCAGGATCCAATGAACCTATTGGTAAACTATTCAAAAAAGATAGTCCAATTGAAGAAGTTCAACAGACTCTTGCCACATACGTATTATAAATGTTCCACGTGGAACAAAAAGGTGCCAGCAATATATTGCTGGCACCTTTTTTGAGTTAGGAAACTAGTAAATATTCGGTCAAATGGACACCATCGCTTCAGATATTTTTAAAAAACTTATTTAAGATTCAACACCATGTGGTCTACATCAATATATTTATTCTCCAGTTTTAATACTCTCTCCACTAAGAAATGATATCCCATCGCCGTGACCTCTATAATGTTTTTAAGTCGCCCACCATCCTGCCTGTTTGATGGTAGATGATCCCTGCTTGTGTGAGTATCGTCATAAAAGTGAGGATGGCTTAAGGAAATGGCTAGGATCTCTGGGGCGTTGGAGCTGGACGAGTTGTTTCCTTAGAACCCTATTATCCTTTCCAATCTCAATAGCTCAACTCCATTATTTCCAATGAATTCCTCCGATCGATATTTGAATTTAATCGTTGAATACGGCATCATAGGAATTAGTAAATTCATTTAATTTTATATGAAAGCGTTACCAAATAGAGGTGTGAACATGAAGCTGGAACTGGCAAATAAACAAACAACAGGGTTGGTCAT